>CANHIJ010000155.1 GCA_947460575.1 Verrucomicrobiales bacterium | reverse complement strand
TGACTGGCTTGCCAAGGGCCAGCAACTCCATGGCTTGGGCTTTGAACTCGGCGGTGTAGGTAGGACGGGCTTTGAGGGACATGGTTTAGCTTTAGGGTAGTTGGTCCAGAAATCTAGCGCACCTCAGGCCTCGAGTCTGGATTATGGATTGGGCGGATCCAACTCCTCGAGGAGTTCCTGGAGCTGCCGACAAGTTCCGGTGAGGCGCTGGCCGCTCTCAGCCTTGAGGAGCTCAAAGCCATGCAGGAGCAGTTGCACGAAGAGTATGAACGGCGCTTCAAGCGGCGCTGATTTTTAAGGAGTGGGGACCTTATTGTTCCCACTTCAAGTGGCGGTGGGAGAAGCAGAGGCGACAGTCCGGTCGTCGCTCGATATCAGAAAAGGTGGCTAAGGAACCTGCACCGCGCGGACGTCGTCGGCCTTAGTGAGGGCGTCCCTTTCCCGACCCTCAGGCTGACCGCTAGAGGCGCTTGGACAATCTGGGGCCCGCACCAAGCGGGGATGCCGGAGGCTACACGAAAACCCTGAGGCGGCGGAACTCGAGGCGGCTCAGCGTCAGGGGCTCCGCGATGTCGTTGAAAAACACCTGGGTTTGGTCACGACCGAGCGGAAACACCTGCTGAATCTGTTGGCGATTGACCAGCAGGCTGCGGCTGATCCGGGAAAAGAGCTGCCCCGGCAGTCTGGCCTCCCAATGGGAAAGCGTGCTCTTGATCATGACCGGCTTGCCGCCAGCCGCATGGATGCGCGTGTAATCCCCCTGGCTCTGCACGGCGGCGATGCGGCCGACTTGGACAAAACGCAGATAGCTGCCGTCCTGCAGCCGGACTAGGTCCGCCGCCTCCAATGGCGTTTTCGGGACCAGATGCGGACCCAGAGCCGGACTCGCCGCAGCGCCCGCGTGGGGCTGGGAGAGCGCCCGCTGGAGACGCGCCACCGTCTGCGCGAGCCGATCCCGGTGCACCGGTTTGGTCAAATAGTCCATGGCATGCACCTCAAAGGCCCGGAGGGCATAATGGTCAAAAGCGGTGACAAATACCACCGCCGGAAACGGATCCATGCCCTCCAGGCGCGGCAGCAGGTCGAAGCCATTGTCCGGCGGCATTTCCACATCGAGAAAAATGATCTCCGGCCGGGTGGCAGCCACTAGTTCCACCGCAGACTGGACGTTGTCCGCTTCGCCCACGATGACAATTTCCGGATGCCGCTCCAGGCGCTCGCGGAGATACTGCCGCAGCAACGACTCGTCATCCACAAGAATCGCGCGGAGGGCCCTGGGCGGGAGCATGGCACAGGCGGCATTCATGCGGTTCCGGAAACGGGGATGGAGACCTGCGCGCGGACCGCAGTGGAGGTGCGCTCAAACGTCAGCTCGGCCTGCTCCGCATAAAGGAGGTGGAGGCGTTTTCTGAGATTGGCGATGCCGAGCCCGGTGGAGTCCGGGCCGTGCGGTTCCACCCAGCGGCCGGTGTTTTCCACCATCAGCAACAGTCTCCCCTCCGCCAGACGCGCCTCGATGGCGATGCACAGCGGAGGCGGGCTGGTCTTCTGGCCGTATTTGATGGCGTTTTCCAGCAACGGCTGGGTCAAGGCCGTGGGCACCTGCGCGGCCCAGGCCGCTTCACTCACCTCGAGGCGGGTCACCAGTTTTTCCTGAAAGCGGATCTTCTCCACTATCAGATAGTTCTCCAGGGCAGTGACTTCCTGCCCGAGCGGTTGCTTGACCTGATGCTGGGACTCCTGAGCTAGCGAGAAGCGCAGGTAGTCGGCCAACGACTGGGTCACCTGGGAAACCATTTCCTCATCCTTCCGCACGGCCGTGATGGTGGCCAGGGCATTGAAGAGAAAATGGGGGTTCACCTGGGAGCGCAGCAGCTTGAGCTCAGACTGCTGGAACTCCTGCTCGATCGCGGCATGGTGCTTGAGGGACTTGATGCCGAAATAGAGCAGCATCCAAATCATGAAGATGGCCACCCTGATGAAATAAATCGCAATCCATGTCTCTTTCGGGACAGCGGGAAATCCGCAAGCGAGAACCAAGCGGTCAACGCCCATCAACTCCACATACGAGACCAACAGCGAGACGAGGAGAATCACCGGGACCAGCAGCCAGCGCTTTCCGAAGCGGGCCAATGCCCAGGAGCAGCACGGTCTCAGCGCCAGCGTGATCAGGAAACCGTTCACGGGACGGGCTATGCCATAACAGAGAATGGACGGATCCGTGACCGAACCCGTCACCACGAACAATAGCGGCACGAGAAACGTGAGCCCCCAACCGCCGATCTGCAGCGGCCAAAAGGAAAGGAACCACGCCGATCTCGTGGTGGCTCCCTCCCCCCTGCCCGGCGCGCCCACGATCCCGGTCCGCCACCATACCGCGCCGGGCGTCGCCGCCCGACCCAGCAGAACATTTTCGAGCTTCTGATAGAACTGATGGATCATGGGGCCGAATTGAAATCCTAACTGGAAATTACCTGACGAAGGACTCGTCTTTCGCCTATGCACGGGCGGCGCGGCAGCGCAACCAGGAAGAGCCGCGGCACGAGAAACGGGAGCCCCAACCGCCGATCTGCCGGAGGATGTCCCCAGGGCCATTAAAACGGAGGTAAGTTCATTTTCGCTAGGATGCGCAGAGCCGGGATTTTGTGCAAGGATCTAGGCGTCTCGGCGTGCGCCTGTGAAGTGTAGGATGGGGGCGAAGGCGGGCGGCGGGACCCCGACGGTCCCCGCGTCTGGGGCCCGCGTGCGCAGGCGCCCTTGACCGCGGCCGCTTGACCGCCATCTGACTTCCTTCACGGCGTCCCCAAGAATGGAGCTGCGGGGATGAGCGCCGTTTGAGCGCCCCCTCCTTTCACACCACTCTTCCCGCCGATGCCGTGCGGTGACGGGATGCCACCAGAAAACTAAAGCCAACTGCATTTAAAAAAGAGAACCGCAAAAGGAACCAGCTACGCCCCCGCCAACCAATCCGGGCATCAAAATAAACAAGCCCTAAAAGTCTTTGGAAAAACCCTCCCATCTCAAGGGCGAAGGACCCGCTCAGCCAACGGTGCTGATGGTGGATGACGACGCGAACCTGCCATCGATCTTCAAACAGTTTCTCGAAAAGGCTGGATTCAGCCGGATTGGGGTCGGCAGCGGCGAGGAAGCCCTCTTGTATGCTGCAAAGCAGAAGTTCGACCTTCTATTTCTCGATCGGCAACTCCCCGACATGCCGAGCGACGAAGTTTAGCTTCACCTCAAGGAATGGCATCCAGACCTGCCGATCGTCATCATTACTGGCTACCCGGACAGCGCCATGCTGAGCAAAATTCTCCAGAGTGGCCCTGTCGCCGTGATTAAAAAGCGCCTCGCATGGGAAGCATTGGCCCGGGCGCTGCTACAACTCGGACACAAGGGCACGCCAATGGCCGGTTGATGCCAGCTTCCCGGTCATCAGGGCTTTTTTACATGGTGATTTCATAATTAATTGATATTCATTGGATTGCGCTGTAAACCCCAACCTTCATTGAAATGACTGCCTGCGCTTCGTACCGGTTCCGCTCTGCGGGCGGTTGATTTTTTTTAAAAATCAAGGAGTTCCAAAAAGCCTTTCCAGCCGGCCCCATGATTAATCAGTTCTATCAAACGCTCCGGAATGTTCTGCGGGGTCGGGCGGCGACACCGGGCCCGGCATCGTGGCGGACCGCGCCCAAGAGCCATCCGGGCAGGGGGGCGCGAGCTGGCCCGGGATCTGAGTGGTTCTTTTCGTTCTGGCCGCTGCAAATCGGCGGTTGGGGGCTCAATTTTCTGGTGCCGGCGCTGTTCCTGGCGGCGGATTCGCTGCGGGATCCGTCCGCCCTCGGTTACGCCATTACACGTCCCTTGAACGGTTTCCTGATCACACTGGCGCTGCGACCCTGCTGCTCCTGGGCATGGGCTCGCTTCGGGAACCGCTGGCTCTTGGTCCCGGTGATGGTGCTCGTCTCGCTGCTGCTTGCTTATGGGGATTTGATGGTGGTTGACCGGTTAGTGCACGCTGGCGGACTGCCCGGGATCACGAGGGAGTTCTGGATCGGGATTTTTTTAATGAGGGCCGCCACCTTCATGATTTGGCTGCTGCTCTATTTCGGCATCAAGTCCTACAAGCGCCATGCCGAGATCGAGCGGGAGTTCCATCTGTCCGAGCTCAGGCTGCTCCGCTTCCAGGTGAATCCTCATTTTCTATTCAATGCCCTGGCCACCCTCATGGCGGTGCGGAAGGATGAAAAAGTGGCTGCCCATGTGATCCAGTCGTTGGCCGACTACCTGCGCTTCTCGCTGGCTCAGGATTCCCTGCATCAGATCAAGCACCCGCTCGGCGAGGAAGTCACCGCCCTGGAGAACTATCTGCTGGTGGAGAAGATCCGTTTTAAGGAAAAGCTGGAGACCCGCATCGGGGTCAGTGAGGAGGCCTGCGCCGCGTACGTGCCCACGGCCTTGGTCCAGCCGCTCCTGGAAAACGCCATTAAATACGGCCAGAAGACCAGCCCGTTTCCGCTGTGCATCGCCATCGAGGCGCGGCTGTCGGAGGGGCGGCTGCTGCTGATGGTGGAAAACACCGGCCGCTGGGTGGAACCGCGCAGCCCGAAGTCCACCGGGATCGGCATCGCCAATCTCAGGAAACGCCTCCACCTCCTCTATGGGGATCAGGCAGCCCTGACGTTTGATCGCACCGCCACCGCAGTCAGAGCGCAGGTCACACTCCCCGTTTCCGGAACCGTATGAACCCCGCCCTTGCCACGCTCCCGCCCAGGGTCATCCGCGCCATTCTGGTGGATGACGAGTCATCGCTGCGGGAGCATCTCCGCGAGCGCCTCGAGCAGCATCCGGAAATCGTCATCGTGGGCGAGGCCGACAACATCCAGTCTGCCGCGGAGTTGGTGGCCGCCACCCGGCCGGAGGTTATTTTTCTGGATGTGCAAATGCCGCCGGACAATGGCTTCGACCTGCTGCCGCGCCTCGAGGGCATCGATCCGCTTCCGGCGGTGGTCTTTGTCACCGCCTTCGAACGTTATGCCCTCCGGGCCTTTGCGGTGCACGCCATGGATTACCTGACCAAACCGGTGCACCCGGACCGGCTCGCGCAGACAGTGGCGCGTCTCCAGCGGGCGCTCTCCCAGCCCGGCACGGGCGATGCGGCCAATCCTGCCCCGGGTCCCCCTCTGGTCTCTGAAACGCCCCTGGAGGCGGCGGACATGGTCCGGCTGCAGGACGGCCGCTATCTGCGTTTTGTCGAAGCCAGCCGCATCGCTGTCGTCGAGAGCCGTGGGAATTACACGCGCATTCTTGCGGCTGGAGGCAAGCCGGTCATGACCAAGAGCACGCTGGCCCATTGGGAGGCCAGACTGCCGGGGCAGCTCTTTTCCCGGATCAGCCGCAGTCTGCTGGTCAATGCCACCCAGATCCAGCAGGTGTCCCGGCTCGATCGTGAAAAAACCCAGGTGTTTTTCTTCGATATCGCGGAGCCCCTGACGCTGAGCCGCCTCGAGTTTCACCGCCTCAATAATTTACTCTAGCATCCCCGCCCGACATCGGCTCCGGGTGGCCCCGGCGCCTCCCGCGGACGGCCAGATGGCCGGGAAATCCCGGCCTCGTGCCCGGTTCGTCCGCGGTTCTGCCCAGTTCGTCAACTATGATTTGCCTGCCGGAGCATCTGCATTAAAGGCCCAAAAAAAGGGTGGATCCCTCCCCGCCAGCGCCCCTGCCATCCTTTCCACCGATGCCTTGCGGCGACGTGACCCCACCAAAAACCCAACCCGACTGCATTTGAATCCAAATAAGAAAACTCCAAAAGGAACCAGCGCAGCCAACCGCCAATCCGCCTGGTCATTTGCCAGGTAATCCGCACCAGGAAAAATCCTCCGCCCCTCCCAGTAACTTTTACGATTGATGAATACACTATTATTCCTGAAAAGCACGCTCTACCGCCAGTTTTCCGGGGCCACAGGCTCCTTCCTGTCGCGACTCCGGCCTGGGCTGAAGCCCTGGCTGCCAGGGCCCGTACTCCTCTCCGCCCTGATGGGACTCTCCCTCCCTGGGCTGCTTTCTGCGGGGGAACGGCCCGGCAAGCCGCAACCACCCGCCTCGCCGGATCAGGTGCCCGAAGGGCTGGCGAAGTCGGACTGGACCAGCATCCGGGAGGCCTACGAGGCGGGGCGGCATGCCTTCCAGCCCATTGAGGGGGGATGGCAGGCGCGCAACCCCGGGCAACAATGGACGACGACTTTCGACCGCCGCGGCTTTGTGGCCGCGCCCAGGGCCGGTGGCTGGACGTGGGGCCTGGAGTTGCAGGGCTATGGCTTCGGCGGCCAACAGCAGACCATCTCGGGCACCCCCGCAGTGCAGGCCGGGGGCTCGCGCCTCACTTATCAGTGGGATACCGCAGTGCAGGAATGGTTCGTCAACGACCAGCGCGGTCTGGAGCACGGCTTCACGGTGAGCACCCGCCCCGCCGCTGACCCCGCCGCGCGGACCGCACCCGGCACCCCGCCGCCGGCGCTCAGTTTCCTCCTCGCGGTGCGGGGCGGGTTGCGCCCGCACGTCACGCCGGATGCGCTCGGCGTGGAGTTTCGCGATGCCGCCGGTGCCACCGTGCTTAACTATGCCGGCCTGAAAGTTTGGGATGCGGATGGGAAGGTGCTCACCTCGCACTTTGAGCTGGCTGATCCGTCGCCTGCCGCTCCGGGCACCCCGCACGCCGTCCGCCTCCTGGTGGACGAGCGTGGCGCGCGCTATCCTATCACCATCGACCCCATCGCCCAGCAGGCCTATTTGAAAGCCAGTAACAACGGCCCCACCCAAAGCTCGAGTGACTATTTCGGCTACGCCGTGGCGGTGTCGGTGGACACGGTGGTGGTCGGGGCTCCCCAGGAGGACAGCAGCACGACGGGGGTGAACAGCACTCCCAACGAGAGCGCCAGCAATGCCGGGGCGGCGTATGTGTTCGTGCGGAGCGGGACGACGTGGAGCCAGCAGGCCTACCTCAAGGCTTCCAATGCGGGAAGTACTGACCTGTTCGGCATTGCCGTGGCGGTGTCGGGGGACACCGTGGTGGTCGGGGCTCACCAGGAGGATAGCAACGCGACCGGGGTGGGTGGAACCCAAACCAACAATTCAGCCACGAATTCTGGTGCGGTGTATGTGTTTGTGCGGAGCGGGACGACATGGAGCCAGCAGGTCTACCTCAAGGCTTCCAATACGGAAGGTACTGATTTCTTCGGCAGGTCGGTCGCGTTATCCGGTAACACGGTGGTGGTCGGGGCTTACGGAGAGGATAGCAATGCGACCGGGGTGGGTGGAACCCAAACCAACAATTCGGCTTCGTCTTCTGGTGCGGCGTATGTGTTTGTGCGGAGCGGGACGACGTGGAGCCAGCAGGCCTACCTCAAAGCCCACCAAGTCACGGCGACTGACCAATTCGGCTACGCCGTGGCGGTGTCGGGGGACACGGTGGTGGTCGGGGCTTACTTGGAGGACAGTAGCACGACAG
>CANHIJ010000154.1 GCA_947460575.1 Verrucomicrobiales bacterium | reverse complement strand
TTTAATATCAGCAACGGTTCCCTCGGCGACAAAGTGTTGGCTTTCGCGATCAAGAACGGGCGGCCCACCTGGGCTAAGGGCTGGCAAGATTGAGTCGCGGCGTCCCTAGCCGGGTCGGCCGCCAAGGACTTGACTGGCGCAGCCGCGGCGCGGTCTGGCCCCCAGCGCGGGGCCGGGCGCGGCGCCGCTGGGCGCGCTCGGCTGGCGCTCGGCTGGCGCTCGGCTGGCGCTCGACTGGCGATTGGCGCGCGCGGGGTTATCCCCGAGGGGATCGGCTTCAGCGGGCCTCCGCGCGGCGGCATTCTTCGATCAGCCTGGCGTAGGTTTGTTCGGCGTGGTCGTAGGCGGCGTTAAAATCGGCGATTTCGTCGGCGTCCATGAAGCGCTCTTTTTGGCGGCGGCACTGGCGGGTGCTGGCGGCGCACCACTCGGCGCTTTTGGTGGAGGCGCGGATCGGCTGAGCGCCGACTTCGATGAAGATGGGATTGGTGTGGGAGGACTGGAGGATGCGGAGGGCGACCCAGCTGCTTTGGGTGATGGGGACATCGAAGCTCAGGTCTTGGAGGTGGCCGTCGGCCTCGATTTCGCGGCGGGCGATGGGAAATCCGTTGGCGATGACTTCCACGGGGACGCGGCGGGACTCGCCGAGGCGGGCCCATTCGATGCTCCAGAAGGGCCGCGCCGCGGGGCCACCCCAGGGGGGCGAGGCACTCGGCTTTTTAGAAAAGTGGGGATTGATTTTTTCGGGCAGGAGGGCGGCGACTTGAGCAGTTAGTCTAACGGTTGCTGGTTTAGTGAGGCGCAGGGTGCTGTCGCCTTCGCCCATGGCCTGCTGGTCGGCGCGGAAGGCGAAGAGGTGGCTTTTGCCGTCGCCGACGTAGTTGCGGCCGACGCGGATGCCCTCGCACCAATCGTCGTAGTTGAGCTTGCTGGGGAGGTGCACGTAGCTGCGGCCGAGGCCGACTTTTTCGCCGTAGATGCAGGGGAAGTCGGTTTCTCCGCTGATGCGGGTGCGGAAGCCCACGTTGAGGGTGTGGTACCAAATGTTTAATTCCCAAATGTAGGGGGTGTCGACGGTGGAGAGGAAATCGACCGCGGGCACGAGTTGTCCGGAGGGGCCGGGCACCTGGTGGGTGACGTCGGCGATGTATTCATTGGCGCCGATGCCGTCGAAAGGGGGGATTTCGTAATTGGGGAGGTCGGTGGAGGGGGTGGCGAGGCCCCAGCCGGAGTGGGCTGGGCCGACCAGGGCGCCTTGGGCTTTGGCCCACTTGAGGGTATTGAGGCCGAGCTTGGGCCAGTGCTGGGAGGAGGTGCCGCCAGGATACATTTGATCTTTGAGGCGGAGGAGGCAGAGGTGTCCGCTTTCGTGGGAGCCGAAGCCGGAGACTTCGATGTCATAGCGGAGTAGATAGGGATACTGGGAAGTTTCGCTGATGGCGCCGGTGAAGAATTGTTTTTGGTAGTCGAAGCAGGGTCCCCAAGTGAGGTTAGCGCCAATTTTCAAATCTTCGCCCATGATGTGGCGCTGCATGTCGGAGGCGTGGACGCCCTCGGTGGGCTTGGTGTAGTGGGCGCAGCCGGCCGCGTGAATGTGGTGGTCGCCGGACCACCAGCCCATGAGGGAGGGGTCGATCCAGCGCTGCACTTTGAAGGCGAGTTCGGAGGTGTTGGAGTCGATGGTGACCTGGCGGCGCTGGGCGATGGATTCGGGGCCGCGGTCGAAGGTGATGTGGTATTGGCCCGCGGGGAGGCGGACGGATTCGCCGTCGCCGCGGTAGATTTGGGGATGGAAGGCGAAGTCTGGGGCGCGGCGCTTGGCCTGGGAGGGGTAGACGAGGTTAGCCTGGTCGCGGATTTCGAAACCTGCGGTGGTGGGCTGCCCATTTTCGTCTTTGACGCGGAAGACGATGCCGCGGGTGGGTTGGCAGTTGAAGAGGAGGTCCACTTCGTTGCGGAAGCCGATGTCCTGGGTGCCTTGGCCGACGTTGAAGGAGAGGCTGGCCTGGCGGGCACCGGCGTCGCGGCTGTAGAGTTGCAGGATGCGGTACTCCAGTTCGAGGCCGCTCAGGGTGGGCGCGAGGGGTTGGTCCTGGAACATTTGGAGGTCGATCCACTGGTTGGGAATATCCTCGGGGGCGGCGTTGTGGAGGCTGGCAGCCTGGGGGCTGAAGGCCTTGAGCGGCGCGGTGGTGCCGGATTGATTGAGCACTTTGACGAGAAATTGGCCCCAGCCCTGTTCGGGCAAGACGGCGGCGGCGGGGCCTCGACTGACTTTGACGCGCATCTCGGGATTGATCTCCACGCCACAGAGGGCGTAGCGGTCTAACACCGATTGCACGCCGTCGCGCAGCGCCGCGGGGTCCTCCTCGGCCAGAGCGCTGGCTAGGGCGTGGCGGTCGGGGCCGCGGAGGGGGAAGCCAAGGTAATCCATGGCTTCGACGACGCGCTGCACTTGCAGCTTGAGCGGTTGGATTTCGACCGCGGCGGACTGGGGGAAGTCGGCGGCGAGGGCGCCGCGGCCCAGCCAAAGGGCGGCGGCAGCGGCGAGGGCGGGGAGCAGCGGGGAGGAAGGCAAAGCGGTGGCGAGGGGGTGAACCAGGAGAATGCCTGAGAGCGGCGGGCGGGGCAATTCTTTTAATCCGCTAGTCGGGACGCCCCGGTGCCAGCGGCCCGGGCGGCGGTTGGGCGCATGGATGGAATTTCATTGGGAAATGGGCTAACCCGCGCCATCGGTTGGGGATGGTCTTGGTGCCGACTGCCCTCATTTTACACCTGCGCCGGACGCGCTGCGGCGGCCCGGCGGCGTTCCGCGGCCGCGATTTAACAGGTCGTCTCCAACGCGCCGCATGAATCATCCTGCTGCTGGATCGGGTCGTTATCGACTGGGCCTGCTGTGCTTGACCGCCTTGGGGATTGTTTTTGGGGACATTGGGACGAGTCCACTCTATGCGTTGCGGGAGTGTTTTGAGGGGGATGCGGCGCGGGTGAATCGGGAAAGCGTACTCGGGGTGATGTCGCTCATTGTGTGGACGATCAGCCTGATGATTTCGGTGCAGTACGTGGGTTTGGTGATGCGGGCCGACCAGCAAGGGGAGGGGGGGATTTTATCGCTGTTGGGGGTAGCTTTTCCGGAGCGGCCGGGGCGGGACGCCCAGCGGCTGCCAAAGGTGATGCTCGGATTAGGGGTTTTTGGAGCGGCTCTATTGTATGGGGATGGGATCATCACTCCGGCGATATCCGTTATTTCGGCGGTTGAGGGAGTGGGGGTCGCGGCCCCGGCACTGGCCGGTTATGTCATTCCGGTAACGTGCGCCATATTGATTGGGCTTTTTTGCCTGCAGCGCCTGGGCACGGGGAAGGTAGGTGCGGCGTTTGGTCCGGTGACGTTGGTGTGGTTTGGGGTGCTGGCATTGCTGGGGCTGCGGTGGATGGTGGCGGCGCCGGAAATTTTGCTGGCGCTCAATCCTTGGCTGGGCCTGCGGTTTCTGGTGGAGCATGGGCATGAAGCCATCGCGGTGTTGAGCGGGGTTTTCCTAACAGTAACTGGAGGCGAAGCGCTTTATGCGGATATGGGGCATGTGGGGCGGCGCCCGATTGCGGTGTCCTGGTATGTTTTAGTGAAACCGGCGCTGATTCTGAATTATCTGGGGCAGGGGGCGCTGCTGCTGCACGACCCCCAGGGCATTGAGAATCCCCTGCAGTTGATGACGCCGGTGTGGGGGCGCATTCCGCTTCTGATCTTGGCCACGGCGGCCACCGTGATCGCGTCGCAGGCCTTAATTTCTGGGGTGTTTTCTCTGACCATGCAGGCGGTGCAGTTGGGGTATTTGCCGCGGCTGCGGGTATCGCATACGTCCTCCAAGGAGCGGGGCCAGATCTATGTGAGCGCGGTGAATTGGCTGATGATGGCGGGGTGCTTGGCCCTGGTGCTAACCTTCCAGTCCTCCCAGCGGCTCGCCGCAGCCTATGGGATTGCGGTCAGCGTCACCATGTTTATCACCACGCTGTTGTTGTTTTTTGCGGCGACGCGGGCCTGGGATTGGAGTGCGGGCAAGGCTCTGGCCGCCATCGCCGTGCAGCTGGTTCTCAACGTGGTATTTCTGTATGCCAATGCCCTCAAGTTCCTCCACGGAGGCTTTGTTCCCATCGGCATCGCCTTGGGCTTATTTGTGGTCATGGTGACCTGGCGCCGCGGGCGCCGCATTCTGGGAGAGAAGTTAGCCGGGCAAGCGCTGCCTCTGGCAACCTTTTTCGAGAGCCTCCGCCGCGGCAAAAGCATTCCCCGAGTGGGGGGCACCGCGGTGTTTTTGGCCGGGTCCAGCGGGCTGACGCCGGTGGCCCTGCTGCACAATTTGAAGCACAACAAAGTCCTTCACGAGCGGATCCTTTTTCTCACCATGGTCACGGAAAGGACGCCCTATGTTCCCCCGCAGGATCGCATTCGCGTGGAGCGGCTCGGAGAGCACATCTGGCGCCTCACTGGCCACTATGGTTTTATGGAGCAGCCCGAAGTTCCCTCCCTGCTGCGGGCCTGCTCCGACTACGACCTGCACCTCGATCCCATGCAGACGTCCTATTTTTTGGGCCGAGAGACGATCATCCCTACCAATCGACAGCTGCCTTGGTGGCGCAGTTGGCTTTTTGCGCTGCTTTCGAGAAATGCGCAAAGCGCGGTGGCCTACTACCGGATTCCGCCGTCCCGGGTGGTGGAATTTGGGATCCAGATTGAATTGTAGCCTGGGCGCCCGCGCGGCTTGAGTGAGGAAAGCGATCAGTTAGGGAATCTCTCGGATGGCCGCCGCGCGAGGCCGGTTCTTCCTGCCCCCGGGCGGGCTATGCCGCGGGGGCCGCCTCCTTTTGGGCTGGCGGGGCAGGGTTTCCTTTTCCTCGGTGGAAGCTATTGGCGCGCCGCCCCAGGAATCAGAAGGCTGCTCGAGTTTCAGGCCGACAAAGGTCGGGTGACCCGGATGGCGAGCGGAGGTGTGTATGAAATCCACTGGAGCTCGCTGTTCGACAAGCTGGAGATGCGCGGCGTGGTGCTCGTGGACAAACTCCAAACCCTCACCGGCAAGGCAAAGTCCACCGCCTATCGCCTCCTCTCCGACGCCGTGCGCCAGGGCCATCTCGTCGAAATTACCGAAGGCCGCGAGAAACTCTATCGCGTCACCAACCCCGAAACGGGAACCGCAGATTAAACCAGGCTACGAAACCTTTCCGTCCCGGGAATGACCGAACCGGCTAATCAAAAGCCAATCCATCAAAGGCAACCAGACTCACCTATTGGTTAACGCATCGCCTCCAGCGCATTAAACTTGACATCGCCGATAGGCCGATTTACTAACTAAGCGCACCGAGCCGTACGTCCTAAATCAACAGATCGGCGGCCGCACCAAATGTGTCGCCTCACGACAACACACACGTAAATCAAAATAATAAAAACATAATGAACGCAACCAAGAAGCAATACCTCTCCGCTATTCGATCTAATACGGCTTACCCAACATATCGTGCGTTTATCGAAGTCTTCATAATATTGGGAAACATACTCGCCGTATTGAGTGGGGTGGCAATATTTTTCAGGGGAGTAGATCGAGAATTTCCGTTTGTGTTGGCTGCGATTTTAGGAATTTTGATAGCCGCGCTCATTTATTTCTGCATTCGGCTCTGTAAGGAGGCTGCTCTTATTTTAGTTGACATCGCAGATTCGATCCTCGACACCAATTCCCGTACACATTCCGGCCAATGAATGTCGCTTAGCTGCCTGACTCGGCATAGCAGCATGTCGCCTATAATAACAATCAAAAAAATTGACCAAGGGTGCCCGTCAAGTGCTCACGATTGAACCAGGTCACGACTTCCTTCAAAACTCGCATCCCTCTCATCCCTCCGTTGCGGAGCACCCATGCGCCAAAGGATTTCCACGGGCCATGTTCACGCCTTAGCCACCTCCGAGGCCAGCGCTTCCGCCTGGAGCACCACGGTGCGGATGGCGGCGTCTTCGAGGTCGGGCGGGTAGCCGTATTTGCGGAGGATGCGGCGGATCGTGGTGCGGACCTTCTTGCGGCGCTGGTCGAAGTGCCACCAGTCCATGCCCGAGTTCTCCCGGACCGCCTTCACCAGCTCCGAGGCGATCAAGCGCAAGTCGGCGTTGCCCATCAATTCCGTGGCGCTGCCGTTTTCGGCGAGGGCGTCATAGAAGGCCACTTCCTCGGGCGTCAGCCCATCGTCCGGCTCCTTGCGCAGGTCGCGGGCGATGTCGAGCATCTCTTGGATCACTTGCAGCGCGTCGATCACCCGGTTGTGATACCGGGCCATGGCTTCCTCGATCCGTTCGGAAAACTGGCGGTGCTTCACCACGTTCGTGCGGGTGCGGCTCTTGGTTTCACCCGCGAGGAGTTTGCGCAGGGCTTCCACCGCGAGGTTCTTGTGCTCCAGGCCGGCCATCTCCTTGAGGAACTCCTCACTCAGCACGGAAATGTCAGGACTCTTGATGCCCGCCACACTCAGGATGTCGATCACCTCGGTGGAGCAGACCGACTGATTGACCAGGCGCTCGATGGCCGCGTCGAGTTCATAGCCCCGGCGGGCCCCACTGCCTTCCCCCTCGAACTTCCGCATCGCGATCTTAACGGCACAGAAGAACGCCACCTCTACCGACACCGCCGCCGCCTCGTCCCGACCGGAGGAGAGCTTGAAGGCCTTCTCCAGCTCCGCCACGGCGTCGAGGAACCGCTTCCGCGCCTGCTTGCGGGCCTCGTCGCCTTCGCCTTCCAGCCCATAGACATGGTTGAGCGCCTCCCCGAGGATTTTCAGGCGTGCCGCGTCGTTGCCCTGGAGCGCCGGGGCATAGTCCAGGCCGTGGAACATGGAGCGCAGCACATCGAGACACTTTTTCAGGGCCAGCACCGCGTCGTCGGTATTGATGCCGGTGATGCCTCGGTCACGGTCGGAATAGAACGTGAGCGCCTCCTTCAGGTCGGTAGCGATGCCGATGGTATCCACCACCAGACCCGCTGGCTTGCCTTTGAAGATCCGGTTCACCCGCGCGATGGCCTGCATCAGGTTGTGGCCGTGCATCGGCTTGTCGATGTAGAGCGTGTGCATCGACGGGCAATCGAATCCTGTTAGCCACATATCCCGCACGATCACCAATTGGAACGCATCGCCGGGATCCCGATACCGCTTCGCTAGATGGTCCATGCCCTGCTTGTTGCGGACGTGCGCTTGATAGGCGGGCGGGTCGGCGGCGGACCCCGTCATCACCACCTTGAGCTTGCCCTTATCGTCGGCGGAGTCATGCCACGCCGGGCGCAGCTTAGTGATCCGCTCGTAGAGGTCCACACACACCCGGCGGCTCATGCAGACGATCATGCCCTTGCCGCTGATCGCTAATTGCCGCTTTTCGAAATGCTGCACGATCAGCGACGCCAGCTCATCCAGCCGTTCGGAGGCCCCCACCAGGGCTTCTAGCGTGGACCACTTCCCGGCGAATTTCGCCTTCTCGTTATCCTC
>CANHIJ010000153.1 GCA_947460575.1 Verrucomicrobiales bacterium | reverse complement strand
TCCAGTCCGTGGCTGCGGCAGGATTCGATGAGGGTGTAAAGAATGGCAGCGCGTTCCCCGGCCTCGGCTTCGCCGATGAACAGCCAGTTCTTTTTGCCGGGCCAGCTTCATGAGTTGCAGCACCACGCGCAGCCGGGTGTCCGCTTCCTCCGCCGCCGGATCGAAACGCGTCAGATCCAGCAGCGCGTGGTGAAACTGCGGCAGGAACGGCTGCAACACCGGGGCGAGGTCCTCCGGCAGCTCGAAGAGATCCTCGAAAGCCGTGGAAACATTCCACGCGTCCGGCCCTTGGTGGAGTACCGGCGGCAACACCGGCGGCAGCGGAAAACCGTGCGCCTTGTGGTGCTGGGTGAGAATCTCCATCACATAGCCCAGCAGCCGCAGCGGCATCGCCGGGTCCGGGCTGCTCTGGTGCTCGAAGAGAAGATACAGCAACGTCCCGCGCCCGCCCATGCGCACGGAAAACAGCAGGTCCGCGTGCACCTGCTGGAGGCTGGGCTTGATGAACGATCGGGGCAGCACCACCAGCGAGATTTTCAAGGCATCCGTCCCGCGGCATCCCCGCGCCGGGCCCGGTGGATTTCCGCGGAATCCCGGCCTCGTGACCAGTTCGGGGACGATTCTGCCTAGTTCGTCGACCTCAGATTGCCTGTTGCCGTTTCTGCATTAGCAGAAAGAGATAGTGGGTTGGGTCTCCCCACCAGCGCTCGTGCCAACTTTTCCAACCATGAACCTCGCCTTGAAATCCCATCGATCCGGCCCCGTCCCGCTGGCCGAGGTGGCGGGCACTCCACCCAAGCCCGCGTCCAGCAGCCTGCCCACCCGCCGCCGCGGGAAAGCGGCCTGATCGCCCCCTCATCTCAAACCACCCCTCCGGCCAATGCCGTGCGGCGATGGGGCTCCATCGACCCCGCTTGGGAAATCGCTGGCTGTTGGTTCCGGTGGTTCTCCTCGTCGCGCGGCGGCCATCGATATTTAGCCCCCTTTCCTCCTGCGGCCAAATGCCGCCATCGAAAGCCCGCTGCCCTCAAATGCGCGCCGCCGCGCCGCGTGCCGGTCCTGTGCTCAAAAGCTCCGCATTCCTCACTTCGTCATGGAGCAAGGCCGCCGCCCCGATTTTGAGGTCGGCAAGGATCAACTGCTTGCAAAAGACCCGGCGGGCGAGGGATCTACCGGCGCGCCTTGATCCTTGCAACAAGTGCAGGTCTAGCGCATGGTGACCCCGACTAGTTCCCCCTCAGGGTTAGCGGAGCTTGGCACATCACCCGGGTTTAAGTGGGGGCTTGAATTTGGCAATTTTTTTCATATTACTCCCATGCTATTTCGACCCTCATTACAGCTTTGCGTGATTTTGTGGGCGGGCCAGCTGGCGGGGGGGGCGGCGGAGCCAGGGAAGGAGGCGGCGGCGGATCCGCTGGAGATGTTGGCGGGGGGGGCGGAGACTTGGAAAGTGAGTGCGGCGCAGTTTGAGCAGGGGTTGCGGCAATCGGGGCCGGACTGGTTGGATGCGGCCAAGAGCGAGGCGCATTTGGGGAATCGGGTGCGGCGGGAAACGGGCCAGCCGCATCACTTGATGGGGGGCAAGCTTCCGGTTTACGAGACGGTGGTGAACTTTGGGGGCGGGGTGGTGCAGCGCGTGCAGGTCTCGCTCTACAATCGGGGCGACGTGGGGGATATTTCGCCGGATGCTTTTAAGAATCGGATTGAGCAGGCGAAGGCGGCCATTACGGAGCAAGCGGGCCATCCGGGGCAGGATCGCGGCAAGGCGGCGGGAGCGGTCTTGACCAAGGGGTGGGTGTGGAAGAATGCGGTGTCGCAATTTCTTTTGGAGAGCAGCATGAAGCGGCAAAAGGGGGAAGACCGGCCGGAGTTTATTCGCCTGGTGATTGTGCCGACGGCGAGTTTGCCCAAGGCGGTGCTGGGCTCGGCGAGCAGCAATGGGAAGAGCGCGGCGACGGCGACGCTGAGTTCCCTGAAGGCGAACGTCAAGAAGGGGGATGCGGGAGACGTCTTTATTGGCAATGTGCCCATGGTGGACCAGGGGCAGAAGGGCTATTGCGTGGTGGCTACGGCGGAGCGGGTGATGCGGTATTATGGAGCCGAGGTCGACCAGCACGAGATGGCGCAGATGGCGGATTCTTCGTCGGGGGGAGGGACCAGCCCGGAAAAAATGACCGAGGCCCTGGACCGTATCGACAGCAAATTTAAGTTGCGGCTCAAGCGGGTGATGCCTTGGACGGAGCGGAGTTATTTGGATACGATCAAGGATTACAACCGGGCGGCCCGCAGCGCCAAGGAGCCGCAGATCAGTGAGGATGAAGCGTGGAACATGGCGGTGGCTTACGCGAAAATGGACGGCGAGACCTTGAAGAAGGCGCGCGCCAGCGGGGCGGCGATGGAGAAGTTCCGCAAGTTAGTGCGCAGCTTTATCGACGAGGGGGTGCCGCTGATGTGGAGCGTGCAGTTGGGGATGTTCAAGGAGGGGAAGCTGCCGCAGGCGGGGGGCGGGCACATGCGGCTGATCATTGGCTACAACGACGAGAAGGAAGAAATTTTATTTTCCGACTCCTGGGGCCCCGGGCACGAACTCAAGCGCATGAACGACGCCGAGGCCTGGACCATCACCAGCGGGCTCTACGGCATGGAGCCGAAGGCCAAATAGCGCGGGTGGCTCCGGTGTCTGCTCCGGCGGCGCCGACGCTGCCCAAAGGGCCCGCCGCGCCCAGATGGTGGACCGCGCCCAGCGGCTCAGCTGGGGAAGAGAAACCCGGTGAGGGGGCTGGTGGCGCTGGCGTGGGCTTGGGCGGAGGGCAGGCCGAGTTCGAAGGCGGTGCGCCCGGCTTCGATGGCTTGGCGGAAGGCGCGGGCGATGCGGATGGGGTCGCTGCTAATGGCGAGGGCGGTGTTGATGAGGACGGCATCGGCGCCCATTTCCATGGCTTCGGCGGCGTGGCTCGGTGCGCCCAAGCCGGCGTCGACAATGACGGGGACGCTGGCTTGCTCGATGATGATTTCGATTTGGCGGCGGGTCTCCAAGCCGCGGTTGGAGCCGATAGGGGCGCCCAAGGGCATGACAGTGGCGGTGCCGATATCCTGAAGTCGCTTGGCGAGGACGGGGTCGGCGTTGATGTAGGGGAGGACCACGAAGCCTTCGCGCACCAGGATTTCGGCGGCCTTGAAGGTTTCGATGGGATCGGGGAGGAGGTAACGGGGATCGGGGTGGATTTCCAGTTTGATCCAGTTAGGGAGTCCGGCGGTGACGGCGAGGCGGGCTAGGCGAACGGCTTCTGCGGCGGTGTTGGCGCCGCTGGTGTTGGGGAGGAGGAGGTACTTTTTGGGGTCGATGAAGTCGAGGATATTGGCGAAGGGGTCGGCCTTTCCGGACAAATCGGCGCGGCGCAGGGCCACGGTGACGATCTCGGCGCCGGAGGCGAGGAGGCCATCGCGCATGGCGTGCGGGGAGGGAAACTTGCCCGTGCCCGCGAGGAGTCGGGAGCTGAAAGTGCGGTCGGCGATGCGAAGCATGGGAGAAGGGGGCTCAGAGGCCGACGCGGCGGAAGAGGTCGTCGAGGGGGAGTTGGAGGGTGATGAAGAAGTCGCCGAATTCGCCGAAGCGGGTGGTGACTTCGTCGAAGCGCATTTCGTAGACGATGGCTTTGATGTCGAAGGTATTGTGGGCGAAGAGGGTGACGCCCCATTCGTGTTCGTCGAGGCCGGTGGAACCGGTGATGAGTTGGCGGATTTTGCCGGAGTACTTGCGGCCGGTGGTGGCGTGGCCCGCCATGAGGGTTTTGCGCTGGTGGTGGTCCTGGGCGTACCAATTGTTGACCTCGCCGCGGCGCTTGCTCATGGGATAGAAGCACATCACCGGCCAGTCAGGAAGGTTAGGGTAGAGGCGATCCTGGTGGTATTTGGCCATGTGGGCGCGGTAAGTGACCAGTTCGGCTTCCATTTCTGGGGTGCCTGGGGCGAGGGATTTCTCGCGCTCCATTTTGGCGGCGTACTCGGCTTCGGTAGTGAAGTACTCGGTCCACTCGGTCATGGAGAGGTAGCTGTAGACCGGGCTGAGGACGTCGGGGCCGAGGCCGAGGGTGAGTTTCTTTTCGAAGGCGTTGGCGACCTGGAGGTCTGGGGTGACGAGCATGAAGGCGAAGTCGGCCTTGGGGGAGACGACGCTGAAGGCGAGGAGTTGGGTTTGCGGGGTGGCGCGGATTTCGGCCACGAGCTGGGTGAGCTTTTTCTTGGCGCGGTTGCGCTCGTCGGGGGCGAAGGCGTCCCACTGGGCGCGCTCGAGATGGTAAAAAAGGTGGAGGACGTGCCAGCCTTCGGTGGGGATGACGGGAGGAGGGGAGGCGGGCAGGGCGGTAGGAGCAGAGGAAGGGGTCATGGAAAAAGGGGGATGTAAGGCTGAAGCGGCAGCGCGGGGGAGGGGGGCTCGGGGAAGGCGCTTAGGGGGCGGAGCGATTTTGGATTTCGAGGGTCTCGAGCCGGGTCCAGCCTTCCTCTTTGGCGTTGTAGTCCGCGCTTTCGCTGATTTCTACGGTCCAGCGCGGGGTGTCGCCGTCGGCGCCGGTGGCATAGGAGACGAAGCTGGGGTCGTCCATGAAGCCGAGGGATCCGTAAACGATGGCAGTCGAGGGTCCGGTGCTGACGGCGCCGCTGTTGAGGGGGTCGATGGCTCCGGCGGAGAGTTTGAGCACGCGGACATCTCCGCTGATTTTGCCCTCGGGATCGAGGAAGAGGAAGCGGAGGAAGCCCGTTTTTGTTTTGGCGGGATCGCAGGTGAATTGGACCTGGGGGAGGAGGGTCGGCTGAGCGCGGGAAGGGCTGGGAAGGACGACGTCGACAGTGCTGACGCGGTCGCTGGGCTGGCGGAGCCGCCAGGCGGTGGAAAGCTCGGAGAGAGTTAGGGATTTTCCGGCCAGGGGAAGGGAGGGGGAGCGGTGCGCGGGGGTGCTGGCGGGGGCAGGGCGTTGGGAGTAGAGCAGGCTGCCGAAGATGGCGGCGAGAGCGGCGAGGACGAGGGCGGCGAGGGCCCCGCTGAGGGCGCGGCGCGGGGCCGGGAGCTGGTCGGCGGGCTCGGGTTCGGGCTCGGGGAGGGGAGCGGTGGTCGCAGGCGCCGCGCGGGGCGGGGCCGCCGCGCCGGGGACGCTGGGGAGTTCGTCGTCGATTTGGAAGGGATCGTAGGGGATCTGGGGGGAGCTGAGGGCAGAAGCCACTGGGGGCAAGGCCTGGGGCGCCGGACTGGGCACGGCGGGGCGCGGGGCGGATTCGAAGGGGTGAGGGGGGGCCGCGGCGATGGGTTGGGCGGGGAGGACGCGGGCCGGGGCGGGGTCGTCGAGGGTCCATTCCTCCGGGTCCAAAAAGAGGTCGCGGGGAGGCGTCGGAGAATCCGGAGAAGGAGCGGGGTTGGGAGGCGAGGAGTCCATGCCGGGAAGAAGAGGAAAGAGGTAAAAGCGGGAGCAGTCGGGCCCAGAAGCGCGGGATACAAAAGCTTTCCATAAGCGCCAGGCCGGGCTTTCCAACAGGGAAATAATGGGAGGGCGCGATGAAAAACGGATTGCAAGGCCGCCAGTTCCCCCTACTAATCAGGCTTCAAACCCCCACATACCAAAATGGCTGACCGAGACAACAAGAATACCGAAAACGTGAGCGGAAAGTTTTATGTCGATGACCAGTGCATCGACTGCGATCTGTGCCGCGAAACGGCTCCCGCCAATTTCACGCGGCAGGACGATGCCGGCTATTCCTACGTGTTCAAGCAGCCCGAGACTGCCGAGGAGATCGCGGCCTGCGAGGAAGCGATGCAGGGATGCCCAGTGGAGGCCATTGGCAACGACGGGGACGAATAGCCCGGCCGGATCGGCGCCCCGCGGCGCACAAAGCCCTTTTTTTGCACCGCAGTCGATCGCAGGATCGGCTGCGGTTTTGTTTTGCGCCGGGCCCGGGATGGAGGCATAGGAGGGGAATGGCAGAACCCCGGGGAAGATCTCAGGAAAGCGCGGAGCAGTCGCGGCACCGGCGGCTGCGCGGGGAGTGGCGCGGGGTTTATGAGGCCCCCGATTTGAGCCGATTTGAGCGGCGCGTGGGCGATGTGGTCGAGCAGGTGCTGAAGCGAGCGGGCTTAAGCGAGCGACTGGCCGAGGAGACGGTGGCGGCAGAGTGGGCCGCTATGGTGGGCCCGTTTTTGGCCGGCCAGTCGAAGCCCACCAGTCTGCGCGGAGGCGTGCTGCAGGTAGCGGTGCTGCAATCCGCGGTGCGGTATGACCTGGAGCGGAATTTGAAGCGGGAGATTTTGCGGAGGCTCCAAGAGCGCTTCGGCAAGGCCGCGGTGCGGGAACTGCGCTTTGTGTCGGGTTAGGGCTTTTCTCAGGGGCCACCCACCGCGCGGCGCCGCGGCGGAATGGAGCTTGGGCGCGGCGCGCCCGCGCAGAGATGGCGTTATTTACGGGTAACCCGAGGGCGCGGTCTTTCTCTCTCGCTCCTAGGGGCGCTTTCCCGCGGTGGCCCGCTTGAAAGTGGGCTGCGGGCCCGGCCGCGCCTCCGGGTTGAGCCAGCTGGCGCGCCCCTCCCAAGCCCCTGGGCGGCCGCGCGGGTTCACATGTTCGGCGAAAGCCCTAAACTGGTGTCCCGAAAATAGCAGCATATCGGCCATTATTTTTTCGCGCTGTCAGGGTGTGTTTTGTGGAATGGAATTGTTTGAAAAGCGGCTTGGGATTTTATATTTTTTATTATGAAATAATTAAAATAAATAATATCTGAGTCTTGGTTTTTATAACGTTGATTATGTTTTTTTGGTAATGGTATCTGAGGCGATGCGGATTTCGTTCATTTTTATTTCGAATCGGGGCCAATCCACAGGTCGGTGCGGGAGTCCAGGGGACCGGATGGGCCAGGCAGTTTAGCCAGGCGCATATCGCTGGTGGACAGCGAGGGAAGCGAAAGAGCGCGCTCGGTTATGTTTTTTGGCCTTCTCAGAAAAGATCCAATTTGTGGGCGCTTTTGGAAATTTTCGCGCAGCCGGTTTGGCCAAGCGCTCTAAGCGGCGTGTTTTAACATTCCGGCGGCGCGGCGCAAAAAATACTTCGCCGAGTGAGGTCAAGCAGGCGCGCCGCAAAAGGGGATCTCGCCGAGCCTTTATTGTAATTTATGGTGATAAAATGGAGGCGATTACGGCTCTTTAAAAGACATGACATTTCTTTTTTTAAAACTAATAATTCTAACTTCCAGATTCAAATTAAAATAATAGATATTAAAAAATTGTCAAAAATTCGTTGACCTTGTCAGCTTTGGCGGTTAAACCATTTTTGACTATCGAAAAATTCATCGCTTATCCCCCTCGTGAAATTCCAACTTCCTCTCCTGATTGGCCTCGCTTCCTTGGCCGCCCATGCCGGAGCGCGCGCTGAGAGTGCTGCTACTGAGGTGGTCGGCTTTATCACGATTGAGCTGAATCCGTCGACCAAGGGGTACAGCGCAATCTCCCCAACCCTGGTTAACAAGACGGATTTTGCCGGAGTGGTTTCGGCTTCGTCTGCTGCGGCCCTCAGCTTCGCTGGCACGCCCCTCGCTGCTGGCGCGTATGCCGCCGGATACTGGGTCGAGGTGACGAACGGAGCGGGCGAAGG
>CANHIJ010000152.1 GCA_947460575.1 Verrucomicrobiales bacterium | reverse complement strand
GCCACCAGCCTGACGAAGGCGGGCAGCGGCACTTGGGCGCTGAGCGGCACCAATACGTATACTGGTGCGACCAACGTGCAGAGCGGGACTTTGGCGTTTTCTGCGGTGGGCGCCTTGAATACGAGTTCGCAGATCAACTTGGGGGTAGCGGACACCTCCTCGGCCACGCTGCGCTACACGGGCGGGGCGGCGATCTTGAGTCGGAGCATCACGATTTTGGGGAATGGCACGGACGCGATTCAGAATGGAGGCACCGGCTTGCTGGAGCTTTCGGGGACGATCACCAAAAATGGCAACGCCCTCAAGCTGGAGGGGGGCACGTATGGGATTTTGTTGAGCGGCAGCTTGAGCGGGACCACGGCGAATTTGATGACGACCGGCAAGGTCAATATGGGAGCGGCCCTGCCCGCAGGCTCGGCCCTGGTGGTGGGAGACGGCACCGCGAGCAGCAGCGAAATCGTTTTGGGGAGCACCGGCAGTGCCCTCAATCTCACCGTGAGCAGCCTGGACAGCAGTGGATCTAACAACGCCATCGTGGGAGGCACTGCAGGCGCTACCTCAAACTTGGAGGTGGCGGTGGCCGCTGCGGGAAGTACGAGCACCTACGAAGGGGTGTTGGGCGGCAGCACCGCAGAGTCGAAGAATCTCAGCCTCAAAAAGAGCGGTTCGGGGACTTTGGTCCTGAGCGGCAGCGTAGCAAACACCTACGTGGGAGACACCGTGGTCACCGGCGGGGTGCTGCGGGTCAACAAGGACACAGGCAAAGTGGCCATCCCCGGAAAACTGACGGTGTCGGCGGGGACGGTGGAAATTTTGTCGAGCGGGCAGTTGGCGGCCTCCTCGGAGATCGTGGTCGGGTCAGGGGCGTCGTTTAATTTTGGCGGCGCCACGGGCCTGACGAACAGCTTTGGAACCTTCACCAACAGCGGGACATTTGTCTCGGGGGCCAATACGTTTATTGGCACGGGGAATTCGATTAATCTCGTCAGCGGAAGCTACACGGTCAGCGCGGGAGCCACGATTCAGGACACCCACTGGAAGGTCACTGGGGGAACCAACACCGTGCAAGGCGGGGCTACACGGGGGACCATGGAGGTCTTGATTGGGGGCACGGGCCTGGAGTTTGACGGGACCGCGAGCCCCACGGTTACGCTGAATTCGGACGCGGCTCAGGCGGGGCGCTTGTTGCTCGGCGGAGACCTCAGCGTCTTGAACACGGTGACCTCGGGCTCGGCCCAGATTTTGAGCGGCGGCAACGCCTCAAATGTGGGCTACGTCGACCTGAATGCGGGAACGCGGACGCTGACGGTGTTTGACGGGACCGCGTCCACCGACCTATTGATTGCGGCGGCGATCGCCAATGGGGCGCTGACCAAGGCGGGGAGCGGGACCTTGACCCTCTCCGGGGCGAACACTTATGCGGGGCTGACCTCAATCAACGCCGGGGTAGTGGACTTGCAAAACGCGGCGGCCCTGGGCAGCGCGGCCAGTGGAACCAGCGTGACCAGTGGGGCAGCCCTGCAATTGCGTGGCGACATTTCCCTGGGGGCGGAGGACTTGACTTTAGACGGCAGCGGCGTCAGCAGCGGCGGCTCCCTGCGCAACATCAGCGGCAACAACAGCGCCAGCGGCAGCGTGACTCTCGCGGGCGCTACTCGGATCAATGTGGACGCTGGATCCCTCAGCCTTTCCGGTGCCCTCAGCGGAGGCTACGCCCTCACAGTAGGGGGGCCTGGCCGCCTCAAGCTTTCGGGGTCGAGCAATGGCAGCACCACCACGAATGTCGACGGGGGCGCGACCCTGCAGGTGGGCAATGGCGGCACTACCGGCCTTTTGGGAAGCGGCGATGTAACCCTGGGCAGCGGCTCCACCTTAGCCTTTAATTGGCTGAGCAGCCTCGCGGTCACGGTGGGCAACGCCATCGGCGGGTTTGGCTCGCTCAGCACCGAAGAAGGTGACATTTCGGTTTCCGGAGCGAATTCCTATGCTGGAACCACGACGATTAGTTCGGGGCGCCTCGCGGTCATCGGCAGCGGGCAACTGAGCGGCACTTCCAGCGTGGCCATCGCGGGAGGCACTTTCCTGCTGAGCGGCAGCGCCAGCGACCGTGTCAATAATGCCGCCTCCATCAGCCTGGGCGGAGGCAGCGGGGGCATCAGCAAGCTCGCGCTCAGCGGCAGCGTGGCTGAGACCTTGGGGGCCTTGACTCTAACGGCTGGTGGGGGCATCCGCGTGATCGATTTTGGAAGCGGCAGCGGCGCCCTCACCTTTGGTTCATTGGCCAGCAGCGCTCCTGGAGTGCCCCTGCAGATTTGGAACTGGTCGGGCCTTCCCTGGACGGGTGGGGGAACCGATCGCTTGATCATCACGACGGCCAGCCTGGGGTCGAATATCAGCCTCGCGGACATCACGATTTTCAGCGACAGCGGGGTAACCACGGTGCGCTCGGGGGAGGTAGCCTGGGGAAGTGGCGGGGAGTTGGTGGCGATTCCGGAAGCGCGCTCGGTGCTGGCGAGCTTGCTGTTGCTGTTGCCGCTGGCCTGGAGGGAGCGCCGCCAATGGTGGCGCGGGGCCGCCGCACGGGCGCGGGGCTGAAGGGAGGCTAAACCTCAAAAGGGGAGTTAACTCTCTTACTCGGCGGGCGCGCGGTGGCAGCGCGTTAGACTTCTTTATCGCGCTTTGGCTTTGGGGGTGCAGCGCTGGCACCCCGACCGCATTGCGGTTTGTGCTGGGACGGGGATCTGGGGGTGTCGCGGCACGCCACCACGGACGACAAGCCGGAGGCCTCCGGCAGCTAGGCGAGAGGCCTCGGGCGCGCATGTTGGTTGGCTCCGGTTCAGTGTTTTAACCTAGAAACGGGAGTTGAAACTCGATCTCGAGGTCTTTTTCGTGATAAGTGCGGGGAATGAGCCGTTTTCCTTCGCCGCTGGAGGCTCACTCGTTGGGTGAGTCTCTTTCGCCGTCATAAGTCCCCACCGAGTCTTGGCCGGTGAACCCGCCCGGCGAGCGGGAGCACCCCACAACGCGGAAATGTTAAGAAAAAGCGCGCGATGTGGCTCGCCGATTAGGCCGCCCCTTCAGGGCTCGGTGCTCTTTTTGGTCGGATACCCAGGGCGTTGCCCTGGGCTGGCGTAGGCCGCGCCGTTGGCGCTCAGAATCAGCGCCCTATGGGGCGCCCCAACGCAGCACCGCGCCGCCCAGACGCCAGCGCAACAAGCCCCCAAAGAGCCATTCCAGCATTCAGAACTCACTGATCATCAATACTCGCAATTCGGAAAAAGGGACTTCTAGCAGTCACGTCAGCCCAAACACCGAGCCACGCCCTAGTTTCCTGCGCCCCAACGGGGCACCCTAAGTTAGCCCAGGGCAACGCCCTGGGTTTTCTCGATACAAAAAGGAATTTGCGCCCTGTAGGGGCGCCCTACCGGCGAATCAGACAGTTCGGCAGGGGTGCCTGCGCGGCCGCACCCAAAGAGGCCATACGCCACAAGCGAAAGCCTTCCGCGCCAGCGGCGCTCCGCGCCCAGCGAATAGGATAGTCAACTCACGTTTTTAGGTTTAATCGCACCTGTCCACAAAAACTAGGCATCAACCCATGGTCCAAATTTCTGGAGCCACCTCAGCATCCGCCGGGTACCCTTTACCGTCCGCGCTCAAATGTGCCCCGGCGCCGCCACCCGCGACTCCTCGATTTCCTCCCGGCGCTGCCGCAAAATGCGGTCTGCGATCTCCCGCACCATCTCGTCCAGGAGCAAGCGGAGGTGGCTGCCCGCCCGGTAGTCGCTCGGGGCAATGTGCTTGATCCGGTTGGCGTAGGTGCTCAATTGATAGCATTTGCGAAAACTGCTCAAGGTAGGATCGTTAGGATTGTAGACCGCGATGGATTGCCCCCCAAACTGCCGCATCACCGTAAAACAGGGGACATCGGTGGGCCCATCCCCCACGTAGATCATGTTCGTGAAGGGCACGGGGCGCAGTTCCGGCGGCATGTGGTCGTTGACGTCCTGGCTCAGGTCGAGCAGCCCCTTGTTGATGCGAAACAAGTACTGGGTTTTTTGGGTGTGCGAGATGACCCGCTTGGGAAACGTAATCCGCCCCTTAGCGTCGGTGGCGAACTCGCAGCCAAAAATTTCCTTTACATAGGGCTTCAGCGCGCTGCCCTCAATGAGGGCCTTCATGCCGCTGGAAAGGATATAGTGTTCAATGCGGATTCCAATCGCCCGGTGGGCCTCGCCGAGCAGCTCGTGGAGCTCCCCAAACATCTCCGGCAGCCCCGGATAAAATTTCAAATTAGCCCCCAGCCGCACCAAGTCCTGGTTCGTCGGCGGGTCCATCGGCAGGGAGTCGAGCAAGGTCTTCAGGTACGCCAACTCGCTCTCCCAGCCGTCCTCGCGCACCAACTTCTGGCTCTTTTTCCAAAAAGCCGCTGGGTCGATGCCGTAGGCCGGAAACAGCACTTCGTCCTGCATGTACGTCGGGCTGAGGGTCTGATCGTAGTCGTAGACAATGGCGATGGTCGTTTGCGGCAGGGACATGACTTATCAATAAAAAATTAGAATTCCGATACAGCGCAGTCCCCTCACCTTTCACCTGCAAAGACCTCCCGCGCCACCACCGCCAGGTCGGGGTGCTGCCACGCAAAGCCCGCCGCCGCCGCCGCTGCCGGAAGCGCCCGCTGGCTTTGCAAAAAGACTTCCGCCAGCCCGCCCGGCAAGCAGCGCAGCGCCGCGCTCGGCACTGGAAACCAAGCCGGACGGTGCACCGCCCGCGCCACCACCTCGGTAAACTCCCGGTTGGTCACCGGATGCGGCGCCGTGGCATTCACCGGCCCGCGCAGGCTCTCCTCCTCGCAGGCAAAAAGATACAGCCGCGCCAAGTCCTCGGCGTGGATCCAAGACATCCACTGGCGCCCCGATCCCAAGCGCCCCCCCAGCCCCAACTTAAAAACCCGCCGCAGCGGGTCCGCCGCCCCGCCTCCCTTTCCCAAGACCATCGGAGTGCGCAGGCTCACCACCCGGGCAAACCGCGCCGCCTCCCCCGCCGCCGCCTCCCATTCCCGGCAAACCCCCGCCAAAAAACCCTCCCCACGCGCCGCCCCCTCGCGCAATTCCTCATCCCCGCGGTCCCCATAAAAAGCCATCCCCGACGCGCAAACCAAAACCCGCGGCGGCACCGCCAGCTCCCCCAGTCGCTCCACCAAGGCCCGCGTCCCCTCCACCCGACTGCGCCGAATCGCCTCCTTTTTCCCCTCCGTCCACAGCCCCAATATGGGCTCGCCCGCCAAATGGATCATCGCCTCCACGCCCGCAAAATCGGCTGCCTTCGGATCCGCGAGCGACCGCACCTCGTCAAACGCCGCCTCCGCCCGCGGCCGCCGCGAAAACGCCACCACCCGGTGCCCCCGCCGCCTCGCCTCCGCAGCCACATACCGCCCAATAAATCCCGTCGCCCCAGTGATGCCGATGTTCATCTCCTACCCTACCAGGCTCCCCCCCGCGCGGCAAGGCGGCAAGATGTCTCGATTTGGCGCGTAATTGCTCGCTACCAAGCCCCGCCCCACCTACAAAGCAGGTCTTCCCTTCCCATGAAACATTCGCTCCTCCTCCTCTCCGGCGCCTCCCTCGCCGCCCTCCTCCCCGCCGCCGCCGCCCCCGCCCTCACCTGGGCCACCCAACAGCTCACCAGCGAATTCCACGCCGAAGGCGCCGCCGTCGGCGACTTCAACAAGGACGGCGTCAAAGACGTCGCCTACGGCCCTTTTTGGTTCGCCGGACCGTCCTTCAAGGACTCCCACCTCATCTACCCCTCCGCCAAATTCGAACCTCGCGGCTACTCCAAAAACTTTGTCACCTACGGCCCCGACCTCAACGCCGACGGCTGGGACGACGTCCTCGTGCTCGGCTTCCCCGGCGATGAAAGCTACTGGTTCGAAAACCCCAAGGGCGCCCCCGGCGAATGGAAAAAACACGTCGCCATCAAGGTCACCGACAACGAGTCCCCCACCTGGACCGACCTCACCGGCGACGGCAAACCTGAAATCGTTTGCAGCGAGGGCGGCTACTTCGGCTACGCCTCCCCCGGGCCAGACCCCACCCAACTCTGGGCCTTCGTCCCCGTCTCCACCAAAGCCGCCGGCGAACGCTTTACCCACGGCCTCGGCGTCGGCGACGTCAACGGCGATGGCAAAATGGATCTCCTCGAAAAAAATGGCTGGTGGGAACAACCCGCCGACCCCCGCACCCAACCCGTCTGGACCCAACACCTCGTCCCCTTCTCCCCCCAAGCCGGCGGCGCTCACATGTTCGCCTACGATTTCGACGGCGACGGCGACAACGACGTCCTCACCAGCCTCGCCGCCCACAGCTACGGCCTCGCCTGGTTCGAACAGTCCAAGGGCCCCGACGGCAAGCCCGCCTTCACCCAGCACGATATCATGCCCGCCGACCCCAAGGCCCCTAGCAAAGGCCCCGTCTTCAGCATGCTCCACGCCCTCGACCTAGCCGACATCAACGGCGACGGCATCAAGGACATCGTCACCGGCAAGCGCTACTGGGCCCACGCCCCCCAGCCGGATGGATCCGGCGGCGATCCCGGCGTCAACGACCCCGCCGTTATCTATTGGTACGAAGTCAAGCGCAGCGGCCAAAGCGGCGCCGCCCAGTTCGTCCCCCACCAAATCCACGCCGACTCCGGCGTCGGCACCCAAGTCATGATCGCCGAAATGGACGGCCAGGCCCCCCCAGAAGTCGTCGTCGGCAACAAAAAAGGCGCCTTCGTACACCACGCCACCGCCGCCAAATAAGCGGCCCCAAGCGGGCTTCCCTAAGCCGCCCACTTCCCGCCCTTGCCCGGCCGCCCTGGCCGCGCCAGGGTGGGCCGGTGGCTTGCCATTCCCAGTTCGATTCCCTACTGCAGCAGCCCGCGCCCCTCCTGGCCCTGGCCCCCATGCAGGACGTCACCCACCTGCCCTTCTGGCGCATCATGGCCCGCCGCGGCGGCGTCGACCTCTATTTCACCGAGTACATGCGCGTTCACTCGGTTTCCCAACCGGAGCGCTGGATCGTCCAATCCATCACCCAAAACCCCACCGACCGCCCCGTCATCGTCCAAATCATCGGCAACGATATCCCCTCCATCCTCCGCACCATCCCCCTCCTCCAGGCCCTCCCCATCGCCGCCATCGACCTCAACCTCGGCTGCCCCGCCCCCGTGGTCTACAAAAAATGCGCCGGCGGCGGCCTCCTCCGCGACCTCCCCCTCGTCGACCGCCTCCTGGGCGCCATGCGCGACGCCATCCCCGGCCGCTTCACCGTCAAAACCCGCATCGGCTTCGATGAACCCCTCACCGATGCCCTCGTTCCCCTCCTCCAAAAACACCGCCCCGACCTCGTCACCGTCCACGGCCGCACCGTGTTGGAAATGTACCGCGGCGGCATCCACCACCAACGCATCCGCGACGTCGCCCGCGCCCTCCCCTGCCCCGTCCTCGCCAACGGCAATGTCTCTTCCCCCACCCTAGCGGAAGATACGCTCCGCCTCACCGAAGCCCGCGGCCTCATGATCGGCCGCGGCGCCATCCGCAATCCCTGGATCTTCCAACAAATCCGCCAACACCGCGCCCACCAGCCAGTCGTCCTCCCCACCGGACGCGACCTCCTCGCCTACATTCAGGAAATTTGGGACGAAACCTGGCTCCCCGACTCCGCCGATATCCCCCACGTTCACTC
>CANHIJ010000151.1 GCA_947460575.1 Verrucomicrobiales bacterium | reverse complement strand
GAGTCGGCCACTTTAGCCGTGGTCACACTTGTATCCGCTATCTTGGCATTGTTCACCGCCCCCGCGCTGATCTGATTAGTGGTCACCGCGCCGTCCCCGATCATGGTGCTGGTGACCGCCCCGCTGGCCACGGTTTCGGCCACCCGGGACCGCAGCGCATAGGCGCCGCTGACCAACTGCTGGCGGGGAGCTATTTCCGCATCCGCGGTCGAGGCATTGCCGTCGTCTACGGTGATCCCAAGATAGAGCGAAGCCGTGGTAGCCGCCGTGAGGATATCGCTCAATGTCTTGTAGGGAGTGCTAGCCGGAGCGCTTGGGCCCGGCGTCCCGCTGAGGCCAGTCCCGTTGCCGATCAAGACGCTGAACTCGCCCCCCGAAATTGTCGCCGTCTGCGTTTCCGCCCACATCGCAGATCCCCCCGAGGAGGCGCTATACAACCGGAAGGTGACGGAGCGATTTGCCGGCGTAGTGTTGCCGATCAGGACGCCGGACGCATCCGTGACCCGACCCTGATAGCTCATCAAGACCGGGACCGTGGACGTCTGGGCACTGGCGGAGGTGATCCCCAGGCACACGGCCAAAACGGCATTGCGGAGAGAGCGGGGCACGGCGGGGTGGAAGGACGGGTTCATGTGGGGAGTGGTGAGTCGAAGTTAAAGGTGATAGAGGAAATCAGGGCGTAGTGACGTTGAGGATGGAGGGATTCTCTGAAATGCGGCGCATCGCAAAGGCCCCACTAACGCTGAGCGTCTTGCTATTCAGGCCCCGCAAGGTCTCGCTGTACACGCCTCCCAGAACGGTGCTGCCCCACCCAGCCACGGTCGCGCCGCCCGGAGGGGCGCTCGTAAAGGCAAAGGTGCAGGTTCTCGCGATGCTGTAGCTCTCGTCCCCATTTTGCAGGGGAAGCGCAAAAGAGGCATCGAGATTATCGTGGTCCGGATGGTAGGTGTGCACGAAGGGATTCGTCGGATCGTTGAACGGAATCGAAATATCCCAGGCCACCGTGCCACCGGTGCCCACCGTTCCGGTGCCGACGATATAGGGAATCATGGGCAGCTGGCAGGAAACATACCGTCGCGGCGGTATGTCCGACTGCGCATGGGGCAGGATAGTATTTTCATAAAGGCCAAGCCCCAACGGATTTCCTGCGGTGGCCAAACGCCCCACAAATACTTGGGACAGCAATCGCGCGGTCCCCGCAGTGTCGACATGCACCAGGAAGATCAACGGGAAGGGTTGAGCGGTCGTAGTCCCCGTGGCGCCCGGCACCGTGCTGGCCACATTAGTCACGCTGGCCGAGGCCAGCCAGAGGCCGGCCGTGGTCGCCGCCTGCGCACTCACCGGAAGGATAACATCCGTTAGATTGCCCGAATCTTTGATGCGCAGTATAGATGCGTAATAGGCGGAAGAGCTAGTCATGGCGGAGCGGTCCACTCCAAAATCCATGTTGGCTCGCCCTGAAGCTGGGATCGTGACCGTGAAGCCGCCCCCCATGGGCGTCTCGTCATAGGCATTGGTCGCGCTGTTGAAAATGCGCCGTGTCAGGGGCACGCCCCCGGTGACCCCGGTTTGCCCGTCAGGAGCGGTCTCCGAGGCCTCCACGGTTACCGTTAGAGTCACCGCGCTCGTGCTGCGGTTCGTCACCCCGGCGGTGATGGCCGTCTGGGTCCGGCCAAAGGCCAATCCCGCGCTGGAGGGAACCTCGTACTCCACTGGAGCCGTGAAGTTGCTCACCGTGGGAATCTGAAACCAGTAGGCTTTGGTGGGATCTAGCCGTTCGCTATTGGGAGAAACCAACATCGGATTGGAGGCATTCAAGTCCCCCCCGATGTATTTGTAAATCTTGGCTCCCGGGGCCAATACCGTGGTGCTGGCCGATGGATAGCTTGCCAAATAACTCCCCAGGGTGGGGGAAGTCGTGGTCGTCCCGCTTCCCGCGCCGGGGAAACCTAGGAAATTAGCGCCCGAAATCAGCCAAACTGCCGCCGGCGGCACGGCCAACTGCTTGATCGGCCAAGAGGTCGCCGCAGAGCAGCGCACCAAGTAGGAGGAGTTGCCCACCAAGCGGGAAAGCTGAGTCTCGCTGCCGTCTTTTTTCCAGACCGTCCACTCGTCGCTGGAGGTAGTTGGCGCCGAAGGCGTTTGGCTGAACTGGACCTGATCGGGATTGGGATTCCAGCGCCAAATTTCCGTGATATTGGCATTGGCCGCGACCAAGTCCTGCACCGTGGCATAGGAGGCGTCGCCGGGCATCCAGATCCCATTCCACCCTGTGGCGAGCGGATAGGTCTTGGTAACCCACTGGGCAGGTGCACTGACAATGCTCAGCGCCGCGCCGGTCAAAAAAAGAAAGGAGAACTTCATCGGATAACTAAGCGATAATAGGTGGAGGCGGCGGCCGGATCCGCACCGACATAGACGCTCATTACGCCGGTGGAAGTAGCGAGCAGTGACATTTGGGAGGGCGCCGCATCCGCCGCCCCCGGGGCTTTCAGGGCCATCGCGGCGTCGGCCCATTGCTTCAAATCAGTCGAGACTTGCAGCACGTACGACTTGCCATAGATGGCGTAAAATTCTAGCCGCACGGCCTCGTCCATCTTTTCCTTGATCTGGAGATCCAAGGTGGATTGGGCATCCGCGGCGTATGTTCCCGCAAGATATTCCTTGAAGTTGCTCACTCCATCGCGGTCGTAGTCCCCATCGCGGTTGATCAAGGACAGGTCCCAGCCCTCCGCTCCCGGCTGGATGCCCCCTTGGTAAAGTTGCGATTCCTCCCAGGCATCAGGCAAGCCGTCGCCATCGCGGTCGATCCCTAGCGTCAAATTGATGCGGCGGCGCTCCGAGGCGCTCCCCACCGACGGGGGGGAAGCCATCTCTATCGGGTAATAAACCTTGCCGCCGCTCTCGATCCCCAGGGTGTAAACTTTCCCCGTCACCAGGGCCTGCGAACTGTAACTGGGCGAGCTGTCCCGCAGCATATCGATCCGCACCCGGATCTGGTAATTAAAATCGGCTCCTGGGACTGCGGTGAGAGATTCCCGCGAGGTCTCCTTGGCATCCGTGTAAAGCACCACCGCGGCGCTGCCCGCCGGGATCAGCGCCCCAAATTGATCCCGGGCGTCGCCAAAGACGGTAAAATAGGGGGCGGGGGGAAAAGCCTGCAGCGGCGCCAACGCCAGAAGCGTGGCCAAGCCCGCTATAGCTGCACCACATCGCCCCGCTCGCCCAACCTCATCCTTACCCGTGCTTTGATTTACCTTGAGAGCCATATTTTCCTTTTGCTCCAAATCTTTGGCAATGTACATCTTTATTTAACTAATTCGCCCACTTTGTGACCAATCCGGCAGTCCCCTGGGCTGAATCGGGCCACTATCCTAGCGAACTCAGCACTCGCTCCAGATCTAACTAATCCTAACCAACATCTCCCACGACGCCGGCCCATCCCGATCATTCCATCGCTCCGCCGAGCGCGGCAAGTCGGGCCTCTCCCCAGTCCTCCCCGAAGCCCCGCCACCTTGCCTATGGCCTTGAAATGCCCGCCAAGCGCGGGCTTTCTACCTGGCGTCCCGCCCCTAATTTCGCCCTGCCCCCTGCCATGAAGATCCTCGCCGCCGCCCTTCTTTTCACTTCCTCGCTCGCCTGGGCCGCCGAGGTCTCCGACGCCGACAAGCGCATCGTGCAGGCCGTGCAGCGACTCGGCAGCTTCTCCTTCAGCAAGGCCAACCCCAAAACCCAAGAGGCCATCAACCGCTACTTGGACGCCACCGCTGGCAGCAGCGAGTACTTCGCCCTGGTTGAGAAATACCAAATCGCCTCGCAAAGCAGCACCCTCCTGAAACTCGCCACCGAGCAAGCCGGCACGCCCAAATCTGGAGAAGCAGTCAAACTCCTCCTTATCCTGGGCCAACAAGCCGCCCTAGTGCAAACTCTCGCCGCCCTCGCGCCCACTCCCGCAGGCGCCCTGCTCGAAAGCATCGCCAACGTCGGCAGCCAGGAAGCCGTCGCTCTAGCCAGCGCGGCCTTAACATCACCCGGAATCCCGGGCGAAGCCCGCCTCCGCGCCGCCAAAGCCCTCGGCCTCAGCGCGGCTGGGCAAAAGGCTCTCCTCGAAGCCGCCCGCGCCAAAACCCTGCCCGACGACCTGCGCCAAACCGCCGCCGAGGCCCTATCAACCTCCACGGACGAAGCCATGCGCACCGAGGCCGCCGCCCTCCTGCCCCTGGCCGCCAAACCGGCGCTCCCCCCCGTCGCCGAACTGGCCCGCCGCGTCGGCGATCCCGCCAAGGGCCAGGCCGTCTTCATGTCCTACTGTTTTACCTGCCATCAAGTCGAAGGCGTCGGTATCGACTTCGGCCCTGCCCTCTCGGAAATCGGCAGCAAACTCGCCAAGGAAGCCCTCTACGACGCCATCCTCAACCCCAGCGCCGGCATTAGCTTTGGCTTTGAGGGCTTTGAGGTCAAAACCAAGGGCGGCGACACTTTCATCGGGATGGTTGCTAGCGACACCGCGGCCGCCCTCGCCCTCAAGGTCCCCGGAGGGGTGGTGCAACAGGTCGCCAAGGCCGACCTCCTTTCAAAAACCCCGCTCGGGGTCTCGCTGATGACCCCCGGACTCCACACCGTCATGGAGGAAGCCCAATTGGTCGACCTGGTGGAGTACCTCGCCTCGCTCAAGAAAAAAGGCTAGGATATTTTCGTGGTCTGCCGCCCGCGCCGGGCCGCTCCATCCGGCCTGGCCTGCCGCCCCGGGCCCGGCTTGCACTTTGCAAACGGCCTGAAGCGTGGTCCCCTTGGCCATGCCCGCCCACGACGAACCTGCTCCCGCCTCTCCGGCCTTCACGTTTTTGATGATCGCGGCCCTCCTCGCGGTCTGGGGCCTCGTGCAAGACGCGCTCCACACCGCCCACGGGGGCAGCATCGATCTGCGCAACCGCATCACCGGCGTCCGGCTCGCCGCCGAACACCGCGATCCCTATTTCTACAAGTGGTCCCACAGCCAAGCCGAGCGCTTCTGCGACCCCTTTAATTCCCCGTCCACGCCGGTCAGCCACACCACTGTCACCCCGGTCACCCTCAGCGCTTTCCTCCCCTTTAAAAACCTCCCCTACCGCCTCACCCAAGGCCTCTGGTTTCTCGTGCAGTATGCCAGTCTGGGCCTCGGCTTTTGGGCCTGGACCCGCGCCGCGCCCCGCGCCAATTGGCTCCCCGGCGCCCTCCTCACCTGCCTTTTCTGCCTCACTCCCCACTGGCGCCTCCACGTCGACCGCGGCCAATCCTATATTCTCTATGCCGCGCTCTTCCTCGCTCTCCTCCCCTGGAGCCGCCTTCCCAGCCCGCGCGGCACCTGGCTCGAAGGCCTGGCCGCCGCCCTTCTCGCGCTGTTGCGCCCCACCTACGGTCTATTGCTAGGCATCCCCCTAGCGCGCCGCCGCCTCGCCGCCATTCTAGCAAGTGCCGTCGGCCTCGCTCTCTGGGCCGCGCTCCCCCTGCTCCTCGGCGGCGCCGCCCTGTGGCAAAACTATTTCCGGGCCATGCCCATCCACGCCCAACTCTATCTCCAGCAAACTAAGCTCCCCCCCGCTCGCTTTTCTCCCTCCACCACCATCGAAGGCATCCCCCTGGAAATCCTCGGCGGCGTCGCCCGCATCCCCTTCGCCGATACCTCCCTTTACAAACTCGTCTCCTTTCAGCTCCCGCCCACCCTCTTGCTAGGCACTTGGGCCGCCCTCGCGGCCACCTCCGGCTTTCTCCTGCTGCGCCGCGGCCAAGTCGGCAGCCCCCGCTTCTGGTGGACCCTCAGCGCCTGGATCTTTCTCGGCGACTACCTCCTCCCCGCCTACCGCTATCCCTACAATCACGCCCTCCTCTGGCCCGTCCTCCTCCTCGGCCTCAGCGCCAGCACCTCCCCCCACGCCCGCCGCACCTGGCTAGGGCTTTCCACCGCCCTCCTCCTTTTCCACGCCGCCACTTGGTTCCTCCCCAAAGCCTGCATTCCCTGGCCCGGCATCGCCAGCCTCCTCCTCGCCGCGGGCGTCGCCGCCGCCAGTTTCTTCCCTCTCGCCAAACCCGCCGCCGCCCCCGCACCCTGATTTTCCCCGTGGCAATCCCCGCCATCCGTGGTTTCTCAACACATGGCCAAATCTCCTGTAGTTCTCATCATCCGCGACGGCTGGGGCATCAATCCCGGCGGCAAATCCCAGGCCGCCGCCAACGGCGACGCTACCCTCCTCGCCCGCACCCCCTTCCACGACCACCTCTACGCCACCTACCCTCGCGGCACCGTTAGTGCCAGCGGCGAAGACGTCGGCCTCCCCCCAGGCCAAATGGGCAATAGCGAAGTCGGCCACCTCAACCTCGGCGCCGGCCGCATCGTCTATCAGGACCTCACCCGCATCAATAAATCGATCCGCGAAAATACCCTCCAGGACAACCCCGTCCTCCAAGAGGCCTTCGCCAAGGCCCGCGGCCACCGCCTCCATTTCCTCGGCCTCGTCTCCGACGGCGGCGTCCACAGCCACCAAGACCACCTCACCGCCCTCTGCCAAGCCGCCCAAGCCGCCGGCGTCACCGACCTCATGGTCCACGCCATCACCGACGGACGCGACACCGCTCCCCAAGGCGGCGCCGACTACCTAGCCAAACTCGAAAACGACCTCGCCCCCACCGGCGCCCGCATCGCCACCGTGATCGGCCGCTACTACGCCATGGATCGCGACCACCGCTGGGAGCGCAGCCAACTCGCCTGGAACGCCATCGTCCTCGGCCAAGGCCAAGCCATCTCCACCTCCCCCGCCGAGGCCATCCGCGCTTCCTATGCCGCCGATCCCCGCGGCGACGAATTCCTCCAGCCCCTCATCCTCAGCCATCCTAACGAAGCTCGCTTCCGCGACGGCGACGTCGTCCTCTGGTTCAACTTCCGCGCCGACCGCGTCCGCCAGCTCAGCGACGCCTTCCTCAAATCCGATTTCACCGGCTTCGATCGCAGCGTCACCCCCCAAGTCAGTTATTATACCCTGACAGAATACGACGCCACCTACGCCGCCCTCGGGGCCCGCGTCATCTTCGCCCCCGAGAGCATGGACCAGCTCCTCGGCCAAGTGGTGTCCGCCGCTGGCCTCACCCAACTCCGCGCCGCCGAAACCGAAAAATACCCCCACGTCACGTTCTTCTTCAACGGCGGCGTCGAAATCCCCCATCCCGGGGAAGACCGCTACATGGCCGTCAGCCCCAAAGAGGTGCCCACCTACGACAAAAAACCTCAAATGAGCGCTCCCGACCTCGCCTTCGAGGTCATCCGCCGCCTGGACAACTACGACCTCGTCATCCTCAATTTCGCCAACCCTGACATGGTCGGCCACACCGGCGTCGTCGCCGCCGGCATCCACGCCTGCGAAACGATCGACTTCGCCGTCAAACTCATAGTCGAAGCCACCCTCGCCCTCGGCGGCAAACTCTTCATCACCGCCGACCACGGCAACTGCGAACTCATGCGCAACCCCGACGGCACCCCCAACACCGCCCACACCACCAACCTCGTCCACGGCATCTACGTCGCCGCCGACCACGCCCACTGGACCGTGCCCCACGGCATCCTCGCCGACATCGCCCCCACTCTCCTCGATATGCTAGGAGTCGCCCAGCCACCCGAAATGACCGGCCAAAGCTTGCGCCGCCGCAAGTAGCCGCCCGCCCCAAACCACGGTACTGCGAGCAGTTGATTTCAGACGAAATTTTAATTCGATATTTTGTAATATTT
>CANHIJ010000150.1 GCA_947460575.1 Verrucomicrobiales bacterium | reverse complement strand
CTTCACCCTCGCCAGCAGCGACGACGTCCGGGCTGGCAACTGCGCCGGCAACTACACCATCCTGCGCACCTGGACCGCCACCGATGACTGCGGCAACTCCGCCAGCTGCGTGCAGACGATAACGGTTAAGGATAGCACTGCGCCGACCATCACCTGCCCGCCCGACACCACCGTCGACTGCGCGGCCTCGACCGATCCAACCGCCACGGGCTCAGCCACCGCCTCCGACAACTGCAGCGGCTTCACCCTCAGCAGCAGCGATCGCACCACCCCGGGCAACTGCGCCGGCAGCTACATCATTGCCCGCACCTGGACTGCCACCGACGGCTGCGGCAACGCCGCCAGCTGCGTGCAGACGATAACGGTTAAGGATAGCACTGCGCCGACCATCACCTGCCCGCCCAACGCCACCCTCGACTGCACCGCCTCGACCGATCCGGACGCCACCGGCTCGGCCAAAGCGACTGACAACTGCAGTGAGGTCGAAATCACCAGCAGCGACGCCATCGTCCCTGGCAACTGCCCCAGCAACTACACCATCCGGCGCACCTGGATTGCTACGGACGGCTGCGGCAATGCCGCCCGCTGCGTGCAAACCATCGCCGTGAGCGACACCACTCCGCCTATCGTCACCCTCTGGCCTGCCAACGTGAATCTGACCTGCGCCGATTGCGATATCGACCCAGCCAACACGGGCGAGCCTGTCGTGGACCCAGACGACTGCGGCACTGTGGCCACGAGCTATAAAAACGTGGAAGACTCTGGAGCGGGATCCTGCCCACGGGTTGTGAAGCGCCTCTGGACCGTCTCCGATGGCTGCAACGAAGTCACTTTCGAGCAGCTCATCCAGTGCCTGCCCAGCAATGAAGTGATCGTGACGAACAGCTCGCTGTGCACTTACGACATGGATCCATCGACCGAATGCAAGGATTTCCGGCTCCTGTTCTCCCAGGCTTCGAAGAAAATCCTCAACTACAAAATCACGGCCACCAATCCAGGTCAGACCTATTACAACCTGTTCTACAGTGGCATGGCCGGAAGCACGGTGACCTTCAACATCACCCTGCCCTATCCCTACGTGACCCAAGGCGCGCAACCCTTCCACGCCTACGATGGGGTCGCGGTTCGCATGGAGAACGGCCAGGCGTGCTATCTGCCAGGCCGCGAGTTCTATGTCGGATCCACCCAAGTGGCACTGAGCGCCTACAAACCGCAGACCTACGGATCCGGGACCAGCATCGGCCTGAACCTTAAGGTGCCAGCCACCGGGTTCGTCTACCTGAACATCCACCTGGACTACGGATTGAAGGGTACATCGGGCTACTCCACCAACGCCAGGGGCGACGCCCTGAACTCCAGCGGCATAGTCGTCATTCCAAATCGAGGGTCCTACACCTTCTCCTCAACGATCGGAGGGGAATACGCCAGCGACTCGATATGCAACATCAACGACTTCAAGAAACTCCCCTGAGTCGTTCCGCCATGCCGATGTGAAGTAACTAAATCAGCCCGGCGGCGTTTGCCGCCGGGCTTGATTTTTTGGGGAGACCAGAGGGGCGCGAGTCATCAGTCACCTTAAATAAGAAATGAATACAGTGAGTTAGAATTTTTAGCTGGCCTTCGATTTTCCAACCAAAAAGCGGGAGTTGAAACTCAACTCCCGTTTTTAGCAAAGAACCGGCGCGGGGCCGGTGGGGACGGGAAGTAACTCGCGGATGCGGTCTGATCGCTTGTGGCGCCTTCCCCTCCCAGATCATGGGCATCCAGGGATGCCCCAACGGGGCACGGCATATCAGCCCAGGGCAACGCCCTGGGGTCAGTTTGGCAGCTAACCCGTGCGTTCTGCAGGAACGCCGCAACGAGAGGGATGGGGCCAACGCCCGCGGCGCGTCGGGATGCGGCGTTCCTTTAGAACGCGGGGATCGGGGGCCTTGGCTTACCCAGGGCCTGGCCCTGGGCTGGGATGCGCTGCCCCTTTGGGGCAGATCTGGTGCCATTGGGGAGGCCATTGGCGTTGGGCCAAGTACAAGCCTTTAGTTCCCAAATCGCTCCCGCTGGGTAACTTGCGCAAGAGTTATCCAGGAGGTTTATCCGTGCACGCCGACAGGCCTTTCAATGGGACATGCCCGATGAAACGGACTACGGAAGGATAGGACAGCTCCACAGATGTTTTTTCATAGGCCTGCAATGTCCCTCCTGCCGAAGCCAGGGCAACCCCCACTTTCACGCCAAAGCCCACCCACCCGCGAAGCGCTTGAGCCTAGCGAACTCGTTCAATGACCATGGTTATCATCGGGGCTACGCCCAATGATAACGGTGGTCATTGTCAACTCGCTCCTGCTGCGCAACTTAGACAAGAGTTATTTGGGAGGTCATTGGCGTTGGGCTGAGCTGAAGTCTTTGGATGGCAACTCATTTGCGCTGAATGGATTGCGCAAGGTTTACTGAGGAGGTTTAGCGGCCGATGCGCCATTCGTCGAGGGAGCCTGGGGGGAGGGATTCGAGGAAGCGGCTGGGCAATTGCCAGGCGTCGCCGGTGTAGGCTTTGGGCCAGAGGCGAGGGTAAGTGAGGTAGAGTTGGTCGCGGGCGCGGGTGACGGCGACGTAGAAGAGGCGGCGTTCTTCCTCCATGCCTTCGCCGGACTGGGATTCGGCGGCTCGGGTATTGGGGAACATGGAATCGGTGAGCCAGATGATGAAGACGACGCGCCATTCGAGGCCTTTGGCTTGGTGGACGCTGGAGAGGGTGACGGAGTCTTGGGGGGGGGAGTCGGCGGCGCCTTGGGCGGCTTCGGGTCCGCTGAGGAGGGAGAGTTCGCCGAGCATTTCGGCGATGGAGGGGAAGCGGGCGCCAAAGCGCATGAATTGTTCGAGGTCTTGGCGGCGGTTTTCGAAATTATCGAAGGTGGCCTTGAGGTAGGCGAGGTAGATGCCTTCCATGACGCTGGTCATGGCGGTGAGGGGGTCGTGGAGGGAGCCGTCTGGTTTGATGAATTCGTCGAGGGTGTAGCCGAGTTGGAGCCAGTCTTTTTCGGCGCGGGGGGGGACTTTGATGGTGGCGAAGAGGGGGGAGTAGGCCTGGGGGGGGAGGCCGGTGCGGGTGGGTTCGGTTTGGAGCCAGGCGGCCCACATTTTGGCGGCGGAGGTGGCGCCGATGCCGGGGAGCATTTGGACGAGGCGGTCGAAGGCGGATTCGTCGCGGGGGTTGACGGCGAACTTGAGGAAGGCGGAGAAGTCCTTGATGTGGGCGAGTTCGAAGAACTTGAGGCCGCTGGTGATTTGGAAGGGGACGGCTTCGGAGGTGAGCTGGAGTTGGACATCCATGCTTTGGAAGTGGGCGCGGTAGAGCACGGCCATTTCGGAGTAGGGGATATTTTCTTCTTCGTGGATTTCTTGGAGGCGCTGGCAGACGAAGGCGGCTTGTTCTTGGGGGGTGTAGAGGGCGGCGAGGACGGGTTTTTGGCGGGCGGGGGGGCGGCTGGCCTGGAGGGTTTTGGGGAATTGTTTGTCGTTGAGCTTGATGGCGTCGTTGGCGAGGGAGAGGATTTCGGGGACGCTGCGGTAGTTGGTTTCGATGGTGAAGACTTGGGCGCCGGGGTGGCGAGAGGGGAAGTCGATGATGTTGCGGAAGTCGGCGCCGCGCCAGGCGTAGATGCTTTGGGCGTCGTCGCCGACGACCATGACGTTGCCGTGTTGTCCGGCGAGAGCGGTGATGAGGGCGCCCTGGAGGCTATTGGTGTCTTGGTATTCGTCGACGAGGATGAATTGGAACTGGTATTGGTACTGGGCGAGGACGGAGGGGTTTCCCTGAAATAGGGCTAGGGTAAGGGTCAGGAGGTCGTCGAAGTCGACAGAGTTTGATAGGGTTTTTTTCTGGGTGTAGCGAGTGGCGACCTGGGAGATGCCGGCGATGAATTCGGGGTCCTTGCTAAAATCGCGGGCGATGATGTCTTTGAGGGGGCGCTGGGTATTGGCGGCGAGGCTGATGAGGCCGAGGATGACGGGGGCTTTGGGAAATTTTTCGCCGGTATCGGATTCGACTTGTTTGGCGACGCCGCTTTCTTTGATGGCCTTGGTGAGGAGGGATTTTTGGTCGTCGCTGTCGAGGATGGTGAATTGGCGGGAGAGGCCGAGGAGTTCGCCGTGGCGGCGGAGGATGCGATTGCAGATGGAGTGGAAGGTGCCGCTCCAGAGGCCGGAGGTTTGGTGGGGGAGGAGGGCATCGACGCGCTCGAGCATTTCGCGGGCGGCCTTATTGGTGAAGGTGAGGAGGAGGATATTTTCGGGGGCGACGGCGTTTTTGAGGAGGTAGGCGACGCGGTAAGTGAGGGTGCGGGTTTTGCCGCTGCCGGCGCCGGCGATGACAAGGCACTGGCCTGGGGGGGCGGTGACGGCGGCGAGTTGTTGGGGGTTGAGTTCGGCGGCGAAATCGATAGCGACGTCGGGGAGCTGGGGGGAGGTATTGGTTTTGAGGTGGTAGGTCCGAGCCATGAGGGGGGGTGAGAGGGGGGAAGGGTAAAGCGAGCGGCCGGGCTTGGAGTACTAGGAGGGGAGGAGCGGGGGGAGGCGGCGGGCGAGGGTGCGGCGGAAGAGGAGGGTTTCGAGGATATTGTCGGAGGTAAGGAGGCCGGAGAGAAGGCCGTTTTCGAGGACGGGGAGGATGGGGAGGCCGGAATTGCGGAGGGTATTGAGGGCGGTGTCGAGGGTATCTTCGGGGCGGCAATGGCGGTCGGTTGGGCGCATGAAGGAGGAGACGGGGAGGAAGGGGAGGCCGCCTTCGAGGGCGGAGACGACGTCTTGGCGGGTGACGACGCCGACGAGGCGGCCGTCGAGGGTGACGGGGAAGTCGGCCTGCCAGCCTTGGAGGATGAGTTGGACGGTATTTTGGGCGGTGTCGGAGGGGGAGAGCTGGCGGTATTCGGTGAGCATGGCGTCGCGGACGAGTAGGCCGGCGAGGAGGGAGTCTTCTTCGGCGTCGGCGGCTTCGTTGGCGGCGCCGGTCCAAACGAAGAAGGCGATGAAGAGGAGGGGGGCGTGGCCGTGGTAGAGGGCGAAGAGGGCGAAGAGGATGGCCATGGTTTGGCCGATGGTGGCGGCGACGCGGGTGGCTTTGGCGAAGGGGAGGCGGAAGGCGAGGGTGGCGCGGAGGACGCGGCCGCCGTCCATGGGGAAGGCGGGGAGGAGGTTGAAGAGGATCATGGCGAGGTTCATGCGGAGGAGATTCCACAGGAGGCCGCCTTCGAGGAGGTTGGCGGGCTGGCGCGGCGGGGGGGTGCCCTGTATGAAGAGGATGATTCCGACGGCGCTGGCGATGGCGACATTGACGGCGGGTCCGGCGATGGCGACGAGGAGTTCCTGCTTGGGGTTAGTGGGCATGGACTCCAAGCGGGCGACGCCGCCGATGGGGAGGAGGGTGATGTCGTGGGTGGCGATGCCGAAGCGGCGGGCGGTGAGGGCGTGGCCGTATTCGTGGAGGAGGACGCAGGTGAAGAGGGAGGCCATCAGGAGGACTCCGGAGAGGGCGGGGACGAGGCCTTGGCTAGCCCAGGTGGAGTAGGCGATCCAGCCGAGGAAGAGGATGAAGGTGAAGTGGAGAAAGACGTCGATGCCCCAGAGGCGGCCTAGTTTGATGGACCATTTCATGGGGGAGTGTAGTCTGGAAAAGGGGCCGGGGAAAGGGCGGCTTGCGGCGGGGGGGCGATGGCCTAGGGGGCGCGGTCCTGGAGGTGGCGGACCTGTTGTTTGAGGGGGTGGGCGCGGGGAGTTTGGAAAAAGGCGAGGTCGTCGGTGGGGCCTGCGGAGGAGGAGAAGGTGAGGTCGCCGATGCCGAGGAGTCCGCGGAAGCCGGATTTGTGGACATTGATGGCGCGGATGTCGGGGATGCGGATTTCCTGGGAGCTCTTGGAGAAGAGGCCGCGCTGGACTTCGATGCGGCGGGTGGTGATGCGGTATTGGATGGAGGAGCGGCGCAGGAGGGTGAGGGCCAGGCAGGAGCCGCCGGCGAGGTAGCAGGCGACGAGCCACGGGCCGAGGTTGGGCCATGGGCCGAGGTACCAGGCGGCGGCGAGGAGGGTGGCGGAGAGGAGGAGGCTGCGCCAGTAGAGCCAGAGGCTGGGGTGGCCGAGGTAGAGGGTGCGCTGGGGGGCTGGGGGAGCGATGGCCGGGGGCTCTTCAGGCTCTGGCAGGGGGGCGTGGATCCAGCGGGCGGGGGCGTTTGGGGTCGGCTGGGGTGGGGGGGGGATGACCTTGAAGAGATCGCGGAGGCGGCAGCGGGCGTGGGTTTGCATGTTTTCGCAGAGGGTGCCGGCGCCCACCTCGTCGGCGTCGAGGAGGTCGAGGAGATCTGCTTCGGAGAAGGGTCCGTCTTGGGAGCCGTCGGGGAGGAGGATCAGGTAGAGGGGGGTCACGAGAGGGAGGGGTCGGCGCTTTCGGGGACGGGGGGGAGGAGGTCTTCGCGCTGGAGGAAGAGCTTGAGATTGAGGCGGCCGAGTTCCTCGGGGGGCATGCGCAGAAGGAGGGTGAGGAAGGGGGTTAGGCGGTCGGTTTCCGCGAGGGCGCTGTGGACGAGGCTGGCGATGATTTGGGGTTCGACGGCTTGGGGGGGGAAGATATTGGTGGCGCGGAAGAGGACGCGGTGGGCGTCGAAGTCGAGTTCGAAGGCGCCGATGGTGAGTTCGAGGTTGGTGCGCATGAGGAGTTCGCTGACGAGGCCGGAGCGGCTGTCGGGGATGTCGTGGCCGAGGGTGGTGCCGACGGCGACGGCGTTCATTTCGGGGAAGGCTTGGACGTGGAGGCGGATGCGGGTGTGGTGGGCGTCGAAGTCGGCCTCGAGGACTTCGCGGGTGGGGACGCGGCGGGCGGTCCAGTGCATGAGGGCGAAGGTTTGTTCGACGGCGAGGAAGAGAGGGGAAGGGGGGGTCATGGGGGCGGTGTATTCATAGCGGTGGGGGTGGGGAGGGCAAACAAAATGCTGGCCGAGGGGGCGAGGGGGGTGCAGGGTGGGGGATTGCGAAGTGATGGCTGAGAGCGACACAAACTATTTACCGGCTGGGGGCGGAGCGGCGCTGCCGCGGGGGGTGGTGTGGTTGGGGGTGATGGGGGCCTTGGGGCTCTTGGGGTGGCTGGGTTGGCAATTGCAGGTGGAGCGGGCGCGGAGTGCGGCGCGGCAGGAGTCGCTGGTGAGTTTGCGCTTGGCGCATCGGGCGGCGCTGGCGGAGGAGAGCGTGGGGGCGGGGTTGCAGGTGAAGGTGGCGCGGCTGGAAGCGGAGGTGGCGCGGTTGCGGGGGGAGGCGCTGGCGGCGGCGGAGGCACGGAAGGGGGAGGCGGCGGCGGAGGCAGGGAAGGTGGCGGAGTTGGAGCGGGTGATGGGATTTTTGCGGGAGGAACTGGGGGCGGCGCAGCAGACGATTGAGCGGCTGGGGCAGGCGGCGGGGGCGGCAGGAGGAGCAGCGGCGGAAGGGGCGGTGGGGCCTAATCGGTGAGGCTGCGGGCGGAGGCGAAGACTTCGCCGTCTTCGGAGGAGAAGGCGATGATCATGGGGTGGCAGCAGATTTCGCAGTCGTAGTCCCATTCGCAGGGGGTTTCGTTGGGGGCGGGGGGAGAGACTTCGAACTCTTCGAAGCAGGAGGGGCAGGTGACGGGGGTGGGTTCGCTGAGCATGGGATTTTTTGGGGAGGGGTGAGGAGTTAGAATTAGGCGCCGAGGAAGTGGTGGGCGGTTTGGTGGGTGAGTTGGCGGGCGGGGATTTGCGGGAGTTGGCGGGAGGGGAGTTGGGGGCGGCGGG
>CANHIJ010000149.1 GCA_947460575.1 Verrucomicrobiales bacterium | reverse complement strand
CGCAGAACCCTAGCCTCACTGGGCAAGCGCGAAGAGTTGCTCGCCCGCATCCACCACCGCGACGCCTGGAACCACTACCGCATCGTGGCCCGCGGGCCCACCCTGCAAGTTTTCGTCAACGGTCGACAGACCACCGAGATGGACCTCCAATCCAGCGCCCCTCCGCTCGGCGATATCCTAGCGTTGCAACTGCACGCCGGTCCCCCCATGAAGGTCGCTTTCAAGGACCTCACTCTGAACCCGCCCCCTCCTGCCCCGCCGCCGCCCAGCCCCCTCACCGGGGCCGCGCCGTGGCGCAATGTCGCCCTCGCCAGCCTCGGCGGCCGCGCCGCGGCCTCCGACTCCATGAGCCCCTTTTCCGCCGCCCAAGCTATCGATGGCACCGTCGGCCCTAGCGTGGAAAACCGTTGGCACTCGCAGCTCGATCAGCCCTACCCCCATTGGCTAGAATTGACCTTCGCCCGCCCCGAGTCCATCGCCCGCTTGCGGCTTCACCCCTCCGACGCCGCGACCTTCCCCGCCAAAGTCCGCATCGAGGTGCCCGACGCCACCGGCCGCTGGACCGAGGTCGCCACCCGCACCTGCCCGCAGCCGGGAGTCGCCCAGATTTCCTTCCCCGCCGTCGAAACCGCCCGCTTGCGCATCGTCATGCTAGAAGGCCGCGGCGCCGCGGGTGACGGCGCGCGCTACGCCCAGCTCTCCGAAGTCGAAGCCCTCGCGCCCCGCGCCGCCTCCGCCGAGGCCCCCGCGCCGTCCCCAACCCCATTTTCCCTAGCCGATGGCGACCGCGTGGTCCTGCTCGGCGACACCCTCATCGAGCGCGAAGGCCGCCACGGATTCCTTGAAGCGCGCCTGGCCGCGGCTTATCCTCAAGCGCACCTCACTTTTCGCAATCTCGGATGGAGCGGCGACACCCCCGAGGGCATCTCGCGCGGATGGATGGAAGGCGTCGACGACCGCTTTGCCGAACTGCAGCGCCAACTTGCCGAAGCCTGCCCCACCGCGCTAGTGTTAGGCTACGGCACCGCCGCCGCTCTAGAAGACGACTTTTCGCCAGACCGCTTTTGCGACGGCATGAACCGGGTCTTGGATGCCGCTAGCGCGCTCTGGCCAAGCCTCCGCGTCCTCTTCCTCGCCCCGCCGCCCGTCGGCCCCGCCACTTCCCCCCAGCTCCGGGAACGCCTCGCCCAAGTCACTCTTTTATTGCAGGAACTAGCCCAAGCGCGCGGCGCTGCGTTTGCCTCCTTCGGCGACCGCCCGCTCCCCTCCGAAGACGGGCTGCACTGGAATGCCGAAGGATACCGCGCCGCCGCCGACCTCCTCGCCCAACAATTGGCCCTCCCCAACCCGACGCCCGATTCCCCCCGCCGCGAAGCCCTGCGCCAACTCATCGTGGAAAAAAACGCCCGCCGCTTCTTCCAGTGGCGCTTTCAAAACTGGGTCTACCTCGCCGGACCCCGCCGCGCCGACCAAGGGCGCCTCACCGCAGAACTCGCCCAATTCGAAAAACCCATCGCGGCCCTAGAACTCCAGATCCAGGACCTCCTCCGCGGAGGCCCCTTGCGCGCCACTCCTAACCAGCCCTCCGAAACGCCCCCGGAGCCGCTGCGCCCGCTCCCCGAAATCGCCGGCGAGGCCGTCGACGTTCAGCTCTTTGCCGAAACCCCCCTCATTGGAAAACCCGTGCAGATCAGCTTCGACGAGCGCGGCCGCCTGTGGGTAGTCTGCTCCTCATCCTATCCCCAGGCCAAACCCGAGGCTCTTCCCGACGACCGCATCTACGTCTTGGAAGACCTCGACCGCGACGGCCGGGCCGACCACACGACCCTCTTCGCGGACCGCCTTTGCATTCCCTGCGGCGCGGAGCCGGGAGATGGCGGCTGCTACGTCGCCGCGAGCACCGAATTGCTCTTTCTCCAAGATCGCGACGGCGATGGCCGGGCCGACCACACCCGCGTGCTGCTGAGCGGTTTTGGCACCGAGGACTCCCACCACCTCATTCACGGCCTCCGCTGGGGACCCGACGGCGGACTCTATTTTAACCAATCTCTTTTCATTCGCAGCCACATCGAAACCCCCCAGGGAATGCGGCGCGCGGAGCGCGGCCAGGTTTGGCGCTTCAGCCCCCGCGATGGGTCCCTAGCCACTATCTCCCACGGATGGATCAACCCCTGGTCAAAGGCGGTGGACCGCTACGGCAACTACTTCACCGCGGACAATTCCGGCGAGGGGATCCATTTCACCTTTCGCGATTCCGTCCATTTCACCCAAACCGCTCCCCGCATTTGCCCGCCCGTCGGCCCCCTCAACGAGCCTAAATTGTGCGGCCTGGAAATCTTGCGCGGCCCCGCCTGGCCCGACTCTTGGCAGGGCCGCGTCGTGGCCGGTTCCCACACCGGACACGCGATTTTGCAATATGAACTGCAGGATCAGGGCGCCGGATTTTCGGCTCGAAAACTGCCCGATTTGCTGCAGTCGTCCGACAACACGGTCCGCCCGGTCGACCTCCAACTCGGTCCCGATGGGGCCCTCTACATGGCTGATTGGACGAATGCCATCATCAACCACGGCGAAGTCGATTTTCGGGATCAGCGCCGCGACCTCACCCACGGCCGCATTTGGCGGATCAGCGCCAAAAACCAACCCGCGGCGGCTTGGAAATCGCTCGCCAACCAGCCGACGGAGGCCCTCTGCGCCTCGTTGATGTCGGCCAATCCTTGGGCGCAATACCACGCCCGCCGCCTGCTCAAGGAACGGGGACCCGAGGTGCTTCCGGCGGTACATGCCTGGGCGGCCGCGGAGGGCCGGGATGAGGCCCGCCTGGAAGTGCTGTGGCTGCATGCCGCGTTAGGCGTCCCTGACGCGGGGGTGGCGGCCGCGGCCTGCAACGCGGCGGACGGCCGCGTCCGTGCCGCGGCCTTGCGCGCCGCGCCCAGTCTCGCGGCGGGGCTGCGCGGAGCGGTCGACCCCCATCCACGAGTCCGCCTAGAGGCAGCGCGAGTCCTCGCCGCCTATCCAACTGCGGAGTCTGCGGCGGCTGTGCTGGCCATGGTCCAGCCGGGGCTGGATCCCCATCTCGACTACGCGCTTTGGCTGAGCCTGCGCGAGCTCAGCGAGCCGTGGTTAGGATCGCTGCTAAGCGGCCAGTGGGCGCCCGAGGGCCGGGAAGCGCAGCTCAGCTTTGGCCTCAGCGCGATCTCTGGGGCGCAGGCGGGCCGTGCCCTAGCTTTTGTCTTGAAAGACCGCCCCCTTCCGGGGGACGGCAGCGGGCCTTGGTTGATGCTGATCGGACAGGTTGGGGAACTGGCGGCTGCGGAAAGGCTTTGGGCGCAATTTTCAGCTGGCGGCTTCGCGCCATCGGCGGCTCCGGCCACGCTGCAGGCGCTGGAAGCCTGCGCCCGCCGCGGCCTCCTCTTGTCGCCTCCGGAGGAATCCGTTAGGGCTCTTTTTGCGCACGCGTTGCCTAGCGCAAGAGACGCGGCGCTGCGCCTCGCAGGTTATTGGCAACAGGCCTCACTGGGGCAGGAGGTGCTCGCCCGCGCCGCCGCGCCGGGGGCCGATGAGGCCCAGCGCGAGGCCGCCTTTGCCAGCCTCCGCCTGATGCGCGGCGGGAACGCGCGGGACCAACTCCGCGCCCTGGGCCGCCGCCCTACTCCCTTCGCCCTGCGCCAGCGAGCCCTCATGGCGCTAGGGGCCTTTGAGCCCATTCCGACCACTCCGGATTTGCTGCAACTCCTGCGCGACGCGCAGCCGGGCGAGGCCGCCGCCCTCTGGAAGCAACTGTTCAGCAGCGCGGCCGTCATCGCGATCTTGCGCGACGCTCTAGCCGATGCTGAAGTCCCGCCATTTGTGAGCGCCGAAGGCCTGCGCCTCATGGACAGCTTGCACCTCAGCGACGACGCCCTGCGCCGGGCCCTGGGGCGCAGCGCGGCCCCTAGCGAAGGCGAAAAGCAATGGACCCAGGGCGAGTGCCGAGAGCTCGCCGCCGCCGCCATGGACCAAGGCGACATCGCCCGCGGCCAAGTGCTCTTCCTGCGCCCGGACCTGGGCTGCACCACCTGCCACGCCATCGCTGGGCAGGAGGGCAAGCTCGGGCCGGACTTGGCCAAAATCGGGGCCAGCGCCCCGCTAGACTATATCGTGGAGTCGGTGGTCAACCCGGCCGCCGCGGTCAAGGAGGGCTATAACGCCACGCAAGTGGTCACCTCCGAGGGCCTGCAATTTTTCGGCCTGGTGGCGGCCGAATCCGATAGCGAGTTGACTTTGCGGGACGCGGCGGGAGGGGAAACGAAACTGCCCCAATCCACAATTCGGTCGCGCCAGCTGATTGGGTCTCTCATGCCGGGGGGGCTGACGGCTTCCCTCAAGCGCGGCGACCTGTTGGACCTGATTCGCTATTTGGCCAGTCTAGGAAGATGAGGTGGCGGCCCTTCTGGGTGCGGTGCGGCTCAGGGGCTGCGGTTGATGGAGGGGCGATGGGGAAATGTGGCGCCGCGATTGCCGCGGGCGGGAGATGGGGTATGGAGGGAGAACTTTTTTTTGCGATGCCTTCGAAAATTCCCCCTGATTCATGCGATGGTTTGGTGCGGCTGCAGCGGGTGGTGCACGACTTGCGCTCGCCGGGAGGGTGCCCCTGGGACCAGGAGCAGACCCATTTGACTTTGTTATCGAATGTGGTGGAGGAAGCCTACGAAGTGGTGGAGGCGGCCCAGTCGGGGGATCGGGCGCATCTGTGCGAGGAGCTGGGAGACTTGTTATTGCAGGTGGTGTTGCACGGGGAGATCGCCAGCGAGGCGGGCGATTTTGATTTGGACCGGATCGCCCATGGGATTGCGGAAAAGTTAATTCGGCGGCATCCGCACGTTTATGGGGAGAGCGGGGCCGCGGACACGGCGGCGGTGTTGCAGCAGTGGCAGGAGATCAAGCGGCAGGAAAAGGGCGGGGTGGCGGAGGCCCATTTGGCGGGGGTTTCCAAGGCGCTGCCGGGCTTGAGTCGGGCGGCCAAGTTGCAGAAGCGGGCGGCCCAGGTGGGTTTTGACTGGCCCGATGTCAGCGGGGTGTTGGACAAATTGCGCGAGGAATGTGCGGAGTTAGAAGAAGCGGTGGCGGGGGGGGAGGCGGCGGCGATGGCCGAGGAATTGGGGGACGTGCTGTTTTCGGCGGTGAATGCGGCGCGCCACTTGAAGTTGGACCCGGAAGTGTTGATGGCGGCGGCGAACGCTAAATTTGAAGCGCGCTTTGGGGCCATGGAGCAGGCCCTGGCGCGGGAGGGAGTGGCCTTGCCGGACGCCGGGCTGGAGCGCCTGGAGGCCGCTTGGCAGGCCGCCAAACATTTATCCTGACATGTCTGAAGAAAACGCTAGTCTCGCCGCGCCGCCTCCGGGTCCCCCGGGCCGCATCAGCATTCCGCAATACGCCATGGCCTTGGCCCAAGTGGCCAGTTTGCGGTCCGAGGATCCCTATCGCAAAGTGGGAGCGGTGGCCATCGACCACGCCAACCGCGTCATCGGCACCGCCTACAACGGCTTGGCCCCGGGCTTCAATGCGGAGGCGGATTTTTGGGTCGACCGCGAGGCGCGGCAGAAGTTCATGCTGCACGCCGAGGTGAACTTGTGCAGCCTGTTTACGCGGGGCTCCGTGAAATTAGTGGCGGTGACGACCAAGCCCTGCACCAGCTGCATGCAGATGCTCTGCGCCTATGGAATCCAGGAAATCTATTACCGGGACGACTACGAGGGAAGTGAGGCCGACGCCCTGGCGGCGATGTACGGGGTGAAATTGCAGGCGATGCGGGAGTATCCCCACATTGGATAGGGGGCGGGGCGCTAGATTTGAAAGCGGGGGTTTTGGCTGAGGAACTGGAGAGGGTTTTGATAGAGAATCTGGTCGACAAAGGCGGCGTCGTAGCCGCGGCGGCGCATTTCCAGGGCGGTGCGGGGGACCGCGAGGGGGTCGCTGTGGCCCCAATCGCAGGCGCTGTTGAGCCAAATGCGCTGGTGGCCGTAGAGCTCTAGCATGTCGATAGCGCGGTGGGGCGTGGCCTTGCTCTCGGGGTAGAGGGTGATGCCGGCCCAGAAGCCGCGGTCGAGCACGAGGGGGGCGGTGTGTTCCTCGACGTGGTCGATGATGACGCGGTCGGGGCGCAGGGTGGAAAAGTTGTGAATGGCGTCGAGGATGAGGCGGGTGCCTTTGAGTTTGTCCTCGAGGTGCGGGGTGTGGACGAGCACTAACTGGTTGTGGTCGGCGGCGAGTTGGAGGTGTTTTTCGAGGATGCGGACTTCGTTGCGGCTATTTTTATTGAGGCCGATTTCGCCAATGCCGAGGACGTTAGGTTTAGCCAGGAGACTGGGGATGAGGGCGATGACGTCGTCGGCGAGGGCGGTGTCTTCGGATTCCTTGGGATTGATGCAGAGCCAGGAGAAGTGGGGGAGGAGGTATTTTTGGGCGCGGCGGGGTTCGTATTCGGTGAGCTGGAGGAAGTAGTCGTGGAAGCCTTCGGCGGTGCGGCGGTCGAATCCGGCCCAGAAGGCGGGCTCGCAGACGGCGGCGCAGCCGGCCATGACCATGGCTTGGTAGTCGTCGGTGGTGCGGCTGACCATGTGGCCGTGGGGTTCGATGTAGCGCATAGGGCGGAAGGTGGGGAGTTAGGGGGCGGCGCGGGTTAGGAGAGCGGAGGGCGCGGGGCTCCAAAGGCGCCTTGGAGGGTGGCGGCGGGGATGGGATCGGGGGAGCGGTCGCTGAGGGATTCCAAGATGCGGCGGACGCGGTGGGGGTCCTCGGAGAGGAGGAGGGGGAGGGCGGCGCGGAGGGCGTGGAGGCGGTAGTCGTCGGCTTGGCCGTGGCGCTGGAAGCGGTCGAGGAAAGCGGCCAAATCGAGGAGGCGGGCGCGGGCTTCGATGAACTGGAGGTCGGGCAGGGAGACGGGGGAGGGCATGGCGGGGGATCAGTTGCTGCCTGGGGTGAAGAGGTAGAGGGGAGCTGGGGCGGCGGCGGCGAGGGCGGGGCCAGGGAGGCGGCGGTTGCCGAGGGCGATGAGTTGGCTGCAGGTGACGAAGCGGTAGCCGCGGGCGAGGAGGCCGTCGAGGGTGGCGGGCATGGCGTCGATGCTAGGGGCGTGGATGTCGTGGACGAGGATGATGGCGCCGGGTTTGGTGCCGTTGAGGATGCGGCTGGTGATGACGGCGGAGCCGGGGCGTTTCCAGTCTTCGGGGTCGACGGACCAGAGGATGGTGGGGTAGCCGTATTCGCTCATGATGAACTGTTTTTGGCGGGCGGTGATGGCTCCGTAAGGGGGGCGATACATGCGGGGGGCGACGCCGGCGACGTTGAGGATGCCGACGTTAGCGCGGTCGAGTTCGCTGCGGACGCCGCTGTCGCCGAGGCTGGAAAGTTTGGGGTGGTTCCAGGTGTGGTTGGCCATTTCGTGGCCGTCGGCGACGATGCGGCGGACGATATTGGGGTAGCGGGCGACGTTGGTGCCGACGCAGAAGAAGGTGGCCTTGATGTTACGGGCCGCGAGCATGTCGAGGAGGCGCGGGGTATTGGTGGCGTGGGGGCCGTCGTCGAAGGTGATGGCGATGAAGGGGCCGGCGACGCCGCCGACGCGGCTGTAGCTGAGTTGGGTGCCGGGGGGGAGGCTGCCGGTGGTGGGGGCGAGGGCTTGATTTTTGAGAGCCGGGCGGGCCGCGGCCGGGGGCGCTGGGGCGGGCGGGCCAGGTTTGCGGCGCTGGCAGGCGGTTTGGCCAAAGGCGAGCAGGGCCAGGCAGAGGAGGGGGAGCAGCTTCATGGGAGGGGGGGAAATTCAGGGCTATCCTGCGGGCTTTGGG
>CANHIJ010000148.1 GCA_947460575.1 Verrucomicrobiales bacterium | reverse complement strand
TTCCCCCACCGTCAGCGCGCCCCCATAGCCCGCATTGCGCACCCCCGTCAGCCCCTCCGTCAAGGTGACGTGCCGCGCCGCCGCCACGATGTCCTTCACATAAATAAAATCGCGCGTCTGCTCCCCATCCCCAGAAATCGTAATCGGCTCCCCCCGCAGCGCCTTCTCCATAAAAATTGGCACCGCCGCCGCATACGCCCCGCCCGGATCCTGCCGCGGACCAAACACATTGAAAAAGCGCAGCGCCGCCGTGGCCACCCGCCCCTCGTCGTGGAAAAAGCGACAGTAGTGCTCCCCCAGCAACTTGGTGATGGCATACGGACTCTTCGGCTCCGGCAACATCCCCTCCGTCTTTGGCACCAGCGGATTGTCCCCATACACCGCCGCCGAACTCGCAAAAAAAACCTTGCGCACCCCCGCCGCCGCCGCCGCCTCCAACACCTTCACCACCCCCAGCCCATTCACCGCCTCACAGGCTCCCGGCGCTCCCACCGAAAGCGGCACGCTCACCATCGCTGCAAGATGAAAGACATAATCCACCCCCTCCGCCGCTTCCCCCAGCGCCCTCTCGTCTAAAATGCTCCCCTTCCTGAAATCCACCTCCAACCCCGCCAGGTTCTCCGCCCGCCCCGTGCTCAGGTCATCCAGCACCCGCACCTCCGCCTCCCCCTGAAAAGATTCTGCTACATGGCTCCCAATAAAGCCGGAGCCCCCCGTGATCAAAATTCTCATAAGAGCGCTCCTCTACCCCGGCTCCCCCCCTCTCGCCAAGCGCCGATTTACGGTTGTCTTCCCCCCCGCCGCTTCCACAATCTCCGTCCGCCAATTTCACTTTCCCTTCCGGGCCCCTCATCATGCTGCAATTGATTCTCCGCAAAATCGTCGGTTCCAAAAACCAACGCGAGCTCAAAAAACTCTGGCCCCTCGTGCAGCAAATCAACCGCTTCGAAGAGCAACTCCAACAACTCCCCGAAGCCGCTCTCCATCAAAAAGTCGCCGCCTGGCGCCACGACCTCGCCGCCCTCGACAAGTTCCCCGACGTCCAAGCCTACCTCACCAAAATCCTCCCCGAAGCCTTCGCCGTCGTCAAAAACGCCGCCCGCCGCCTCGTCGGCTCCACCCTCACCGTCTGCGACCACCAGCTCACCTGGGAAATGGTCCACTTCGACGTCCAACTCATCGGAGGCATGACCCTCCATAACGGAAAAATCGCCGAAATGGCCACCGGCGAAGGCAAAACCCTCGTCGCCACCCTCCCCCTCTTCCTCAACGGCCTCACCGGCCGCGGCGTCCACCTCATCACCGTCAACGATTACCTCGCCCGCCGCGACTCCGAATGGATGGGCTACCTCCTCCGCTACCTCGGCCTCACCGTCGGCGTCATCCAACACGACCAATCCCCCCAAGAACGCCGCGCCCAATACGCCTGCGACGTCACCTACGGCACTAACGCCGAATTCGGCTTCGACTACCTCCGCGACAACGGCCTCGCCCAAAGCGTCGAAGAACAAGTCCAGCGCGGCCACTGGTTCGCCATCGTCGACGAAGTCGACTCCGTCCTCATCGACGAAGCCCGCACCCCCCTCATCATCTCTGGCCCCGTCACCGTCGACACCCACCAGTACGACCGCTTCAAACCCTTCGTCGAAAAACTCGTCAAAGCCCAAGGCGGCCTCCTCAACCAAATCGCCTCCGAAGCTAAAGACCAGGCCGAGAAAAAACAATTCGAAGCCCTCGGCCGCAGCCTCTTCAAACTCAAACTCGGCCAACCCCGCCACCGCGCCCTCATGCGCCTCAGCGAAGAACCCGAATACCGCCGCGCCCTCGAAAAAGAAGAACTCAGCCACTACGCCGACCCCCAAAAGAAAACCCTCTACGCCCTCAAAGAGGAACTCTTCTACAGCATCGACGAAAAATCCCACGAAGCCGACCTCACCGACATGGGCCGCCGCTTCCTCGACCCCAACGACCCCGACGCCTTCGTCCTCCCCGACCTCGCCACCCGCTTCGCCGAAATCGACGGCTCCTCCGCCTCCCCCGAAGAACGCGCCGCCGCCAAGGAAGCCGTCCAGCAAACCATGGACTCGCAGGCCCAGCGGATGCACAACATCTCCCAGCTGCTCCGCGCCTATTGTCTCTACGAAAAAGACGTCCAATACGTCGTCGAAGACAATAAAGTCATGATCGTCGACGAACACACCGGCCGCAAAATGCCCGGCCGCCGCTGGTCCGATGGCCTCCACCAAGCCGTCGAAGCCAAAGAAGGCGTCCAAATCGACAAGGAAACCCAAACCCTTGCCACCATCACCATCCAAAATTACTTCCGCCTCTACAAAAAACTCTCCGGCATGACCGGCACCGCCGAAACCGAAGCCTCCGAGTTCCACGATATCTACAAACTCGACCTCCTCGTCGTCCCCACTAACCGCAAGGTCACCCGCACCGACGGCAACGACAAAATCTACAAAACCCGCCGCGAAAAATACAACGCGGTCATCACTTTCATCAAGGAACGCCACGAAAAAGGCCAACCCATCCTCGTCGGCACCGCCTCCGTGGAGTCCTCCGAAACCCTCGCCCGCATGATGAAGCGCGAGAAAATCCCCCACCAGGTCCTCAACGCGAAATTCCACCGCACCGAAGCCGAAATCATCTCCCAAGCCGGCCAACGCGGCGCCGTCACCGTCTCCACCAACATGGCCGGACGCGGCACCGACATCAAACTCGGCGCCGGCGTCGCCGCCCTCGGCGGCCTCCTCGTCGTCGCCACCGAACGCCACGAATCCCGCCGCATCGACCGCCAACTCCGCGGCCGCTGCGCCCGCCAAGGCGACCCCGGCGAAAGCATCTTCTTCCTCAGCTTCGAAGACCAACTCATGCTCAACTTCGGCGCCGCCGAACGCATGACCAAACTCATGGAAAAAATGGGCCTCGAAGACGGCCAAGAACTCGAACACCCCTGGCTCAACCGCTCCGTCGAAAGCGCCCAAAAACGCGTCGAACAACGCAACTACACCTACCGCAAGCGCACCCTCGAATTTGACGACGTCCTCAATAAACAGCGCACCGTCATCTACGCCTTCCGCAACGAATCCCTCGCCACCGACGACCCCCACGGCCTCATCGTTGAAACCATCGAAGAAGCCATCCCTGACAAAGTCAGCGAATTCTACAACACCGTCGAAGGCACCCCCGACCTCGACGGCCTCCTCCAGTGGCTCAACCTCACCTTCCCCCTCCGCCTCACCCGCGAAGCCGCCGCCCTCGAATCCCGCTCCCCCGAGGATAACGCCACCTGGGTCACCGACCAAGTCAAGGCCGCCTACGAACTCAAAACCAACACCGAGTACCCCGAAGCCCTCAAAGGCCTCGAACGCTACGTCCTCCTCAACGCCATCGACCGCCTCTGGCAGGAACACCTCTACAACATGGACGCCCTCCGCGACGGCGTCCACCTCCGCCAGTTCGCCCAAAAAGACCCCCTCATCGAATACAAAACCGAGGCCTACGAGCTCTTCTCCACCCTGATGGGCAACATCCGCAACGAGATCCTCAACAACCTCTTCCGCAGCACCACCAACCTGCGCGCCTTCGAAGAACTCCTCGCCAGCCTCCCCCAGCAACTCAGTGGCGGCGGCAGCGAAGACGATCCCGATGTCCTCCCCCCCGCCCTGCGCCCCCCGCCCCGCCAGCCCGTCGCACCCCCCTCTAACCCCGCCCCCGCCGTCCAACTCGGCGGCAGCGGCACCATCACCTTCAGCGGCGGCTTCCCCGTCTCCCGCCCCAAGCCCAAGCCCCCCGCCCCCCCCGCCGAAAGCCCCGAGGCCTAAGTCCAAGGCCCGGAACCATTCAGATCACGCCTCCTTTCTGCGGGCGGCGCACCCTTGCCATCACCAAGTACACAAAGAATGACTATCTGAAGCCATCTCCTTTTGGTTTCTCAGTCGGCCCTTGGGCGCCCCTCCAGGGCTTCCTTTCTTTTTGCCTCACAAAACCCAGGGCCTTGCCCTGGGCAGCATCAGAGTGCCGCGTCCGGGCGCAGTTTGCCCCACCCGAACCCAGATGCCCCGTCGGGGCGCCGATTTTGAGGGCCAACGGCGCGGCCTACGCCAGCCCAGGGCAACGCCCTGGGTCTGCTGTTTCTACTCTCTCACCGCCCCACCTCCGCCCTCCTCCCGGGGGAGGGGGGCGGCATTGCGGAAACGCGCCGACGCCCTGTCGGCCGCGCGCGCGCCTAGTCTTTGGTCACTTCCATCTCCGTGACCCCGCTGCGGGCCTGCCCCTGGTGCGTGAAGACTACGCGCACCTTGGCGGCGCTCACCGCCGGGAACGTCACCGTGTTCCCCGCCCCGCCGGTGGGCTGCGCCGGGACTTTCTTTTGGTCTGCCACTTCCTGCCACGCGCCGTCCCGGAAAGCTTCCACACGGTACGATGCCGGAGCCTGGACCCCGCCGCGGTCGTCAAAGATCCCTAACTCGACGCGGCCGAATGCCTTCACCTCGCCAAAATCCACTTCGAGCCAGTCGGTCGCGTTGGGCGAACCAAAGCTGGTCCATCGATTGATCGGATTGGGTTTATAGCCGATCCGCCCGTCAAAGGCGCTCTGCGGCAGTCCGCCGAAGTTGTCGTGGAAGGAAGCGCTCGCCTGGGGGAAGCCTTTGCCGCTCGGATTGTACGCCAAATTCCCCGCCTTGGGTGCCGGGGCTACGTAGGGCCGCACGCCCGCGCCCCAGGCCTCAATTTCCGACAAGCCCGTGAAGCCGCCAGCTCCATGCGTGAAGCGAGCCCGCAGCTGCCGCACTTCCCGCTCCGCGAAGCGGAATGCAGTGTAGCGGTGCCCGCTCAATTTTTCCGGCTGCTGCTGCTCCACCGGCAGCGGGCGCCAGGCGTTCCCCTCAAAAGTCTCCAGTGCACAAGCGGCCGGAACCACAATGTCCTTGCCGTCGTCTAGCAAGGCCAAGCGCACCACGTCGATTTTGCGCCCCACCCCGAAGTCGACTGCCACCCAATCCTCCGCGTTAGGCGAACCCTGGGTTGTCCAGCGATTCGGCGGACTAACGGTGTACCAGGCGTGCCCGTCGCACACTTTGTCGAGCGAAGTCTTGGGATCGGTGAAGCTGCTCGTGTAGCGCGGATAGTAGTCGGCGTCGTTGTTGACCGCGTAGTTGAGCCGCAGGCCCTGGGCGCCCGGGCCCGGCAGCGGCGCGGTCGGCAGCTTGGCGCTCATCTTGCCTAGCTGGGGTTGCGCCGCCACTTCCTTGCCATCGACTATCAACCGGAACCCCGCGCCCTTGCCATAGCGACTGCCATCCTTGTCCCACAAGATGCTCAACAAGTGCCCCCGCCACGGCACGTCATCCAAGGCAAACCAGGCCCAATCCGGCGGCGCCAGCGGATCCAACTCCACGGTGTCGTCGTTGCGCTCTTTCAGCCCGACCAATCCGGTGATGATGAGGTCGTTGAAGCTGCTATGGAAGTAGTGCTCGCTGTGGTTATAGCCATCGTGCCCCTCAAACGACCCGGTGTCGGGATGCAGCGCCTCCGCCAAATACGGCACCCCGTTCTTGCGGTGCGAGCGCGCAAAAATCTGCAGCAGCTTGACGTAGTCGGCCCGCCCCACCTGGTCCTGCTGATAGTTGTGCAGCAAGTTAGCCATGGCCTTGAGGGTCTGCGCTGTGCTGTATGGCCACGACTGCCCGCTCCACCAGCAGCAGGAATCCTTGAGCAGGAACATCGGATCGTGCCGCTCGACCGACAATGGCCCGAAGTCCGCATAGAAATAGTTGCGGTCCATCAAAAACTTCCAGGCGCTCTCGTAGCCCGCGTCGGGCAAATTGAACTGCCAAGGAATGTAGGCGTGCTCTTCCCTCCCGTGCGGGCTGCCCGCATGTTTGCCGGATTGATAGGTGAGGGTGTGCGCCGCCACCACGTTGCCCTCCTTGTCCTTTTCCTCGCGCAGCGACATCGGAAAGAAAAAGTCCCGCTTGGGGTCCCACAAGAGTTTCTGCAACTTATCCTTGAGCCCCGCAGCCTTGGTTTCATAAGTCTGCGCGGTGGCCTCGTCCCCGGCCAAGCGCGCGATCCGAGCAATCGCTAGGGCATCAGCCCACATATAGGCATTAAAGCCGGGCCGGAACCCCGGAGCCCCCCGCAGGATGTCGGTGGTCTGCCGACTGTTGATGTTGAACTCCATCCCGTCGTCGTGCCCATTCTGCCAGAACAAGCCCATCTCCGGCACGAATTGCCGCTTCTCCCAGGCCTGGTAATTTTTCACCATGTCCGGCAACAACTCCACCACGAAGTCCCGGTCCGGATGCACCTGGTGGGTGGCCCAGATCCCGTCCCCAATCCAACACCCGTAGTTCCGCGGCTGCGCCCCCGGCGTGCGCATCCAATAGCGCGAGTAGTCTGTCGCATAAGCCGGATCCCGCAACCAGCGCACCTCATAGAGCTGGTGCCCCGCCGGACAACTGATCGCCCCGTAGGCCCCACTCCAAAAAGGGCGGTCGATGAATTCCGTAAAACTATAGCCGCTATTCGGCGAACCGTAAGTCAAGTGCTTGGTGATCAGCTCCCAGCGGTAGTAGTAGGTGGTGACCATATCCGCGTCCGGGCATTCGAAAAACGGGATGTTTTTCTGGTACCAATCCCAGTCCCGGTTGTCCCAAAACGTTTGGGCATCGAGTTGCTTTTGCTTGTCCAGCACGCCCGCGTCGGCCGGGACCAGGGCGCCAGCCAGCGCCAGCAGCGCCGCAAAAGCGCGTTCAAGGGAGGGCATTTTTTGCATAAAGGTAGTTAGGTTCGCCGGGTGGCAGTCAGGTGCTTTGGTCGATTGAGAAAGTTTTATTTGGTATTTGATGTCTGGGATGCCCCGAGCGCCGTGCCGCGCCCTCCAGGCTAAACCAAACATCGCGGCCCCCCACAAGGGAGGCCGCGGCTCACCTCAGTATTTGCGCTTGGGCAATTCCGCCGCCGCGTTGCTCTCGTCAAAAAGCTGGTCCTGCTGGACCATGAGCTTGGGCAGGGACTCGCCCTTGAGGACCTTCTCCACCGCATCAAAAGCCATCGGCCCCAGCAGCGGATTGCACTCCACGCTGCAATTCAATTTCCCATCCCGAATCGCCTCCAGCGCAAAGCTCATGCCGTCGATGCTCACCACGGTCACGTCTTTGCCCGGTTGCCGCCCCGCCGCCTCAAGCGCCTGAATCGCCCCAATCGCCATGTCGTCATTGTGCGCATACACCGCCGTAATCGCCGCCCCGTGCACCTTCAGCAGCGCCTCCATCACGTTCTTACCATCGCTGCGCTTGAAGTCGCCCGTCTGACTAGCCAATACCGTGATCTCCGGGTGCGCCGCAATCGCGGCCTCAAATCCCTTCTTGCGATCATTCGCCGGAGCCGACCCCGTGGTGCCCTCTAGCTGGATCACGCCCGCTTTGCCCGCGGTCCGCTTCGCCAACCACTCCCCGGCCATCTTTCCCTCGGCCACAAAATCCGAGGCGATCAAGGTCGCATACAGCGAGGCGTCGCCCACCGCGACCCCGCGGTCTACTAACACCACTGGTATGTTAGCGTCCTTGGCTTCTTTCAAGATGGCCTCCCAGCCCGTCTCCACCTTGGGCGCCAAGATGATCGCCTTCACCCCCTGGGCGATGAAGCTGCGCAGGGCGCTGATCTGCGCTTCCTGCTGCCCCTGGGCGTCGGAAAACTTCAGCTCAATGCCGCGCTTGGCGGCCTCCGCCTTGATCGATTCCGTCTCCGCGGTCCGCCACGGGTTGTCCGCCCCAATCTGGGAAAATCCTACCACCATTTTCCCGCCCGCCCCGCCCCCACCGGTTGGCGG
>CANHIJ010000147.1 GCA_947460575.1 Verrucomicrobiales bacterium | reverse complement strand
GCTGGAATGTTGGCCGCCTCCGGAGCAGTGGTTTTGCCGCGGAGCGAGGATCGACTGAGCATGGGGCAACCGCTTCGCGGTTGGGAGCTTTTGGTTTTGATGTCCCGGGGGTTGAAACCCCCGGCTAGTCATGGGCAACCGCTCCGCGGTTCATGGGCCATAGCAGCGCCGTTCGTGGGGAACCGGCCTGCGGTTCGTGGGCAATAGCAGCGCCGTTCGTGGGGAACCGGCCTGTGGTTCGTGGGCCATCGCAGCGCCGTTCGTGGGGGAATGGTCTGCGGTTCGTGGGTAATCCTGGCGCGGCGGCCTGTCTGATGCCCTGGGAGGCCCTGGGGCCCAGAGACTCAGAGGCTCAGGATTCGGGAACGGGCAGCCACCTGCCGTGGGCTCGGATGAGGTCGGTGAGGCGCTGGACGGCTTCGGCCTCGGGGATGTTGAATTCGACGGCGGTTTTGCCGACGTAGAGGTTGATCTTGCCGGGGGCGCCGCCGACGTAGCCGAAGTCGGCGTCGGCCATTTCGCCGGGGCCGTTGACGATGCAGCCCATGACGGCGATGCGGACGCCTTTGAGGTGGCCGGTGGCCTCGCGGATGCGGGCGGTGGTGCTTTGCAGGTTAAAGAGGGTGCGGCCGCAGCTCGGGCAGGCGACGTAGTCGGTTTTGAAGATGCGGGATCCGGCGGCCTGGAGGATATTGTAGGCGAGGCGCAAGCTCGCGGCGGGCGCGGCCTCGCCTTGGATGAGGACGGCGTCGCCAATGCCGTCGCAGAGCAATGACCCCAAGTGGGCGGCGGCGGGCAGCAGGGCGTCGAGGAAGGGGCGCGTTTCGTCTTGCGAGGGAAAGCAGGTGTCCTTGAGCACGATGGCGTGGCGCGCATCCAGGCGGGCGGCGAGGAGGCGATACGACGCGATCACGGGGTGGGGCCAGCCGTCGGGCAGGGTGACGAGCTGGGGTTCCGGGGCGTCGTTGACGGCCGCCACGGCGTCGTGGTCGAGGGGGTTGAGCGTCCGGAGGCCGCTGGTCTCGGTGACGATTTCGGGTTGGTACTCTCCGAGTTGCTTGAGCTTGTGAGCCACAGCCTGAAACTGGGCTTGGCTGGTGAAAACGCGCACCGTTTCGCCCCCGCCGAGGCCGAGGGCCTGGACTTCTTGCCGCTGGCTCGCGCGGCGCGCGTAGTTGAATGGATCGTAGCCAATCGGGTCGCCCTGCGGGGGCAGGGGCGGGCGGGCGGTTTCGGCGGCGAGGCTGCGCACCAGAGCCTGGGCGACCGGAATCTCATAAACCGCGTCTTCAGTCAGCGAAACACGAATGGTGTCGCCGATGCCGTCACTGAGCAGCGAGCCAATTCCGATGGCGCTTTTGATGCGGCCGTCTTCGCCGTCGCCAGCTTCGGTGACGCCGAGGTGGATCGGGTAGTTCCAATCGCTGCCGCGGGCTTCCAGGCGGGCCACGAGGAGGCGGTAGGCCTCGATCATGACCTTGGGATTGGAGGCCTTCATGGAGAAGACAAAATTGTGGTAGTCGAGGGAGCGGGCGATTTCGGCGAATTCCAGGGCGCTCTCCACCATGCCGCTAGGGGTATCGCCGTAGCGGTTCATGATGCGGTCGCTGAGGCTGCCGTGGTTGGTGCCGATGCGCATGGCGCGGCCCATTTCCTGGCAGAGGCGGACCAGTGGGACGAAGGCCTCTTGGATGCGCTCTAATTCTTCCGCGTATTGGGCGTCGGAATACTCCCGCACGGCAAATTTCTTTTTGTCGACGAAGTTCCCCGGATTGATGCGGACCTTTTCAACCCAGCGCGCCGCCTCCATGGCGGCATCAGGCTTGAAGTGGATATCAGCCACCAGGGGAACCGCGCAGTTGGCGGCGAGGAGGCCTGCTTTGATGTGCTGTAAATGGGCCGCGTAGACGCGCGTCTGGGCGGTGATGCGCACGATCTCGCATCCGGCCGCCACCAGACCCAGAGCTTCTTGGATGCAGGCGGCGGTGTCCCGGGTGTCGCTGGTGAGCATGCTCTGGATGCGCACGGGGTTGTCGCCCCCGATGGCGACGTTGCCGACCATGACCACGCGGGTAGGGCGGCGCTGGAAGCGGAAGAAATCGGAGCAATAGCGGAGCATGGCAAAAGGCGGTCAGCGCGGCGGCAGCGGGGAGTGGCCACAGGGACCGCAGCGGCGCCGCTGGTGCAAGTTGGAAACAGTCGGGCTCTCAGGGTTTGATCGGGCCCAAGGCCGGAACGGCGGCGGCAGGTGGGCCGAACTTCAATTCCTCCGGCTTGCCGCCCGATTCTCCGCTGGCGAGGCCACCGACGTCCTTGAGCGAGACGAAGACCACGAAGCCCAGGAGCATCATCACGCAGGCGAGCTGGAGGTGCTCGAGCAGCTTGAGATTGGCGGCCTTGCCGCGGATCATTTCGAGCAGGCCCAGGGTGATGTGGCCCCCGTCGAGCACGGGCAGGGGGAGTAGATTGAAAAGCGCTAGGCTGATGTTGAGGATGACGCTAAAATAGAGCACCAAGCGCAGGGCGTGTTCGCTTTGGATGATGTTGTAGTATTGGTGCAAAATCCCCACCGGCCCGTTCATGTGCGAGGCCTTGATTTCCGATTTGGGGCTGAAAAGGGCCACCAGGGTGGACACGGTATTGGCTCCGGCTGAGTAGACGAGCTGGAAGGGATTGGGGTGGTCCATCACCACGGAGTCGGCGTCGGACAACTTGTAGCCCAGGCCAGTGGTGGCTTTGAGGTCCTTAGGCTGGATGGGCTTTTGCGGAATCAGGGTGGTCTGGGTCTCCACCCCCCCGCGCACATAGGTCAGGGCAATGGGCTGGCCCTCGCTGCGCTCGGCCTGCATTTCCAAGGCGTTGGCCGAGGCATAGAGCTTTTGCCCATTCATGGTGGCGATGACGTCGCCCACCTGGAGGCCCGCGGCCTCGGCCGGGCTGCCCGCGACCACTTTGTCCACCTGCCAATTCAACTGCGGGCCAATTCCCACCCGGCGCAGCGGCGGCCGACCAACCGCCTTTTGCCACCAGGCCTTGGCCTGCCAGGCCACGTACTCGGGATCCGAACTCATGGAAGCCTCCACTTTGACGAGGCGCTCCGCGGCTTCGCCGGGGCGCTGCACGAGGAATTCAATGGGGTTTTGTTGGCTCGAGGCCACCGCCCAGGCCACGCTGCCGTGGATGCCCATGAAAGAGCTCACTTTCCGCCCGTCGATTTGCAGAATGCGGTCGCCCGGCTGGAGGTCGGAGCGGGCCGCGGCCATGTCGGGCACTTTGTAGCCAATCGTAGTGGTGCGGTCCGAGGGGTGCTGCGGCTTGCCAAAAAAGCTCACCAGCAGGGCAAAAACCAAAGCCAGGGCGGCGCTGAAGAGCGGGCCCGCAAAGGCCACCACGATCTTGTCGAAGGGCTTGATGGGCGGGAGGACTTCGCCGAGGGGGTCGGCGCGGCCTTCGATGGCCTCCATGGGGGCCATTTGCGGCAGGGCCACAAAACCGCCCAGGGGCAGCCAGCCCAGCCCGTACTGCACCCCGTTCCAGGTGCGCTTCCAAATCGGTTCGCCCATCCAGATCTGGAATTTTTCGATTTTCAAGCCCCGCCAGCGCGCCGCCAGGAAGTGGCCCCATTCGTGCACCAAAATGATGAAATTGAAGACCAACAGCACCAGCAGCAGGGTGCCGCCAAAGCGGAGCAGGGAGAGAAATTCAGTCATGGAGAGGAGGGCGGCGGCGGGCAGGGGCCTCCCTACCATGGGAAACCCGGGATGCAATTGCCCGTCTACCCGCACAAGCGTCGGCCGCGCCCCCGCTTTGTTCCTAAATCGCGGTGGATTGCCCTCCGCGCTGCCCTTAACAATCCCCCCGTCAGCAGCACCGGTTGACCCCGACTATGCGCCTTTTTTCCCTCTTTTTTGCCGTCTGGCTGCTCAACGGCTGCACCCGCATCGCGGTGATGAAGGAAATCACCCCGGTGTTTCAGGTCGGCATCGCCGTCCCCTCCATCCAAAGCCCCTCCCAGGCCTTTCGGGAGGCCGACAAATGCGCGCGAAAATCCCCCCTCTTGGCGGCGGAGCACTACCTCGGCGCGCTCCAGGACCTCTCCCGCCAACTCGACCGCCAGCCGTCCGACGCCGCGGCCCGCCAGGCATACAACTTTGCCCTCGACCGGGTATTTTCCCTGATCCGGGCCCACGACTTCCACCCCTGGGACCGACCCCTCCAGGTCGGGCGCTTCACCTTCGCCTACCACCAGGGGCCCCGCGCCAGTTGGCATCCCTCCAGCTTTGAGTTCCTCCCCGCCGACCAAGTGGAGATCGGCGGCGACTACATCAAACAGCGCGTCGAGCGCCCCGGCCTGGGGGCCTCCCTGGTGGCCATCGGCCGCACCCCCAGGGGCGATTTTCGGGAAACCCTGAGCCAGCCCCGCACCTACTACGGCGTTTCCGCGGTGGCGGAGTTCCAGGGAAACCGCTGCCGCATCTCGTTTGTCGACCCCCTCGACCGCGAAACGGTCCAAGTCGGCCGCCACACCTACCCGCTGGCCGCCGACTTCACCACCCCGCTGGCGGTCCTGCTCACCCGCGAGCGGCCCGAAAAGCTGGGGCTGGCCCGGCTCCTCGACCCGGACAAATACGCCGAAACGGCGCGCCTTTCCCGCCTGCGGCCCTACGACGACGGGCGCATTCCCCTGCTTTTGGTCCACGGGCTCTTGGATACCCCGGCCACCTGGTTTCCCCTCATCAACAGCCTGCGCGCCGACCCCCTCCTGCGCCGCAAATACCAGATCTGGGTCTACTCCTACCCCAGCGGCTATCCCTACCCTTACGCCGCCTCCCTGCTGCGCAAGGAACTGGACCGCTCCAAACGCATCTTCCCCAAACAAAAGCCCATGGTCTACGTCGGGCACAGCATGGGTGGGATGATCGGCCGCCTCATGATCACCGACAGCCAAGACAAGCTCTGGGACGCCTATTTTCACGCCCCCCCCGAAAAAGTCCGCATGTCGCCGCGCGAAAAACAGCTCATGAAGGACATGCTCATTTTTGACGCCCGCCCCGAAATCGCCCGCGCCATCTTCATCTGCTCGCCCCACCGCGGGGCCGACATGGCCGATAACTGGATCGGCCGTCTCGGCCGCCGCCTCGTGCGGGTTCCCCAAACCATGCTGGCCATCGGCGACGCTCTGACCCAAGCCTTCACCTTCTCCCAGGGCGGCCAGGCTTACGAAAACCTCCCCACCAGCATCGACACTCTAACTCCCCGCAATACCTTCGTCAAAACCTTGGACACCCTGCCCATCCACCCCGGCATCCCCTACCACAGCATCATGGGAGACCGCGGCAAGGCCCGCGCCGCGAACCACCCCGAACTCGGCAGCGACGGCTTTGTGCCCTATCTGAGTAGCCACCTCGACGGGGCCTCCAGCCAGCTCATCATCCCCTCCAACCACAGCGGCCACCAACACCCCGCGGGCATCGCCGAAGTCGCCCGCCTCCTCCGCGAGCACCTCAAGTCGGCCCGCTGACCCGCCCCATGGCCACCTTTCAACTCGCTTCCCCCTTTCCCCCCGCCGGTGACCAGGGCCAGGCCATCGAAAAGCTGACCCGCTCCATCCAGGCGGGCAACCCCCACCAAACCCTGCTCGGCGTCACCGGTTCCGGGAAAACCTTCACCGTCGCCAACGTCATCGCCAACACCGGCAAGCCGACCCTCCTAATCAGCCACAACAAGACCCTAGCGGCACAACTCTATTCGGAATTCCGCCAGTTTTTCCCCCACAACGCCGTCGAGTACTTCGTCTCCTACTTCGACTACTATCAACCGGAAGCCTACATCCCGCGCAGCGATACCTACATCGAAAAAGATTCCTCGATCAACGACGAGATCGAGCGCCTCCGCCTCAGCACCATGAGCGCCCTGCTGACCCGCGAGGACGTCATCGTGATCGCCAGCGTCTCTTGCATCTACGGCTTGGGATCGCCCGACGACTACGCCCAGGCCATGTTCCCCATCCGCAAGGGGATGCTCATGGACCGCGACCACTTCCTCACCCGCTTGGTGGAAATGCTCTACGAGCGCAACGACATCGCCTTCCAGCGCGGCAAGTTTCGCGCCCGCGGCGACGTGGTGGAAATCTGGCCCGCCTCCCTGGAAAACGAGGCCGTGCGGGTGGAATTCTTCGGCGACGAAATCGACCGCATCACCCACTTCGATCCCATTGCGGGCACTCCGATCAATGTTGTCGAAGCGATCACTTTCTATCCTGCCAAACAATTCGTCACCGCCGCGGACAAGATGAAAGGCGCCCTCGTCAAGATCCGCGAGGAAGTGGATAGCCAAGTCGCCAAGTTTGAAGGCGAAGGCAAATTTCTCGAAGCCCAGCGCATTCGCCAGCGCACCGACTACGACCTCGAGATGATGCGCGAAATGGGGTTTTGCCAGGGCATCGAAAACTACAGCCGCCACCTCACCGGCCGTCCGCCCGGGGAGACGCCCTACACCTTGCTTGATTTCTTCCCCGACGACTTCCTCCTCGTGATCGACGAAAGCCACGCCACCATCCCCCAGGTCGGCGGCATGTACGAAGGCGACCACAGCCGCAAAACGACCCTCGTCGACTACGGATTCCGCCTCCCCAGCGCCCTCGACAACCGGCCCCTGAAGTTTCCCGAATTCATGAAGCGCACCCGCCAGCGCCTCTACGTCAGCGCCACGCCCGCCAAGTTCGAGATCCTCAACAGCACCGTGGGCAACCTCAGCTTTATCCCCCACATCAAGCGCAGTGCCACTGAGGAGGGCACCCCCGAGCGCCTCCCCCGCATCTCCGGAGCCGAGGTCCCCACCGCGGACTTCGACGTAGTCACCCCAGGCAAAGACCTCATCGTCGAACAAATCATCCGCCCCACCGGCCTCCTCGACCCCGTCATCACCCTCAAGCCGCTCCGCGGTCAAATCGACGAAACCATCGAGCAGTGCCGCCGCCGCGTCGAGGTCGGGCAGCGCGTCCTGGTCACCACCCTGACAAAGCGCACCGCCGAGGACCTCACCGATTACCTCCGCGGCGTGGGTCTCAAGGTCCGCTACCTCCACAGCGACATCAACACCGTCGAGCGGGTCGAAATCCTCCGCGGCCTCCGCCTGGGGGAATTCGACATCCTCGTCGGCATCAACCTCCTGCGCGAAGGCCTCGACCTGCCAGAAGTCTCCCTGGTCTGCATCCTCGACGCCGACAAGGAAGGCTATTTGCGCAGCGAAACCAGCCTGATTCAGACCGCCGGCCGCGCCGCCCGCCACGTCAACGGCGAGGTCGTCCTCTTCGCCGACGTCATGACCAAGAGCATCCAGGCCCTCATCGGCATCTCCACCTACCGCCGCCGCAAGCAGGAGGAATACAACCAACTCCACGGCATCATCCCCCGCAGCACCGTCCGCCACCTCCAAGAAAGCCTCCACGCCCCCGTCGATCCCTTCGCCGAGCACTCCTCCCCCCGCGCCGCCGAGGGCAGCCCCGACGACACCGCCGCCGTCCTAGCCCAACTCCAAGAGGAAATGGTCGAAGCTTCCCGCGCCCTCGAATTCGAGCGCGCCGCCCTCATTCGCGACCAAATCAACGAACTCAAAGCCCTCGCCTCCGGCCAGCCCCTCCCCCAGGGCTCCACCAAAGCCCTCAAAGCCAATTACCTCTCCAAAGCCCCCAAGAAAAGGGGGCGGCGCTAGGAAAGGGGAGATGGCGCTACGGAATGGCGCGGGCCGTCCGCGCGCCAAATCCGCGCCCCAGGCAGGCCGCTGGGCCCCAGCGCCGCAAGCCCGCCCGTGACGACCTGCGCGCGCGGATGGGCCGCACGCGGATGGGGCCACACGCGCCGATCAGCCGACAGGCGCACCGGCGGCAACCAAGGAGGGGTTATCCACGACTAGCCGGGTTTCAACCCCCCGGGAAATGGACGCCAATCGGCCCCAACCGCGAAGCGGTTGCCCCATGCTGGGGCGATCCTCCTTCGAGAGCGAAACAAGCGGGTCGGCGGCCGCCATCGTTTTCCTCGGGTCGACTGCACATAGGGCAGCCACGCTGTGGCTGGGGCAATAGCGCCGGACAATCCGGGGGTTAAAACCCCCGGCTAGTCGTGGATAACCCCTCCGGGGTTGGGCCGGGCTGCGCACGACCTCTACGGGGTTGGCCTTGGCTGGGCTACGGCCCCTCCGGGGTTGGGCCGGG
>CANHIJ010000146.1 GCA_947460575.1 Verrucomicrobiales bacterium | reverse complement strand
GCGATCAGTTGCTGCCAGGCGGCGTAGTTGCCGTTTTTGAGTTCGGCGAAATCGACCAGGACATCGTATTCAGCGGCCTGGCCGCCGAGGTGGTCGGCCATGAAGTCCTCGTCGGGGTGTTCGCAGAGGTTGTAGAGGCCCCAGTAGATGCCGTTGAGGTAGAGGTGGCAGAAGCGGCCGTGGGCGGAGAGGCTGCCCATGGCGTTTTGGGAGTCGCGCACCCATTGATCGCGCAGGTAAGTGGCCCAGGCGCGGGCCCAGCGCTGATAGCTGGCGCCGCCGGGCCCGATGGCAGCTCCGGCCCATTCGGTGCAGGGGAAGGTGTCGGTGCTGCCGGCGCGCAGGATGAGTTGGTCGAAGTGGCGCACCGGGCTATCGGCAAAGAGGGGGTGCTCGAGGCGGGACGCTCCGTAGGAAGAGCGGAAGAACATTTTGAAGCTGTGCTTGGGGGTGAAGCTCTTTTCGCGGCTGATGTTGCCGTGCACGGCTAGGCCGAAGGGGATGTGGAAGCCGTCGCCGCCGTTGGGTTCGAGCCACTCGGCGCTGGCGGCGCGCTCATAGCTATCGCCGCGGGCCGTGCTTTGGGCGTAGATGCCCGAGGGTCCCCAGAGATCCGCGGGGTCGGCCACGACGCTGAGCGTGGGCAGGCTGAGGAGGGCTTCGGGGAGGCGGTAGCCGGGGAGCGCTTGGTTAGCGACCCGGGCGTCCATGGCGTAGTCGCCGGGGAAGCCCCCGGCCCAGGTGAGGGGGGCCGCGGCGGGGCGCTGCTGGGAGACGACCTGGCTAGGAAAGAGATAGGTGTGGGTGTCGACATTGGTCGGCCCCAGCGCCGCGCCCGGAGCGAAGGCGGCAGCCCGCAGGGTGGTGGTGGTGCTGATCTTAACGGTAGCTGGGGAGGGGGAGGTGGTGCCGTGGTCCAGTTGGGGCAGGCTGCCGTCGGTGGTGTAGACGATGCGTGCGCCGGGCGTGGCGCAGGTGATGGTGACTTCCTGGGGGCTCGCATAAAAGCCGCGGCCGGGCGCAAAGACGGTGTCGGCGGTGAAGCCGTCATAGCCGCTGCCGTTGGGGGCGCCGGGCGTGGGCTTGGTAAAAAACTGCCCCTCCCGGGAGTGGCCTAAGGTCAACTCCGGAAGCACCAAGAAGTCGGGATCGTCGGGCGAAGCATTCAGTCCCTGGATGGCGAGGAGATTGGGGCCATCCTGGAGGAGGTGCTGGTAGCCTGACAAGTCGATTTCCTCGGCCACCAAGCCCGCCCCCGCGGCGCGGGCGGCGCTGGCGGCCGCATCGTGGGCGGGACTGAGGCTGGGCGGGGCGTTGCGGCGGGCCATTTGATTGCCGTTGAGCCAAGCGACGAAGCCGTCGTCGTAGTGCATCGTCAACTTGATGAGGTCAAAGTTCTGGCTCGCCGGAAGGGTGAAGGGCAACCGCATCAAGACCGAGGGCTTAGCGGGGCGCATCGCCGCGGCCAGATCGGTGCTGATGAGCGGGCGCAGGGAGTGCATTTGCAGGGGCGAGGATCCGCGGGCCAGCGCCGCGATTTGGCTCTGATTCAGGGACTGGTCCCAAATGGCGAAGTCGTCGATGAGGCCTTGATAGCCATTTACCCCAGAAGCGTTAGCGGCTCCCAAGTAAAAGCTGCGCAAGTTGACCATGCGCTCGGTGTTTTTTCCGACGTGGATCAGGCTGCCGTTTTGCCAAATTTCTTTGCGGTCGCCCTGTTTTTGCAGGAGGTAGTGGTTCCACTGGCCGCGCCACATAGCGGGGTTGGGTTCGCCGACGAAAATCCGGTGGCGGTCGGGGTCGCAACAGCCAGCGCTGTCCCAATAGAGGGTGGAGTCGCTCCATGGCAAATGGGCCCCCAGCACGCGGGTGCCGCCGCCGCCGCTTTCGCTGCCGGCGTAAAATAAATAGCTGGCGGCGGGCTGGGCCGCGGCCCCATAAATCCAGGCGCTGAGAGCCACGGCGTTCTGTTGGGTGATGGAGTCCAAGGCTCCCAAGGAGGCCCCCCGAATCTCGACGCTGCCCGCGCCGGCACACTTCAAGGCTCGGTCGCCTGGCTTGCCGCTGCGGCCACCGCGGTCCGCGGTGTAGGTCGCGGAGCGCACCGTGCCCACCAGTCCGTGGCCGCTGGCGTCCACCGCGCTGCCCGGCCGGGTGGCGTCGTTGAAATCCCAATAGCCCAGCAAGTGGACGTCCTCGGCCCCCCCAGAGGCGTCGAATCCCACTCCCGTGGTGGCGTCCTGCCAAGTCTGGTCGTCGAAGCCCACCGCCGCGGTCCAGTCCACCACCGGCCCGGGGGGCACCAAGATTTTGGCGGTGGCCCCGGCGGCGACCGCGGGGCGGGTCTCCCAAAACTGCCCGGTTCCACTTGAGATATTAGGCTTCTGGGGTGGGAAGTTGAGAATTTGACTGGCGATGTTGACTCCGTCGGGCCGCACCAGGAGGAGGGAGTCGCCATCGGCGTCGAGTTTGAAGTTGGTGTGCAAAGGGCTTCCGGGGACGCGTCGGTCCTTGGCGGAAGCGAAAACCAGGAGGCACTGGCCCGCTGGCACTAGCGCGGGTGAAGGAAACTGCCACTTGGTGAGGAGTGCTGGATTGTCAGTTAGGAACCAGCCGCCTAAATCCTCGGGAAGTTGCCCCGAGTTGGCGATTTCGATCCAATCGGGGCTGTCGCCATCGGCGTCTTCCAGACCGCCGCGGTTGTCGGCGAGGAATTCGGAAAGATAGGGCTGCCGGGCACTTAAATCTGGGGCGGGATCCCCGGCGAAAGCGCGCGGGAGGCCGAGCAGGGCCAGGGCGCTGCAGGCGAGGAAGGGCCGCGAGGGGAAGGAAAACATGAGATAAAGCAAGAGGACCCCTGCGTTGTATCCGGATCGGCGGGTCTGGGGCAAGCCATTGCTGCGCGAGGGGCTCGTTAGGGTCGGGGAAGGTCTTGGATAAAGGCCGCGGGGTCGGCGGGCGAGACCACCACCGTGCGGCCGGCGAAGCGCAGGACCACGCTGCGCTGGGGGTCGGTGACCCAGGCGCGATAACAACCCAAGGTTTTATGGCGGAAAAGGCCGGAAAAGGCGAAGAGGCCGCCGTTGCCACAGAGGCGGAGGCTGCCGCGCATGGCGTGCGGCGAGATGCTGGCGGAGCGGAGGTCGGCTAGGGGAATGCGCGTGGTCCAGCCGAGGCGCTGGATCAGCAGGGCTTCGGCGGTGATGGCGTAGCCGCGCACCGAAAAAAGCGCCGCCCCCGCGAGCAGGGCTAGGGGGAGCCAGCCGCTCGCCACGGGGAGGGGGCTGCGCCACAGCGCGGCGGATCCCGCCAGGCACGCGAGGGTGGTGAGGGCGGAAACGACTTGGAGCGAGCGGCTCCAGGGGGCCGAGTGCATTTTCACAGAGCAGGGCGAAAGGGGAGCTGGGGCGGCCCGGGCGGGGAAGCGCGGGCAGGGCATATTTTGCTGCGGCGCGGGCGCAAAAAAAAGCGGCCACTGGCGTGGCCGCTTTTGTTATAGGTAATGGGCGGAAGCGCGCAGCCTTATTCGGCGGCGGGCTCGGCTTCGATCGCCTTTTCCTTAGCCTTGGCGGCCTTGGATGGTTTTTCGGCGACGGGCTCGGCGGCCACGTCCGCGGCGGGCTCGGCGGCTTCGGGCTGGGCGTTGTCGACCCATTCGATGAAGGCCATCGGGGCGGAGTCGGTGGGGCGCTGGCCGAGCTTGATGATGCGGGTGTAGCCGCCTTGGCGGTGGCTCGCAGCGGGGGCGATGGTGTCAAAGAGTTCCTTGACGGAATCTTTGCTGTGGAGGTAACCGATGGCGGTGCGTCGGGCGTGGAGGTCGCCGCGCTTGCCGAGGGTCACCATGCGGTCGGCGAAGGGCCGGATGGCCTTGGCTTTGGCGACGGTGGTCTTGATCTGCTTGTGCTCGATCAAGCTGCAGACAAGATTGGAGAGGAGCGCGTTCCGGTGATCGGCGCGGCGCTGGAGTTTGATGGTTTTACGGCCGTGTCTCATGACTGAATAGTGTGGTTAGAGTAAGTTTTTGGGGGTCGAGGGAGCGGCTTATTCGTCGTCCTCGTCGATGTTTTGGGCGATGAGATCGGTGAGGCCGCCTTTGCCCTCCTCGTCGTCCTTGTAGTAGCTGAAAGCGGAGCCGCCGCGGCCGCCCATGAAGGGTTCCATGAGATTGCCTTCGAACTTCATGCCGAGGCCCAGTCCGAGTTCTTGGAGCTTGTCCTTGATTTCGTTGAGGGATTTTTTGCCGAAGTTGCGGTATTTGAGCATTTCGGCCTCGGACTTGAGGGCGAGTTGGCCGACGCTGGTGATGTTGGCGTTGTTGAGGCAGTTGGCGGCGCGCACGCTCAACTCGATTTCGTTGACGCTCATGTTGAGGAGCTTGCGCAGTTCGGAGTTTTCTTCGGACTGCGCCTCGGGGGCGGCTTCGAACTCGACTTGGCTGTCGTCGTAGGCGACGAACACGTCGAGGTGCTTGCGCAGGATCGAGCTGGCCTGGGTGAGGGAGTCGTGAGGGGAGATGCGCCCGTCGGTCCAGATTTCGATGATGAGCTTATCGTAGTCGGTTTTTTGGCCGACCCGGGTATTTTCCACCGCGTAGCGGACGCGGGTGACGGGGGAGAAGATGCTGTCGATGGGGATGACCCCAATGGGCATTTCGGCGCGCTTGTTTTCATCGCCGGAGGCGAAGCCGCGGCCGACGCGGACTTCCATTTCGGCCTCGAACTTAACCTTGCGGTCGAGGGTGCAGATGTGTTGGTCCTTGTTGATGACCGAGTACTGAGCGTCTTCGCGGATGTCTCCGGCGGTGACTACGCCATCGCGGTCGACGCTGATGGTGAGGAGCTTGGGCTCCTTGAGGTCGGAGTGGGAAAACTTGATTTTTTTGAGATTGAGGACGATGTCGGTGACATCTTCGACGACTCCGGGGAGGCTGCAAAACTCGTGTTGGGCGCCCTTGATTTTGATGGAGGTGACGGCGGCGCCTTCGAGGGAGGAGAGGAGGACGCGGCGCAGGCCATTGCCGATAGTGTAGCCGTAGCCGCCTTCGAAGGGCTCGGCGATGAACTTGCTATAAGTGTCTGTGGCCGTGGATTCGTCTTTGGTTAGACGACTGGGCATTTCGAATCGGGCGAGTCTGACGGACATGTGTTTTGAGGGTTTTGCCGGGTTACCTCTGGCGAACCGGCAGAAAACGGGATTGTTTTCAGCCACAGAGACCAACGGCAAGCTGAGAGATGGCTCGCAGGGGGCGGGAACGGAGCATCAGGGGGAGGGCAATGCAAGAGGCAATTTGGTTTGCGGGGCAGCGGTTTTTGGCGGGCCCGGCGGCGCGGGGGGTGCGCTCCCCACTTGTCACGGGGAAACTTTGGGCCGAAGTTTACCTCATGCGCACTCCGATCATCGAGGCCCTTTCTAGCCAGGCAGCCGTGGACGACATCCAGGTGTGCGGGTGGGTGCGCACGCGGCGCGACGCCAAGGCGTTTTCATTTTTGGAGCTGAATGATGGGTCGTGCTTGCGGGGCATCCAAGTGGTGGTGGACGCCGGGACGCCGGGTTCGGAGGGGCTGGCGGAAATGACGACCGGGGCCAGCGTGGCGGTGCGGGGGCGGCTAGTCCCCTCCCAGGGCAAGGAGCAGGCCTGGGAAGTGCAGGCCGCGGAGGTGCAGTTGCTCGGGGCGGCCGATGAGACCTACCCGCTGCAGAAGAAGGGGCACTCGCTGGAGTTTTTGCGGGAGATCGCGCATTTGCGGCCCCGCTCTAACTTGTTTGGGGCGGTGTTTCGGGTGCGCAGTCGCATGGCTTACGCGGTGCACAATTTTTTCCAGGAGCGCGGTTTTATGAACGTGCACACCCCAATGATCACGGCGAGCGACTGCGAGGGGGCCGGAGAGATGTTCCGGGTGACCACCCTGGCGCCGGGGGCGGCGAAGCTGGATGAGGATTTTTTTGGAAAGCCCGCCTTTTTGACGGTGAGCGGCCAGCTCGAGGCCGAGACCTTGGCTTGCGCCCTCGGCAAGGTCTACACCTTTGGCCCAACCTTTCGTGCGGAGAATTCCAATACCTCGCGCCACGCCGCGGAATTTTGGATGATCGAGCCAGAACAGGCATTTTGCGATCTGGCGGGCAACATGGACTTGGCGGAAGCGCAGCTCCAGCACCAAGTGCGGGACGCCCTCAAACACTGCGCCGAAGACCTGGCTTTCTTTGCCAAATATGTCGACAAGGGCCTGCTCGAGCGCCTCCAGTTTGTCGCGGAACGCCCCTTCCAGCGGGTCAGCTACACGGAGGCGGTGCGCTTGCTCGAGGCCAGCGGGCCAGCGTTTGAATACCCCGTGGCTTACGGGCTCAATCTCCAGTCAGAACACGAGCGCTGGCTGACGGAGCAGCACTTTCAGTGCCCGGTGATCGTGTACAATTACCCGAAGGATATTAAGCCTTTCTACATGCGGCAAAATGAGGACGGCCTCACGGTCGCCGCCATGGACGTGCTGGTGCCCGGAATCGGCGAAATCATCGGCGGAAGTCAGCGGGAGGAACGCCCCGACAGGCTCCTCGCAGCCATGGCGCAGCACGGATTGAGCGAGGCCGAGTACTGGTGGTACGCCGATTTGCGGAAATACGGGACCGTGCCCCACGCGGGCTACGGGATGGGCTTTGAGCGCCTCTTGATGTTCATTACGGGTGTGGGGAATATACGTGATGTGATCCCATTCGCCCGGACGCCCGGGCATGCCGATTTTTAAAAAAAGCGGCAAGCGCTTTGGCCCCACTTGCCCCGCTGGTGCAGAGGGATGTCCCTGGGCCGCCCCTCCAGAGGTCTAATCAGCCCCGCTGGGCCACGGGGCCAAAGAAGGAGCGGCCCGGCTGTATCTTCTGCAGAGTCCCCCCTTAAAGTTCCCTGCAGAGGATATAGGCCAGCCGGGCCGCTTTTTTATTCTGCCCCAACCTTCGCCAGGGCGAATGGCGACATATTTAGGGATTCGGCGAAAACTGACAATCTTAAAATAGGTTTCACCTAAAATTAATTTTCGATGCCGAGCCAGCCCCCGCCTGGAAAAGCGGCGCCTCAGGGAGCCGGAGAAAAATCGGTGGGGAGCAGGACGACCGATTGCACGCCGTCGGGGACGGTGAGGGAGCCTCCCGCGGCTTTTTCCGAGGCCGCTTTGGCGGCGATCCAGGTGGGGTCGGCCCGGAAAGCCTCAAAGGAGGCGGCCATGGCGTCTTTGGAGTCGTGGACCAGGAGGTACATGAGGGTGTCGCTGGCACCGGGTTGGCCCGCGGAGGGGGTCCAGTAGCCAAAGTGCTTCATGCCGTACTTGGAAAAGAGGGCGACGGTGTGGTCGCGGAAGCGGCCGAGGAGCGGGGCGAGGCGATCGGTCCCGCAGGTATAAGTGCGCAGTTCATAGATTCGGCTCGGATTGCCTGCGGCCACGGGATCGGTTTTAGAGAAGTCGGTGGCAGTGAGAAAGCGGCTCTCCACTTTGTCGACGAGCTTGCCGTTGACCTCGGAGGCGGCCTGGGCGGTTTGCCAGGCGGGGTCGGAGCCAAATGCCTTAAAGGAGCTGTCGCGGGCGGTGCGGTCGGGGTAGGAAAGCAAGTAGATCAACTTGCGGTCAGGATTTTCCGCGGGGACCCAGTATCCGACGTTGGTCATGCCGTGCTTGGCGAAGAGGGCCACGGTGTGGTTGCGGAAGCGCTGGAGGAGGGCGTCGAGCTTGCCCGGCGCGGCCGTGTAGGTACGGAGTTCGTAGCATTTGGTATCGGCGGCCCCGGCGGAGGCGGCGAAAGAGCTAAACGCAGTGAGGAGCGAGCAAAGGAGAGCGGTGCGGCGTGTCATGGCCCCTACGATGGGCGAGGGTCGGCCCGCTGGCCAGCAGAATTCGCCAGCGAGCCGCCGATCGCCTCAGGGCCCGGGGGGGGGTCCCCGCAGCGCGACCGCAAAAGTGGAGACAAGGGGGAGGCGCGCTCCCTGAGCGGACCGCCGCGAGCCTCAGCGGGGAGCATCGACATTTCCCCGGCACGGCGCCAATCAACCAGGCACGGCGGCAATCGACCAGGTCATTTGAGCCCGACGAGCAAAGGGAGACAATCAGGTAAGTGCGGCAATGAAGCTGTGTCGGGGAACTGGAGGCGGAATCGGCTGCGATGGGCGATTGGCCAGTGGCGGCAATCGACCAGGCAGTGGCGGCAATCGACCAGGTAATTTCAGCGCAGTGCCCCGGCACGGCGGCAATCAACCAGGCAAGGCGGCAATTGACCGGGTAATTTGCACGGCGGCAAACGATCAGGTGGCGGCAATCGACCAGGTAATTTCAGCGCAGTGCGGCAATGCAGCTGTGTCGGGGAACTGGAGGCGGAATCGGCTGCGATGG
>CANHIJ010000145.1 GCA_947460575.1 Verrucomicrobiales bacterium | reverse complement strand
CGCCGCGGTTTGCTGCTACCCCACCGACATTCACCAGGGCACGCTCGGCCAAGGCCTCGCCGACGATACCCTCAGCCGCCTCGGCGAAATCCGCGCCGAAATGCTCTTTCTCTGGGGCCGCCAGGACCCGCACATCCCGCCCGCCGGGCGCCGCCTCATCCACCAGACCCTCACCGATCAGGCGGTCTCATTCACCTGGCACGAATTCAACGCCCAACACGCCTTCCTGCGCGACGAGGGCCCCCGCTACGACCCCGAGTTAGCCCTGCTCAGCTGGCAACTCATCCTGGCCATGCTCCGCCGCTGCCTCAGCACCTGATTTCCCCCCGGCATTTGCCCGCGGTTCCCACCTTGTAGTCGGCCCAGTTTTCGCCATGATGGCCGCCCTATGGAACCAGCTACCCACGAACAGCGCTTCGCCACCCTCGGCCTCGAACTCCCGCCCGCCCCCCAACCCGTCGCCGTCTACCGGCCCGTCGTCGTGGTCCAATCCATGGCCTACGTCTCCGGCCACGGCCCGCTCCGCCTCGATAGTTCCCTCATCACCGGCCGCGTCGGCGCCGAACTCTCCCTCGAGGAAGGCTACGCCGCCGCCCGCCAAGTCGGCCTCGCCATCCTCGCCACCCTGCGCTCCCACTTCGGCTCCCTCGACAAAATCGCGCGCGTCGTCAAGGTCCTCGGCATGGTCAATTCCGCGCCCGATTTCTACGACCACCCCAAGGTCATCAACGGCTGCAGCGAACTCTTCGTCGAAGTCTTCGGCCGCGAAGCAGGCATCGGCGCCCGCAGCGCCGTGGGCATGGGCCCCCTCCCCGGCAATATCGCGGTGGAAATCGAAGTCATTTTCGAACTAGCCTAACTTCTCATGGCGCCCCTCCTAACCGCCGCCAGCGAAGCCCTCACCCCGTCCCCCGCGCTCCTCCTGCTTTGGGACCGGGTGGAGGAAAACCTCCAGCGCATGATCGCCCTAGCAGGGGATCCGGCCCGCCTCCGCCCTCACCTCAAAACCCACAAGCTGCCCCAAATCGTCGCCCGCCAAGTCGCCCTCGGCATCACCCGCTGCAAGTGCGCCACCATCGCCGAAGCCGAAATGGCCGCCGCCGCCGGAGCCCGCGACGTCCTCCTCGCCGCCCCCCTCATCGGCCCCAGCGCGGCCCGCTTCCTCGCCCTCCAGGCCGCCTTCCCCGCGGTCGCCTTTGCCGCCCTCGCCGATGACGACCAAGCCCTAACGGCCCTCAGCGCCGCCGCCCTAGCCGCTAGTCAGCAGGTGACCTTGCTGCTCGATTTGGACGTCGGCCAAGGCCGCACTGGGCTCCCCCCCGACGCCCGCGCCGCGGCCTTTTACCGCCGCCTCGCCGGCCTCCCCGGCCTCAGCGCGGGAGGACTGCACGCCTACGACGGCCACCTCCACCAAGCCGACCCCGTGGAGCGCGCCGCCGCCTGCGAGGCCGCCTTCGCCCCCGTGGCCGCCCTCCGCGCTCAACTCGAAGCCGAGGGCTACTCCGTCCCCCTGTTAGTAGTTGGCGGCACTCCCACCTTCCCCATGCACGCCCGCCGCCCCCGCGTCGAATGCAGCCCGGGCACCTGCGTGCTTTGGGACGTCGGCTACGCCACCCACCTCCCCGACCTCGATTTTCTCCCCGCGGCCCACCTCCTCACCCGCGTCATCAGCCGACCCCGCCCCGACCGCCTCACCCTCGACCTCGGCCACAAGGCTGTGGCCAGCGAGATGCCCCATCCCCGCGTCGTCTTCCCCGCCCTTCCCGATGCCCAGGTGGTCATGCACAACGAGGAACACCTGGTGCTGCAAACCTCCCGCGCCGCCGATTTTCCGGTGGGCTCAGTTTTATATGGCATCCCCTGGCACATTTGCCCCACCATGGCCCTCCACAGCCATGTCCTGGTTGCCCAGGCCTCAAAACCCCTCGCCGCTTGGCCCATCGCCGCCCGCGCCCGCCAACTCACTTTCTAACCTATGCCCGCTTCTCCCGCGCTGTTGTTGCTCCTCGCCCTGGGCGCCATCGCCGTCCTCGTCCTCCTGGTGACGTGGCGGAAAATGAACGGTTTTCTCGCTCTCTTCCTCGCTTCCCTCGTGGTCGGCATCGGCGCCGGCATTCCCCCCCTGGCGGTGCTCAAACACTTCCAAGACGGCCTCGGCGCCACCATGGGCGGCATCGCCGCCGTGATCGCGCTCGGCGCCATGCTCGGAAAATTGCTCGCCGAATCCGGAGCTGCCCAGGTCCTCGCAGAGCGCTTCAGCGCTTTCTTCGGCCCCGCTCGGGTCGGCTGGTGCGTCGCCGCTCTCGCCATCTCGGTGGGCCTAGTCACCTGGTTCGCCGTCGGCCTCCTCCTTCTCTTGCCGGTCATCGTCACCCTCTCCCACCAAACCCGGCGCCCCTTTCTCCTCCTCGCGCTGCCCTTGCTCTCCTTCCTCTCCGTGATGCACGGGCTCATGCCCCCCCACCCCGGCCCAGTGGCCGCCATCGCCGCGCTCGGCGCCAATACCGGGGCCGTGCTCGGCTGGGGCTTCCTCATCGGACTCCCCACCGCCGCCATCGCCGGACCCTGGTTCGCCCGCCTCGCCGTCCAACACCTCGCCATCGACCCCCCTGCTCCGGCTTCCCCGCCCCCCTCAGACCGCCCCCGGCCTTCCTTCGCCACCACCCTTTCGCTAGTCTGCCTCCCCATCGGCCTCATGATGCTCGCCAGCGCCGCCGAACTCCGCCTGCCCGCCGACCACAACCTGCGCCACATCCTCACCACTCTAGGGCATCCCGTCTTCGCCCTCACCCTCGCCGTCCTCGCCGCTAGTTTCCTCTTCCAGCGCACCTGCAGATTCACCCGGGCCGAAATCCTCGCCTTCACCGAACAGAGCGTCGCCGGCATCGGCACCGCCCTCCTCGTCGTCGCCGCGGGCGGCGGCTTTGCCCGCGTCCTCAAGGAAGCCGGCGTCGCCAGCGCCCTCGCCAACCTCGCCGGCGCCCTCCACCTCCCCCCTCTCATCTTCGGCTGGCTCGTCGCCGCCTGCATCCGCGTCGCCACCGGCTCCGCCACCGTGGCCATCACCACCGCCTCCGGCCTCCTCGCCCCCCTCGTCATCGCCGACCCCACCATTCATCGCGAAATGCTCGTCCTAGCGATCGGCTGCGGCTCGCTCTTCCTCTCCCACCTCAACGACGGCGGCTTCTGGATCGTCAAAGAATCCCTCGGCCTCACCGTCGGCCAAACCCTCCGCACCTGGACCGTCACCGAAACCCTCCTCGGCCTCGTCGGCCTCGCCGCCGTCCTCGCCGTCGACGCCCTGATCTAAAATGGATTCTCCCACCGCGCCCATGACCCCGCCCCTGATCTTCGACGTCCACCTCGACTTGGCCCTCAACGCCATCGAATGGAATCGCGACCTCCGCCAACCCCTCGCCGATGTCCGCGCCGCCGAAGCCCACCTCAGCGACAAACCCGGCCGCGGCCGCAATACCGTCACCCTCCCCGAAATGCGCCGCGGCGGCGTCGCCCTCTGCGTCGCCACCCAACTCGCCCGCCTCGAACACGACGCCTACAGCCCCATCTTCGGCTGGCGCTCTCCCGCCCAGGCCTGGGCCATGACCCAAGCCCAACTCGCCTGGTACCAAGCCATGGAAGACCTCGGCGAAATGCGCCAAATCCGCGACCTCGCCTCCCTCGACGCCCACCTCGCAGAATGGCATTCCCCCAACCCGAGCGCCTCCCACAAACTCCCCATCGGCTACATCCTCAGCCTCGAAGGCGCCGATTCCCTCCGCCGCGTCCCCGACCTCGAAAAAGCCTACCAACAAGGCCTCCGCGCCATCGGCCCCGCCCACTACGGCCCCGGCGTCTACGCCCAAGGCACCGATTCCCTCGGCGGCTTCCCCGCCGTCGGCTTGGACTTGCTCCGCGAATGCGGCCGCCTCGGCATGATCCTCGACGTCACCCACCTCAGCGACGCCTGCTTCTGGCAAGCCCTCGAACTCTATGAAGGCCCCCTCTGGGCCAGCCACCACAACGCCCGCGCTCTCGTCCCCCACCAGCGCCAACTCAGCGACGACATGTTCCGCGCCCTCGTCGACCGCGACGCCGTGGTCGGCCTCGCCCTCGATGCCTGGATGATGGTCCCTAACTGGCAGCGCGGCCAAACCACCCCCGCCTCCGCTAACCTCCACCTCGAAAAACTCCTCGACCACCTCGACCACTTCTGCCAACTCGCCGGCAACGCCCACCACGTCGGCCTCGGCACCGACCTCGACGGCTGCTTCGGCACCGAGCAAGTCCCCCAGGGCCTCGACTCCATCGCCGACCTGCAAAAGCTCCCCGACCTCCTCGCCGCGCGCGGCTACTCCCCCGCCGACTCCGACGGCTTCCTCCACGGCAATTTCCTCCGCCGCCTCCGCTCCGCCTGGGCCACTTCCTAGGTCGATTTCCCTATCCATAAATAGCGACAAATAGCGATAAATAAACTCCGCCCATGATCCGGACCTGCCTCTTCCTCTGTCTGACTTCCGCTGCTGGGGCCGCCGCCCCCGGCCTCAAGTCCGGCCCCGCCTGGCAAAACACCCGCCTCTCCGGCTCCCCCGAGCCCGCCCCACCCCTGGTTTCGGAGCGCGCCTACCCCCAACTCTCCGTCCAGCGCCCCATCGCCATCGAGTCCGAACCCGGCACCGCCAATCTCCTCATCCTCCAAAACTACGCCTGGAGCGAGGACCGCACCCTCCTCAAGCGCTTCGCCGCCCGCCCCGATACCGCCGCCGCCGAGACCCTCCTGGAACTCCCGGAAATGGCCTACACCCTCTGCTTCCACCCCCGCTACGCCGAAAACGGCTACCTCTACGTGGGCCGCAACGGCAAGGGCCCCGGCCCCGGCAAGTCCTCCCGCCTCGTCCGCTACACCGTCTCCCGCCAAGCCCCCTTCCAGTTAGTGGAGGGCTCCGCCACCACCATCATCGAGTGGTCTTCCGACGGCCACAACGGCGCCGCCGCCGCCTTCGGCTCAGACGGCATGCTCTACGTCACCAGCGGCGACGGCACCGCCCAGTCCGACGCCGACCAGGCCGGGCAAGACACCAACTCCCTCCGCTCCAAGGTCCTCCGCATCGACGTCGACGGCGCCCCCCCCGGCCAACCCTATCAGGTCCCGCCTGACAACCCCTTCGTCGGACAGCCTAACGTCCGCCCGGAAACCTGGGCCTACGGCTTCCGCAATCCCTGGCGCATCACCGCCGATCCCCTCAGCGGCCAAATCTGGGTCGGCCAAAACGGCCAAGACCTCCGCGAATACGCCCACCTCCTCCAGCGCGGCGCTAACTACGGCTGGAGCGCCTTCGAAGGAACCCGCGAATTCATCCCCGGACGCCTCCGCGGCCCCGCCCCCTTCACCCCGCCCACCCTCGAACACGACCACGCCACCTTCCGCTCCCTCACCGGCGGCTTCGTCTACCGCGGCTCGCGCTTCCCCGACCTCCAAGGCGCCTACATCTACGGCGACTACGGCACCGGCCGCGTCTGGGCCGCCCGCCACGACGGCCAAACATTGCTCTGGAACCGCGAAATCGCCGACACCCCCGCCGCCATCGCCGGCTTCGGCACCAACCCCGAAGGCGATATCCTCATCGCCGACCACCTCGGCGACGCCATCCTCCGCCTCGTTCCCGCTCCCCCGACCTCCCCCTCCGCCCTCCCCTTCCCCACCCTCCTCAGCCAAACCGGCCTCTTCGCCGACCTCGCCGAGCTCCGCCCTAACCCCGGCGTGCAGCCCTACCAAATCAACGCGCCCGCCTGGCACGACGGCGCCACCGCCACCCGCTTCCTCGCCCTCCCCGGCTCCGCCTGCGCCGAATTCTTCCCCGCCAAAGAAACCGGCGCCCCCTGGAAGTCCTGGAACCTCCCCGACGGCTCGGTCGCCGTCCAAACCCTGACTCTCCCCGCTTCCGACCAATCCCCCGCCATCCGCCTCGAAACCCGCCTCCTCGTCAAAGAACACAGCGACTGGGCCGCCTACAGCTACGTCTGGAACGAGGCCCAAACCGAGGCCGCCCTCGCCCCCCAAGAAGGCGCCAGGGTCTCCCGCGGCGGCCGCGATTGGCTCGTCCCCAGCCGCGGCGATTGCGTCGCCTGCCACGCCCGCGGCGCTAATTACACCCTGAGCCTAACCAACCCCCAACTCAACCGCGAGGTCGGCCCCCCCGGCGCAACCTACAACCAGCTGGAATCCTTCGCCCAGCTCGGCCTCGTCCAAACCAAGTCGGAAACCAAGGAATTCACCCCAGGCCTCCCCCTCCCCCTCGCCGAAATCCCCCGCCTCACCTCCCCCCACGATCCCGCCGCCTCCCTCGACCTCCGCGCCCGCGCCTACCTCGCCACCAACTGCTCCCACTGCCACATCCCCGAAGGCGGCGGCAATGCCGCGATGCACTTCGGCCCCTGGGCCACCCCCGAACAACAACACCTCATCAACGCCGCCCCCCAACACGGCAACTTCGGCCTAACCGACGCCCGCCTCATCACCCCAGGCGACGTCAGCCGCTCCGTCCTCCCCCTCCGCATGATGAGCCGCGCCCTCGGCCAAATGCCCCCCGTCGGCACCCTCCAAATCGACCCCCTCGGCCTCCAGCTCATCATCGCATGGCTCCAAAGCCTCCCTCCTAACTCCCCTTAATCCCCCTTAACTCCCCTTACTCCCACCCCCCCATGCACCTCCCCCGCCCCCTTTCCCTCGCCCTCCTCGGCGCCTACCTCGCCGCCCCCCTCTTCCCCGCCGCCGCCGCCCCCGACGCCGCCCCCTCCCTCCTCCGCTCCTTCAAGCGCCTCGCCCTCTCCGACCAGTTCTGGTGCGAAGGCGCCAGCTTCGCCGATTTTAACCAGGACGGCAAAAATGACGTCGCCGCCGGACCCTGGTGGTGGGAAGGCCCCGACTTCATCGAGCGCCGCGAAATCTACCCCCCCACCACCACCTTCCAACTCGCCCTCGGCGAACTCACTAAAGTCACCGTCCCGGGCTTCGAAGGCGGCTTGGGCAAACAAAACACCTATTCCGATAACTTCTTTTCCTTCCCCCGCGACTTCAACGGCGACGGCTTCCCCGACCTCCTCATCGTCGGATTTCCCGGGCAATTCACCTCCTGGTTCGAAAACCCTAAATCCCCCGCCCAACCCTGGACCAAACACCCCATCTTCCCCCACACCGATAACGAATCCCCCACCTTCACCGACCTCACCGGCGACGGCAAACCCGAACTCGTCTGCATCACCGGCGGCGCCTACGGCTACGCCTCCCCCGACTGGACCCAGCCCGCCAAACCCTGGGACTGGCACCCCATCTCCCCCAACAAGGGCTACGGGAATTTCACCCACGGCCTCGGCGTCGGTGACGTCAACGGCGACGGCCGCGCCGACCTCCTCGAAAAAGACGGCTGGTACGAACAGCCCCCCACCCTCGCCGGCGACCCCCTCTGGGAACACCACCCCGTCTCCTTTGCCCAAGCCGGCGGCGCCCAAATGTTCGCCTACGACGTCAATGGCGACGGCCGCAACGACGTCATCACTAGCCTCGCCGCCCACGGCTTCGGCCTCGCCTGGCACGAACAAGACGCCCAGGGCAATTTCAAACCCCACCTCATCATCGGCCAAAAACCCGAAGAAAACCCCTACGGCGTCAAGTTCTCCGAACTCCACGCCCTCTCCCTCGCCGACATCAACGGCGACGGCCTCCAGGACATCGTCACCGGCAAACGCTTCTGGTCCCACGGCCGCATCGGCGACCCCGACCGCAACGACGAAGCCGTACTCTATTGGTTTGAACTCCAGCGGGAACCCCGCGTAGAGTACATCCCCCACCGCATCGACAACAACTCCGGTGTCGGCACCCAACTCGTCACCGGCGACATCAACGGCGACCACCTCCCCGACATCGTCGTCGGCAACAAAAAGGGCATCTTCGTCCTCCTCCAAGAAACCAAACCCGCCACGCCCGCCGAAATCGAAGCCGCCCGCCCCCAGCCCACCCCACCCCAGTGACTTCCCATTTTTCCCAAAGGAGGCCCGCCCATAGCGTTGCCCTGGGCTGGTATGCGCTCCCCTTTGGGGCAGAGGCGCCGCCAGTTGCGAGGTCATTGGCGGCGCCGCGGGCCGAAGCGCGCCGCTTTCAACTCGTTCCTGCAGCGAAACTTGCGCTAGAGGTATTCAGGTGGCTAAAGCAATCCTGCCACCCAGTGGCGAACCCGGACGCCTCCCGCTTTCTTCCACCCCCTAACTAGATTGGCAACCTCGGGCGGCGGTCAGCGCTTGCCCGCTTTTTCCTTCAACGCCTTGGTGCGGGCATCGATTTTGCCGGTTTTCTCCCCGATGCTTTTGAGGCGGCTTTCGAGCTTGTGCAAGGTATCGCCGAGTTGCCGCGCCAGCACGGCTTG
>CANHIJ010000144.1 GCA_947460575.1 Verrucomicrobiales bacterium | reverse complement strand
GAACCAGCGAGTGCCGCCGTTGAAGGGGTCTACTTGGATGCAGATGTAGTTGTCTGGAGCGAGGGAATCGAGGCTGCCGCCGGCGCGGCTGACGTCGGTGGAGTCGACGAGGGTGATGAACCATTGTTCAACGCCGCTGGTGTCGAGGTTGGTGGAGCCGTCGGGGTTGATTTGGAAGGAGCGGTAAGTGGCGGTGGTGCGCTTTTCGGTGGGGAGAAGGCCGAAGATTTCCTCGGTGCCGTTGGCGATGGTGGCATTGGCGACGAGGGTGCTCCAGACTTCGCTGGAGGGGATGACGACGCCGACGGGGAGTTTTTTGATTTTGCCGAGGGGGGCCAGAATGCGTTCGGCCTTGGGATCGGAGGGCTTGGTGCTGTCTGGGATGAGGCTGTACATTTGGTACGCGGTGTAGGTCTTGCGCTCGGCGTCGGCGGCTTCGTCTGGCTGGCGGTATTGGTAGAAGCGGACTTCGACGGTGAGGTTGTCCTTGACGGCGGTTTGTTGGGCGAGGCCGATGTCGTATTTGAGCTGGTCGCCGGCTTGGGTGAGTTTCGAGCCCTGGATGATTTCGCCCATGTTGGGGACGCTGAAGAACATGATGACCGAGATGATGGCCAGGACGACGAGGATTTCGATCAGGGTGAAGGCGCGCTGGGCGGGGCGGGAAAGGATCGCTTTCATGGGGAGGAAGGGAGGAGCGTGGGGGAGCGGCGGCGGATCAGCCGTCCTTGGCTTCGCGGAGGCGGATGCTGCTATTGAAGATGCGGTAGTCGAGCTTGAGGGCGGAGAGGAGTTTTTCGATTTCGTCGAAGTCCTCGACTAGTTTGCTGCCTTTGATGAAGAGTTCATCGGGGACGAGTTTGGGGTCCTTGGAGACGTCCTCAATGCCGGTGCGGATGGCGAAGGTGGCGAAGGAAGCCTCGTCGACGGCGATAAAGCTGATGTCGAGGATGGGGGGGAGTTGGTGGCGGGAGCGGATGCTGACGGGGTTGGTGGGGCTGCTCCACTGCCAGCGGCGGGTGTCGTAATTAAAATCTGGGGCGAGGTCTTCGGGTTTTTTGGCGCTGGTGGGGTTGGCGGCCTCGCGGGGCTGGATGATCATGGCGACGATATTTTCCGCGATGGGGCGGACGGTGCGGAAGAAGGTTTCGTCTTTGGAGGGCTCGAGTTGGGTATTCCAGGTGGAATTGACGCTGAAGAGGCCGTCGGCGAACCAGCGGTAGATTTCTTTTTGCTGCGGGGAGACGAGGTCGCGGAGGCCGAGTTTGTAGACTTGGAGGTACTCGGTGGGCTGGCGGAACTCCATGAGGCGGTAGCGGGGGCGCGGCTTGGGGGCGTTGCGCAGGGTGTTGAGGAAGCGGGGGCGGTCCATCTCGTCGGTATTGAATTCCACGTAGTAGCCCCAGGCGTTGAGGAGGTTGTTGAGCTGTTCGAATTGGAGGCGGCTCTTGTCGTCGCGGGCGCGATCGTAGCAGAAGCCGAAGGGGGCCTGGAAAAAGATGGCGTGGCCGGGGCGGCTTCCCTGGGATTTGGCGGTGGCGCCGCGGAAGAGGATGGAGGAGGGGCCGCAGGCGAAGTGGAGTTCGGACTGGCGGATGATTTCGCGGCCGTAGCGGGTTTTGATGCCGTTGAGGGTGGCGTCTTTGTAGTCGTAGCCGTAATAGGCGTTCATGGTAGCCTGGCCGACGCGGCGGCTGATTTCTTCGAAGCCGCTGCGGGCGTCCTTAAATTCGGAGACGGTTTGGCGGGTGCGCTTCCAGGTCTTTTGCATTTGCTCCAGCATCTGGAAAACGATGACGAGGAGGAGGGAAAGGACGGCCACGGAGACCATCAGCTCGATCAGGCTGAAGGCGGAGCGGGCGGCCGCGCGAGGAGAGGAAAAGGCTTTCATGGCGAAGGGGGGCAGGTGGGCTGGGGAGGAAGCGACCTCAGCCGGCTTTGTTCTGGTTGGCCACGTAGAAATTGTAGCTCATGACGTTGGGGTTGACCTTGGTGCCGGTTTTGACGGGCACCTTGATGCCGTCGGGGGTGAACTCGACCTCGACGAGGATCTTTTTGAGGGTGTCCACGTTGTAAGTGGTTTTGCCGATGCTGACGGTGTCTTGGGGAATCGAGACGCGGGCTTCAAAGGAGGGCTTGGCCTTGTTGCCGTTCTTGATGGCGAAGCCTTCGTTATCGAAGGTGAAGACCTTGCGGTCGTAATTTTTCAACACGTCGGCCCAGTTGGCCTGCTGGATGTTGCTGATGACTTCTTGGGAAATGCGGCCGGAAATCGTCAAATTGGTGGCTTCCCGCACCGCGCGCACCCCGAGGGGCATCATGCCCAAGAGCGCCACCATCACCGAGGCCACGATTCCCATGGCAATCATGACCTCCGCCAAGGTGAATCCGGAGCGGGAGAAACGGGTTTGGAGGGATTTCATGGGGAAGAATTTGATTTTTGTATTTACATATGAGATACAAAACGCGTATTCAAGAAAAAACGCGCCGAGTTTCTGGGTTCGCCAAGCATTCCTCGGGGTCAAGTCGCGGGAGGCCTGAAGACTCTGCGGGGAAAACTCTTGTATGGTCAATGTAAATCCTGTAATCGGGACGAAAAACCTGCGGAGTGGACTCTGTTGATGCCTGGGTCCGCGGCCAACCTTCTCTTTTATCCATCCCCCCTTTAATCTATGAAACGCAGTCTTCTCCACCGCCTCCAGGCCCGCCTGGTGGTTTCGCGGCACAAGAAAAAGCAGGGCGTCGCCATTTTGACGGTGCTGGCGATCATCACCTTGATGACGGTGCTGGTGGTGTCCTTTTTCAACATGGCGACCTCGGCGAAGGTGACGGCCAAGGGGTCGGTGGAAATCCAGCGGGTGACCACGCTGAAGGATACGATCATTAATTTGGTGATTGCGCAGTTCCGCGAGGCGTCGCGCTTGACGCCGAGCAACGCCTCCAGTCCGCGGGACATCGTCACTTGGACCTCGCAGCCGGGGGCGATCCGCACCTTTAGCGGCAATCCAACGGATTTTTCGAACAACCGACTCTTCAAATTGTACTCGTCGAGCGTGCCGCAGATCGGGGATTTGCGCCCGTTTGAGACCGGGAAGCTAATTGAAGAGATCAACGCCGACAACGCGCCGGACTGGGCGGAGCGGCCCGATGAATTTACGGATTTGAATCGCCCGGTGTACACCGCGGCGACGGGGGACCGGGCGCGGGCCACGGGGGCCGCGGACACGACTGGGTTTACCTACCCGATCGCCGATCCCCGGGCCTACAATGGGCGGGACGGCTCGCTGGATGCGGCGCGCAACACCGAGGGTTTTACCTACAGCGCGCGGTCCGGGACGGTGCGGATGAAGGGGGTGGACCCTTCCCAGGAGCAGTTGGCGATGCCGGTGCGGTGGATTTACCTGCTGCAGGACGGGACGCTGGGATATTTAGACGACAACAAGGAATTCCAGAGCTTGAACGGGTCCAAGAGCGGCACGGTGAGCCGGGACAACCCCATGGTGGGGCGCTTGGCCTGGTGGGCGGACGACGAGTCTTGCAAGGTGAACGTGAATACGGCCTCGGTGCCGGCGGCGTGGGACACCCCCCGCACCACGTCCCTCGAAGACCAGTGGTTGGCGAAAAACCAGCCAATTGCGGGCGAATTTCAGCGCTACCCGGGGCATCCGGCGGGGGTCGACCTCTCGGCAGTATTTTACCCGAATCGCCGCTGGGTGCCGCCGGATTTGCAGAGCGTCATCGGCGGGACGCAAAACCCCGCTGGGGGCAACATGGACTTGCTCAAGGTGGAAGACGCGCGGCGCATTTGGGACTTGGCGCCTTTCATTGTGGGCGACTCCCAGGAAGTGCGCATTGGGAGCGTGGGGACTGGCGGGGGGATGTTCGCGACTCCCAACGACGCCACCGTGGGGGCCTCCAACGACGACCGCCTGTTCACCTCCATGGACGAAGTGTACTTTAAGGCCTCGGGGGCCACCAATAAGAGCTTGAATGCTCCGCGGAGCAACTTGTTGAGCGAGAACAAGGACGGCAAATTGGAGTTTTTGCAGACCCTGCAGCGCTCGCAGTTTTTCCTGACCCACAAGAGCCACTCTCCGGAGTTGACCAACCAGGGCTTTCCCCGGGTCTCCATGTTCCCGATGGATTTGCTGGCGGTGCCGGCGGTGGGGACCACGGGAGCCTTGCCGCAGGGGGTGAGTCCGTACGACGTCACTATGGCGCTGAATAGCACGATTGGCGGCCGGAGCAGCGTGGCGGGGGGCAACGCCTACTTCTTCCAGCGGCGGGATCCAGGATCGCGCCACAACGAATTGTACAACGCGGGCGACTCGCGGGTGCGCAACACCAAGGTTTTCAAGTATCTGAAGGAGCTGTCGAAGCTGCCGATTCCGGGCTACCCGGAGACGGTGCCTTTCAAGGTGCAGTCGGTGAGCGCGGAGGACCCCACGGGGCTCTCTCTGGCCTCGAAGTATCCTCCGGGGCTCAACGGCACGGGGACCGCGACTTGGGCCAGCGCCTTTGGAGCGACCTCGCTGTTCGACTCCAGCGAGCGGACGCAGATTTTGTTGAATATGTTGGACTACACGCGGTCGATCAACATGCAGCCGGCGTTCTTGAGCGGGGCGGACCGCTACGACGACGGGTTTGGCAAGGCGACGGGGGTTTGCGGCTGCGCCAACGTATCGGGCGCGGACACCAACTTGGCGCACTTCAACTGTTTGGCGTTCACCAACCAGCTTTCGCGGTCGCCGAAGGGCACCGGCAAACTGTACGGTCCGGCGGAAATCGCCATTGTGGTGAATGTGGCGGCCAAGCGGGCCGGGGGCGCGGCGAGCGATCCGGTGAGCGGGCCGTGGGGGACGCTTTTCGGGCAGATGAGTGCGGCTTCGCAAACGCGGGCCAACGCGTCGACGACGGGGACGCGCTACATCGTGGAAGTGGGTTTCATCCTGAGCGGGTTTAATCCGAAGCACGGGTGGTCGGCGACGTTCCCGGAGGCGGGGATTGCGGTGAGTGGGGTGGCTCCGAATTCGGGCAACGTGGTGAGTTCGCCAGACGGTTCGCCCCTGCCGATCATTGGGCCGGACAACGAAGTGCTGACGGTTTCCGCGGGGCTGCAGCGCGGGGCCAACATGTCGCGCCAGATGGCCAAGGGGCCGGGGGCGGGCAATGGGCTGTCGCCGCTGGGAGGCATGGGCGGTCCTCGGGTGGCCTTTAGTTCGGCCAACGGGGCGGGGGAGAGCTTCGCCACCACCAAGCCATTTTGCATCGTCATGGCCACGGGCAACGACGCCAGCGTGGACGTGAATCTGAAGGCGGATCCGACGACTCCGCTGCGGGTCATGAACATGGATGGCAATGCGGAATTCGACATCGTGCAGGCGACCGACCTGGCCCTGCCCGCCGATTTTTTCACGGGGATGACGCCCTCGCTCACCAATGAATCGCTGCGCAGCTTGGTGACCAAGTATGCGCTGGGTACGCAGGCCTTTCCGGACCCGCGGGTCTTTATGCGCAGTTTTGTGTTGCCGCACGGGGACTACCGCCTGACGGCGACGCCGTCGCGGATTGATGCGGATGTTTTTGTGCCTCACGAAAGCTACGCGAAGTCGGGGAACGCTGGCCGCATGGCGCACTCCTTCTTTGAGATGAACACCAGCCCCATGGCGCGGGCCATGGACAACAGCTTGTACAATCCCGGCCTGTCGATCATCGACCCCCAATTGGTGCCGCGCTATGCGCTTTCGGGCGGCGACCGGGCGAGCGCGGCCAAGTTGACTGGCCTGCCGTTTGGTGCGCCCTACGAGCAGTTGATGGGAATCACCTCGCTGGGCGTCTTGAAGTACCCGGCGCCATACGACCAGATTTTGAAGCAGGCCAGCATCAGCAAAGATCCGAAGCGTCGCCAGATGTTTGCCCACGGGCGCCGGGATGGGCGCGGGGTGGTGCCAAACCGGGGATCCTCCGACCCCACGGAGACGGGGGACTTCGACACGGGGGTGGCCGCAACTCCCGATGGTCCCTACATGAACTATCCCGACGAGGGCGACCGCCGCCGGGTCATGGGCAACGCCTACTACCGCAGCTTGTATTTGGCGGCGCCCAAGACGAACACCGAGGGCGTGGGTGGGCAGAACATTTCGCCTAACTTCCTGGTGCGGTCGCCGGTGGATTTTGGGTCGATTCCTACGGGGGTGGCCAACCGGGTGCCTTGGCAGACGCTGCGCTTCCGGCCTGACATTGGGATGAACAAGCCGTCCAACAAGATGGCGAACATCAATGACTTGCCGCCGCCGGGGCTGCCCTTTGCCAATTTCTGCGGCCCGCGGGACCACTTTTTCTTGGACATGTTCTGGATGCCGGTGGTGGAGCCTTGGTCGATCAGCGAGCCCTTCTCGACCAAGGGGACGATCAACTTGAACCAGCAGATTTTCCCCTTCATGTACATCGAGCGGACGACGGCGCTGCACGCCTTGATGCGCGGCGAGCGGATGGCGGCGATCCCGAATTCGGCGGCGGAGCGCTACAAAAACGTCAATTCCACGAATGGGGAACCGGCTGGGACGCAGGACCCGACATACCGGAGCTTCATCAATGCCAAGGAAACGGTGCGCCAATTCCTCAAGCGCTACAACGAAGGGTTCGACTCCGACAGCGACCCTCCCTCGGGCAACGCTTTGGCCTTCAACCTCTTCCGGAGCGCCAGCGAGATTTGCGAAGTATGGCTGGTGCCCGAAGGCACGAGCGGCAGCGACGGGGAGCGGACCTTGGAGAAGATTGTCGGGACGATCAGCGGCAGCGGGGATCGCCAGGGCTTCTGGGCCGAGCACTTGCTCACGGGGGACAACCTCCGGGAGCGCCCCTACGCCAACCTCTATCCTCGGGTCACGGTGCGCTCGAACGTCTTTAAGCTCCACCTGGTGGCGCAGACCCTGCAAAAGGCGACCAGCCGAGATCCCAAGAAATTCGACTCCGTTTTCGACTCGGTGACGGCGGAATGGCGCGGTTCCTGTATGATCGAGCGCTCCATCAACCCGCGCGATCCCGGCCTCACGAATATCGACTACACCAACCTCAACTCCGCGGTGATCGACACCCGGACGACGCCGAAGTTGGATCGCTACTACACCTACCGGGTGACCGAGGTGAAGCAGTTGACCCAGTAAGCGAGGGAGGCAATGCCAGGGGGGCGGCTGCGGAAAATCCGCGGCCGCCCCTCATTTTTTTGAGCGGGGGCGGCGGAACGTGATTATGGATGGCGCATGAAAATCCGTGGTTCCCAGGAGCGCCCGGCGGCTGCCCCGGCCGCGGCGGCAAAATCCCCGTCGAAGGCGGCGCGGGGGCTCGACTTTGCGGGGGGCTGGGACTACGCGCCGTCGCTGGAGTCCCTGCGGCCCGCAATCCGGGCGGAGTATGGCCTTTTTATCGGGGGGAAATGGAGCCGCACGGCGGAGGGGCGGACGTTTGAAACCTTCAATCCAGCGACCGGGCGGCCCTTGGCGCGGGTGGCTGAGGCGGGGGCGGCGGAGGTGGACCGGGCGGTGGGGGCGGCGCGGCGGGCCTATGACGAGGGGTGGTCGGGATTGTCGGGAAGTGAGCGGGGGAAGTATCTGTTTCGCTTGGCGCGGCTGATCCAGGAAAAGGCCCTGGAGTTGGCGGTGCTGGAGACGATGGACGGGGGGAAGCCGATCCGGGAGAGCCGGGACGTGGATTTGCCCCTGGTGGCGGCCCATTTTTTTTACTACGCGGGGTGGGCGGACAAATTGGGCTATGCCTTTCCGGGCCGCCGGGCGCGCCCCTTGGGGGTGGTGGGGCAGATCATTCCGTGGAATTTTCCACTTTTGATGTTGGCGTGGAAGATTGCTCCGGCGCTGGCTTGTGGGAATACGGTGGTGTTGAAGGCCGCGGAGACGACGCCGCTGACGGCGCTGCATTTTGCGCAGCTTTGCCAGGAGGCGGGGCTTCCCGATGGCGTGGTGAACATTTTGACTGGAGCAGGGGCCACGGGCGAAGCCTTGGTGCGGCATCCAGGGGTGGACAAGATTGCCTTCACGGGGTCTACTGAGGTAGGGAAGAAGATTGCGGCGGCGCTGGGGGGCACCGCGAAGCGCTTGAGCTTGGAGCTGGGGGGGAAGGGGGCGAATATTGTTTTTGCGGACGCGCCCCTGGATCAGGCGGTGGAAGGGATTGTGCAGGGCATTTACCTGAATGCGGGGCAGGTGTGCTGCGCGGGCAGCCGCTTGCTGGTGGAAGAAAGCGTCCACGGCGAGGTGGTGCGCAAGCTGCGCGACCGGCTGCGGACGCTGCGGGTGGGAGATCCGCTGGACAAGAATACGGACGTGGGGGCGATCAACAGCGCGACCCAGTTGGAAAAAATCCAGGACCTGGTGCAGAGCGGGGTCGACGAGGGCGCGGAGCTCTTTCAGGCCCCGGCGACCCTGCCGGAGCGGGGCTTTTTCTTTGCGCCGAGCTTTTTTACCAAAGTGACCCCGAGCCACCGCATTGCGCGGGAGGAAATCTTTGGGCCGGTATTGAGCAT
>CANHIJ010000143.1 GCA_947460575.1 Verrucomicrobiales bacterium | reverse complement strand
GCGGAGGAAGGAGGCGTTTTGGGTTTTTTTGGCGATGATGTCGAGGAGGGGGAGGGCTTGGAGAACGCCGTCTTGGATTTGGAAATCGCCGTCGGCGCGGAGGGATTGGGGTTGGCGCCAGTCGCCGCGGAGGGTGGCCTTGGCGGAGGCGGTGCCGGTGCAGCGCTTGACCCAATCTTCGGGGAGCCAGCGGGCCAGGCTGGCGCCGCGGAGGCGGGCGATGAGGTGGAGGTCGGCGGGGGCAAGGAAGCTGAGGGTGCCTTCGGCGGAGAAGGTGGCGTCCTCGAGGCGGCCTTCGAGGTGGTCGAGGGCGGCGCCGTCGAGTCGGAGGGTGGCGCGGAGGCGGTCGACGAGGAGGGGGTGGGGGAGGTCGGGGAGGCGGACTTGGCCGGATCGGGCTTCGAGGGAAGTGGAGCGGGTGAGGAGGTTGGGCTGGAGGACGAGGGCGAAGCTGTGGCCGGAGAGGGCAGGGAGGCCCTCGGGGGAGGAGCGGACGAAGTCGAAGCGGTCGACGGTGACGGGGCCCAGTTCGGCGCGGTTGGGGAGCCAGTTTTGGAGCCAGCCTGGGGCGGAGGGGGGAGAAGGGAGATCGCTGGGGGGTGGGGCCGGGAGGGGAGTGGCAGGGGAGAAATCGAGGCTCATTTGGGCGACCTTGACGTGGCGGACCTTCCAGACGCGGTCCCAGAGGGCGCCGGAGTCGACTTCGGCGCGGAGGTCGGAGAGGGCGCCGGAGCGGAAGGGGGCGCCGTCGGAGCCTTGGGCGGAGAAGGAGGCGGCGTAGATGGCGGGGTCTTGCCAGCTGAGGCCATCGAGGCGGCAGTGGGCGCCGAGGGATTGGTCGAGGGTGCGCTCGAGTTGGCCGACGAAGGCGCCGGAGCTGAGGTAGTGGGAAATGCCCCAGCGGAGGGCGATGAGGGCGGCGAGGGCGAGGGCGGCAGCGGTGCCGACGAGCCAGGCCAAGGTAGTGGGGAGGCGGCGGGGGGCGGGGCGCCTGGAGCCGCGGGGGTTTGGCGGGGTCGGCGGTGCAGGGGAGTCGTCCATGGCGTGGCTTTAAACTGCCAGCAAGTGGGGAGGGGCGCAAGGTCAGTCCGCGGGGGCAGGCGGCGGAGCTGGACTGCATTTTTTCGTGGCATTCTGAAGGGATGCGGTTTTGGATGGGGGATGAATTCCCCCCTGCGACTTTTGGCGTTTTGTTTGGCTTGGTGCGCGGTGCTGGGGCCGCTGCGGGTGCGGGCGGGGGAGGCTTGGGAGGAGGCGGGGCGGGGATTGTTTGATTCCTATGCCGAGGCCATGCAGGGGAAAAATTATTCGGTTTTCATCGCCAACTGCGAAAGCAAATCGCGGAGTTTGTTTCGGGAATTTACCCTGTGGCAGATGGATTTGATGACCGAGGACGACTTGATGGGGGTGCTGCCGCGGGACGATGCGGGGCGGGCGATTTCGCTGCAGGCGCTGCTGGAGTTGGACGACGAGCATTTTTGGGTTTTGTACACGGATTGGATGCGGAAGCGGGAGCTGGCTCTAGCGGACAAGGCGCGCCGCCAGCAGGGGTTTTCCGGGCTGCCGGTCTACAAATTGAAAGTGCTGACCAAGTACCAGGACACCTTGTACATGGTGGCGGAGCGGAGTTATGCCAAGCCCTCGGCGGTGCCGATCCCGCTGACGGTGTTGGAGGCGGTGCAGGAAAAGGGGGTTTGGAAGCTGAAAATTCCGCGGGAAATCATCTGGGAGGCGATGGAGGCGGGGCGGGCGCGCAGCCTGGCGATCGAGCAGGAATTGAAGTCCCAGCCGTACGACGTGCGGGCGCCGCTCAAGCCGCCGGGGGACGGTCCGCTTCCGGCCGCTTCCGGCAAATAGCCTTGCAACTGCGATCGGCATCTTCTTACTGCTCTTATGACTGACCTCTGGACCCAAGCCAATGCGCAGCTGCGCCATCTGATCTCCTATGAACCGGGCAAGCCGATTGAGGAGGTAGCCCGCGAGCTGGGGCTGGATCCGGCGGAGATCGTCAAGCTGGCCTCCAATGAGAACCCGCTGGGGCCCTCGCCCAAGGCGGTGGCGGCGATGCAGGAAGCGCTCCTGCAGGCGCACGTCTATCCGGATGGGGGGGGCTATAAATTGCGCAACGCGATCGCGGCCAAGTTTGGCTTGGAGATGGGGAATATTGTGCTGGGGAACGGGTCTAACGAGATCATCGAATTCATCGGGCACGCCTTTTTGCAGCCGGGGGACGAAGTGATCACCGCGCAGCACGCCTTTGTGGTGTACAAATTGATGGCGACCCTTTTTGGGGCCACCACGGTGGAAGTGCCCGACCCTGGGTTTAAGCACGACCTGATGGCGATGGCGGCGGCGGTGACGCCGCGGACCAAGGAGATTTTTGTGGCCAATCCGAACAATCCCACTGGGACGCTCTGCAGCCAGAAGGAGATCGACGCCTTTATGGATCAGGTGCCGGAGCGGGTCATCGTGGTCTTTGACGAGGCGTACTACGAGTTTCTGGAGGAACCGCTGGACACCTTAAAGTATGTCAAAGAGGGGCGCAATGTGGTGGTGATGCGGACTTTTTCCAAGATTCAGGGATTGGCTAGTCTTCGGATAGGGTATGGAATTGCACCAAAGCACCTAGCGGACATTTTGCAGAAGACGCGGCAGCCGTTCAATGCCAATGCGATCGCCCAGGCGGGGGCCCTGGCGGGTTTGCTGGACGAGGAACACCAAGACCGGACGCGGGCGGTGAACCGGGAGGGGAGGGTCTTTTTAGAGGGCCTATTTGAGCGATTGGGGTTAGAGTACATCCCGACTCACGCCAACTTCATTTTGGTCAAAGTGGGGGATGGCGATGCGCTTTTTCAGCACGCCATGGCGCGGGGGGTGATCTTGCGGGCGATGCGGGCGTATGGCCTGCCGGAGTGGATTCGGGTGTCGATTGGGACCATGCCGCAGAACGCCAAATTTGCCGGAATCTTGGAGGCCTGGGAGGGGCGGGACGAGTTGGGGCAAGTCCGCGCTTGAGAGTGGGGCGGAGTCCGCGAATTTGCGAGGGGCCTGCGCCCGAAGCTCAACTTTAAAACGATATGCACAGCGAAATTGAACTGACTCGAGAAGTGGAAGCGATCCAGATTCCGAGTGGGGACACGGTGGTCTTGCCCGCGGGAACGAAGGTAATCATCACGCAGAGCCTTGGGGGGAGCTACACCGTGGCCACGGAGCATGGATTGGCGCGGATTTCGGCGCGCAATGCCGACGCGCTGGGGATTGAGAAGCGCGAGGGCGGCGGCGGGGCGCAGGCCGACGTCTTGACCGGGCCAGAGCTGGAAGCGGCGATCTGGGAGCAACTCAAGGGGGTGTTTGACCCGGAAATTCCGGTCAATATTGTGGATTTGGGCCTAGTTTACGGCTGCGAGGTCAGCGAGGAAGAGGGCGAGACGGTCGTGGACGTGAAGATGACCCTGACGGCTCCGGGTTGTGGAATGGGCCCGACCATTGCGGCCGATGCCCAGGGCAAGATTTTGCAGTTGCAGGGCATTGCCAAGGCCCGGGTGGAGTTGGTGTGGGATCCAGCGTGGAATCAGGCCATGATCAGCGAAGTGGGCCGGATGCAGTTGGGGATGGTCTAGGGGGCGGCCGTTGGCTGTCTAGTTAGGCGGACGCCATCGTGCGGCGGCGGCGCCGGAGGTGGTAGGAGGCGAAGAGGAGGGGCGGGGCGGCGCCCAGGAGGAGGCCGGACGGCTCGGGCGTGCGGGCAACGTAGTTGATGATGCCGGCTTGAGAGTAGTCGACGGTGTAGCCCAAGTCGGCGAAGGCCCCGATGGTGGCCTTGCTGACGAAAAAGGTGCTCGAAGCCCAGCCGGTCATGAGTTCCCGCGACAAATCGAGGCCGGTGGAGAGGCTGACGATGCCAGTGTCGCCGCCGCCGTTGCCTTCGTTCCAGTGGGCATCAGCGGTGCCGCTGCCGCCGCCAAGCTCGACGGGGACGTAAGTATCGCTGGGGCGATTGAACTCGAGTTTCCAGGCGGCGAGGGCGTTGGGAGCGGCGTATTGGCCGGTGCCGTCGGTGTAGAGGTTGTTATAAGCCGGGTCCCAGAGGGTGCCGAAGCCGAGCACGTGGGCCATCTCGTGGAGGACCACGGGGTAGAATTGGTTGCTCGTGATCATCATGGAGACGTCGGCGGAATCGAACTGCATGGCTCCGGTGGTGGAATACAAGGCGGCCTCCGTGGAGGCGGCCACGGTGGAAGCGTTCAAGTACCAGGTGGCGGTACTGGGTCCGGCGCTTCCGAGGACGCCGTAGGCTCCGTCAATGTAGGGGATGGAGACGTTGATGGTGAGGGAGTGGGGCTCGGCGACTCCGGCCACATTGTATAAGTAGTCGTATCCGGTGAGGGTGGTGGACCAGAAGTTGGCGGCGTCAATGAAGGTTTGTTGTTGGGGGGCGGTGACGGAGCCGGTGAAATTGAGATTGATGAGGATGCCGGCGGCGGAGGCGTTCGAGGCGGTCGCGGCGGCGGCAGCGGCAAGGGCAAGGGCGAGGAGGAGGCGTTTCACGAGAAGAAAAGGAGGGGGTAGCGTGGACAAAGACTTGCTTGTTAAGCAGAAAGAGACGGGCCTGTCCAGGCTGGATGCAGGGGGCGGGGGCGAATGGTCCAGCGATCGCTGCATGAAAGGGGCGGCTGGTTGGACCGGGCGACGGCGGGGTTTGGGAAAAGCAGCTGTCGGGGATCACCCACCCAACGCCGCCGCGATCGCACGCTTTGCCGCAAAACAAGGCATCGCCCCCAGCGTCGTCCTCGGTTGGCTCCAGCGCCGGGAAAAATGGGTCTCCCCTGGTTTGGGCAACACCCTGAAGCACCGCATCGCCATCGACTGGAACGGGCTGAAGGCTGCCTGCTGAGAGAACCCCTTCGGGGTTAGGGGGTGGGTTTTTTGTGGGGAATGTGCCTGGGGTCGAGCTGCTGTCTTCGGGTTCCAACTCGTTCCTGACGAGTCACTTATGCCAAAGTCATCCTGGAGGTAAGGAGCGCGCCGGTCTTAACGGTGAGGAGGAAAGGTTGGACTTTGGTGAAGCCGCCATTAGGGAGAGATCGGGGTGCGTTATGGGGTCCTGGGTAGAGGGGCTAGCTGGCGCTGCCGATGGTTTTTAGGCCGATGCTGGCTGGCCGGTTCTTTTCAATCCCTCAGCTCATGTCCTTTCTGTCGGCCCCTTCCCCCTCCCTACGCACGGCGGCCTGGCTCGCGTTAGCGCTGATGTTGCTGGCGCTGCCTGGCTTGGCGGCGGATCCGGTGGTGAGCCACTTGGTGGCGGTGCAGCGGGCGGGGACGAAGCTGGTGGACCTCACCTACGATCTCGCGGCGGACGCGGCGACGGTGGCGGTGAGCTTGCAGATTTCTGGGGACGGGGGGGCGACTTTTGCGGTGCCTGCGGTTGCGGTGACGGGGGCGGTGGGGCCTGCGGTTGGTACTGGGAGCGGGAAGGCGCTGACGTGGAATGCTGGGGCGGACTGGAATGGTCAGTTCAGTTCGCAGGTGCGGATTAAGTTATTCGTGGGCGATGGACCGATCTCTGCTGGATTAGCGTCGATCCCTGCGGGGTCTTTTTCGATGGGGGACAGCTTGGACGGCACGGCAGACGCCCCTGTTCGCACCGTGACGGTGAGCGCTTTTTATGTGGGTATAACGGAGGTGACGAAGGGCGAGTGGGATGACGTGTGGGCCTGGGGGCAGAGGCACGGTTATACCGATCTCTTCCTGGCTGCGGGCAAAGCGGCGAACCACCCGGTGACATTTATGAAATGGTATGACGCGATTAAGTGGTGCAACGCGCGGAGCGAGAAGGAGGGCTTGGCACCGTGCTACGCGGTGGACGGGAAACCGATGCGCGAGGGGTTCAGTGCGCCGACGGTGAACTGGGCGGTGAAGGGCTATCGTCTGCCGACGGAGGCGGAGTGGGAAAAGGCGGCGCGGGGCGGCTGGAGTGGGAAACGGTTTCCCTGGGGAGACACCATCAGCCACAGCCAGGCGAACTACTATAGCAGCAGTTCTTACGCCTACGACGTGAGCACGACGCGGGGAGTCCACCCGAGCTATGAGTCGGGCACGTCTCCGGTGGGGAGCTTGGCGGCGAATGCCTACGGGCTTTATGACATGGCAGGGAATGTGGTTGAATGGTGTTGGGATTGGTATGGGACTTATGCGTCGGGGGCGCAGACCAATCCCCGGGGGGCGGCTTCGGGCGAGGGCCGGGTGCGCCGGGGCGGTGCCTGGCGCGGCTCGGTCAAATACTGCCGGGCGGCGGATCGGAGCCACTACTACCCGGAGATCCCGCTCGACGCTGTGGGCTTACGCGTGGTCCGCAGTTCCGTTCCCTCTAGCAATGCGACCACCTCGGACCTCAGCGTCGACACCCGGGATCTGTTGGCCTGGACTTTGTTTAGCGCGGCGGAGGCGGGGCTGGCGCTGGCGGATGTCGGATGGGTGAGTTTGAGTCCTTTGGAGAAGCTGTCCGTGGTCGGTGGCGGGGAGTCGCACGATGGGGCGGCGCTTAAGTTGATGGCGGCGGATGGGGCGGCGAGTGTTGCGGAGCGCAGCGTTGAGGGGCCTGCGCTGGTTAGTTTTTGGTGGCGGGTGAGTTCGGAGGAGGTGTCTGACGTGTTCAGTTATAGCGTTGATGGGGCGGTGCAGGAATCGATCAGCGGGGAGGGGGTTTGGGTGAATCGCTCGCTGAGTTTAGGAGCGGGGCGGCATGCGCTGCGCTGGACGTATCGCAAGGACGAGGTGGACAAAAACTTTCAGGATGCGGGTTTCCTTGATGAGTTAGTGGTGGTGGAGGCCTATCGCAACTTGGAGGTTCGCCTGGGCGGGTCGGCGGTGGTGGGGAGCGCGGTGTTAGACTATGGCGCGGTGCGGCAGGACGACCCTGAGGTGGCGAAGGCGATCGCGTTTAGGAATCCCGGCACGGCGGTGATGTCCTTCACGGCGAGCCTGCCGCCGGACCGCGGCTTTGAGTTTGCTAATGGGCAGACGACCTCGACGCAAAGCTTGGCGGCGGGCCAGGAAGTGAGCTTGAGCGTGGTGCTGCAGACGAGCCTAGTGGGGCCCAAGACCGCCTTGCTATGGATTGTGGCGGCGGGGAGTCGCACGGATCCGCCGGCGATTACCCTGAGCGGTTTCATTCAAGCACCGATGTTGCAGGTGGCGGGCAGTGGCTTGGTGCGGGGGAGTTTTCTCAATAGCGGGACGGCGGCGGCTTGGGAGACGGCCACGACGAGCTTGCCGGGAGGGGCGAGCGGCGCGGCGCTCAAGACGGGCAGCACGCCGGACCATGGGCACTCGACGATCGGTGGCCGCTTCGATGGGCCGGGCCTGCTGCGCTGGCAGTGGAAGGTTTCGGCGCAGATGGACTATGATTGGCTCGTCTGTGAGGTGAACGGAGTGGAGGTGGCGGGGATTTCCACCCAGGCGGCGGCGTGGCAGTCGCAGGCGGTGCAAGTTCCCGCAGGGTCGGAGGCGCGCTGGATTTACCGCAAGGACGGGGCGTACCAGTCGGGCACGGACTCCGGTTACCTCGCCGAGGTGCGCTTCGACAAGTTTGCGGCGGCTCCGGTTAGTTTTAACGAGTGGAGTGTCGCCCAGGGTGGGATTGCGCCGCTCGAGGTGACCGGCCCGGGGAAAATCCAGGGCGTGTTTGCTTGGTTGGGCGGGTTTGATCCGGTGGCGGGGCCGGGCGCGGGCCAGTATGTGCCGACGGTGAGCGGCGGGTTTTACCGCTACCGCTATGCGATTTCCAAGACGGCGGGCGGGCAGGTGCAGCCGCAGGTTTCGCGCGACCTAGCGACTTGGAGTAGCCGGGGCTTGAGCCAGATCGTTTTGCGCGAAAATGAAGCGGCGGCGATGGTGGAACTGGCGGTTCCGGCGGCGGGGAAAATCTATACGCGGCTGAAGGCGGACTTGCCGGTCTATGATCCTGACATGATCAAAGTGGCGGGCGGGGCGCTGCCGGCCGACTCCTGGGCTGGAGTGCAGAGCGTGGACGCGTTTTATATGGGGAAATACGAAGTGCGGTGGGGCGCGTGGCAGCGCGTGCGCGCGTGGGCGCTGGGTCGCGGCTACTTCATGGGCGAGGGGGCGGGGGTGGGGAGAGAGTATCCGGTCACCAATGTGACTTGGTATGATGTGTTGAAGTGGTGCAATGCGCGCAGCGAGCAGGAGGGCTTGGCTCCGGTGTATACAGTGGGAGGGGTTCCTTACCGGAACGACGATGCGGTGCCTGAGGTGTCGGCCAGCGCGAGGGGTTATCGCCTGCCGAGCGAGAAGGAGTGGGAATTTGCGGCGCGGGGGGGAGTAGCGACGCAGGGCTATGAGTACAGCGGGAGCAACGAGATCAACGCGGTGGCCTGGTACTCTGGCAATGCGGGGGGCACCACCTACGCTGTGGGTTTCAAGTTAGGCAATGAACTGGGGTTATTTGATATGTCGGGGAATGCCTCAGAGTGGTGCTTTGATGCCTACGCGGGCGCGTACCGGGTGATCCGGGGCGGCAGTCGGTTCAGTTTCGCCAACTATTGC
>CANHIJ010000142.1 GCA_947460575.1 Verrucomicrobiales bacterium | reverse complement strand
TCCCGGCTATGGCATCAAGGGCTGCTTCTGCGGCGGGACGAGCATGACGCCCCAGATGGTCCGCTTCCTCAGCGAAGAGGTGCTGGAAAACAAAGCGCAGTTCGTGCCCACCTACGGCAACACCCTGATGGGCTTGGCGTGCAGCCTGCCCGCTACCCTCAAGGAGCAGGGCTACAGCGTAACCTATTACGCTCCGCAGCCGCGCGCCGTTTTGCGCATCGTCGACAGCAAGGCGACCGACCGGGTGATGGACTACGGGGAATACGGCCGCGTGGAGCTGACGACCCTGACCAAGGAATTCTTCATGCCGCGCTTCTTGGAGCGGGATGAAGCCATCCGCCGGCTTCCTTGCGAAAAATATCCTTGGGATGGCGTCGGCGATGTCCGGCCGTTTGGGGCCTTGGAGAAAAAGATCGTCGAGGGGGTTTACTAATTTAAATGGGCCAATCGGCCCCGCGGCGAGCGTTTTTTCCGCCGCCGCGGGGGCAACCGGTGGAAGTCCTGGGCATCGCTTTAGGTTTCCCTCGAATGGTCCTCTGGAAAACCGTTGGGTTCTTCTTGTTCGGCAAGTTCCAAGTCGGCGGTGGCGAGGGCGATTTCGGATTCGTCGCGGTCGTAGGCGGTGAGGCAGAGCCGCAGCATTTCCAGTCCGGCCTCCCTTTCATCGTGCACGATGCCGAGGGGGGCCACGAGGCGGAGGGCGGCGACATCGGAGGGGAAGCGGGCGCGGCAGAGGGTGGCGATCTGGGGATTGCGCTCCTTGGCGATGGTGAGGGCGCTGCGAGCGAGATCGGCGTGGGGGAAGGTGATGGCGATGACGCGGGCCCGCTCTACGCCGGCGAGTTCTAAGGTATCGGCCTGGGAGATATCGGCGAAGAGCACGGCGTGGCCTTCCTTGATGAGGCGGCGGGCGGTTTGGGCGTTCAATTCGACGATGACGACGGGGATGTGGAGGCGCTCCAGGGCTTGGTGGACCATCTGGCCGACGGTGCCATAGCCGCACAAAATGGCGTGGTCGCGGAGGCCGCGGAGGCGCTTGCCGAACTGCCCGCCGCTTTCGGGTTTGGGGGCCTTGCTGCTGCGAGCGGATTCCCAGTGCCGGGTCCGCGGGATCGCCAGCCGCATGAGCAGAGGGGAAAGGCCCAGGGTGAGCACCACTTCGATGAGGAGCGCTTGGAGCACGTGGGGTCCGAGCAGGCCGGAGGCCGCGGCCTTGGTGGCCACGACCACGGCGAACTCGCCGACCCCGGACAGCGCGATGCCCGAAAGCAGGGCGCCGCGGAGCGGGACTCCGCCCCAGCGCCCGGCCAGGGTCAGCACCGCGGTTTTAACCAGGAGAATGGCCCCGGCTCCGGCGAGCAGGGAGGGCCAGTGGGCGAAGAAAAAGGGGAGGTCGACGAAGGCCCCGACGGAGACAAAGAAAATCGTCAGGAAAAAGTCGCGAAAAGTCCCCGCGTCCGCCAAGATGCGGTGGCTGTAGACCGATCCGCTCACGGCTAGGCCTGCGGCGAAAGCGCCCAGGGCGGAATTGAGGCCGAGCAGGCTGCCCAGGGAGGCGATGCCCGAGCACAGTGCGAGCACGGAGAGGGTGAACAACTCGCGGCTGCGGGAATGGCTGACGAGGCGGAGGAGTTGGGGAATGCCGAAGCGGCTGAGGCCCGCGGCCAGCGCCAGGAAGACCAGGCCTTTTAGAGTGAGGAGGCCGGTCAACTGCGCGGCCTGGTGCAACTTGAGCCCACTGGTTAGACCGGGCAGCAGGACGAGGAGCAAAATGACCACGAGGTCCTGGAGCAGGGCCACGCCCAGGGTGAGGCGGGCGCCTGGATGATTGGCTAGGCCAAAATCCTGGAAGAGCTTGAGGCCCACGGCGGTCGAGGAGAGGGCGGCGAGGAAAGCGGTGAGAGCGAGGGCCGTCCCGCTCAGGCCGAGCGCGCTGAGCGCCAGGGCGGCGGCGGCGGCGGTTAGGGAAAGCTGGGCCAGTCCGGCGACCAGGCCGCTGCGCCGCATCAGCATCAACTCGTGCAGGGAGGACTCGGCGCCGATGGTAAACATGAGGAGAATGATGCCCACATTTCCCATTTGGGAGAGCAGCGCCGCCGCCGGGGCCCCGCCGCGCAAGTCTACCCAGCCCGACGCCGCCAGGAGGATGCCGCAGAGGAAATAGCCCGGCAGGGGCGGCAGTCGGAGTTTTCCCAGCAGCAGCGAGGCCCCTACGGACAACAGCAAAGCTAGGGTCAGCAGGACGAGAAATTGATCCTCGGCTCCGCCCCCCGCGGCAAAAAAGACAGCATGAGCCGACATGCCTTACTCTTCCGCGTGCCGCACCGCGCTGTCACTCCGGAAAAGCCCAAAGGCGCCCGCCCAACGTTCTTTTCTGGGGCGCTCAAGGCATCCGCACCACCACGCGGAAGAACTGGGGCCGCCGCCCTCCGTCGAGTTGCAACGGGAAAGGCACCTCGCAGGCTTCTAGCAAGCCATCGTCGCCCAGGACCGCGGGCGCGGTGCGGCCCGCCTGCCACTGGGTGAGGTCGGCGCTGAATTCCACGCTGTAGATGAGGCCGGAACCCTTGAGGCGCCCAAAGCGGGCGTGGAAAACCGAGTCCGCTGCGGAGTCGGGCGCCCGCAGCGCGGGGCGACCCCGCTGGCTGATCCCACCGGGCCCGACGGCGATCTCGCCGCGGTCGGTGCCTGCGGGATCCAGCCCAAAGGCGAAGTCGAGCAAGTGGGCCCCATTGGCGGCCGTGGGGTCTGCAGAATGGCCGTGCTGGGCGGCCCACTGGGCGAAGGGCGAGAGGGCGGCCACATTGAGGGTAAACGTGCGCGGCGTCAGGTCCAGATTGGCGGTGGGGCCGCCGTCGTCTTCCACTTGGTAGGTGAAGCTGGCGTAGGGCGCGCCGAGGCCTCCTTCGGCTGGGGTGTAGGTCAGCGCTTGGGCCGGAGTTGGGCCGGACGTGTAGGGGCGGCCTCCGGTGACGACCGCGGCGAGGCGGTTTCCATCGGCTGACGAAGCAATGGCCCGCCAGTCCCGCGCGGAATCCCGTGGCCGCCAGGTCGCGCCGGAGTCGCTAGAAGTGTAAATTTGGCCGGAGAAGACCACCGCGGCGAGGCGGCTGCCGTCGGCGGAAGTGCTGATGCTATACCAGTTGCGGCTGGCCTCGCGGGCGGTCCAGGTCAGGCCGTTGTCGCTGGAGAGGTAGATTTGCCCGCCGTTGACGATGGCGGCTAACTTGGCGCCGTCTGCGGAGGAAGCCACGGTGCGCCAGTTGCGGATGCTGTCGCGGGGCGTCCAGGTGGCCCCGGCGTCTAACGAGGTGTAGAGCGGCCCGTTTTGCACCGCCGCGAGCAGTTTTAAGCCGTCGGCGGAGGAGGCGATGGAATACCAGGCGCGCACGGTTTCCCGGGCGGTCCAGGTGAGGCCGGCGTCGGCGGAGGTATAGATTTGCCCGTTGTTCACAATGGCGGCCAGCCGCAGGCCATCGGCCGAGGAAGTGATGGTGCGCCAATTCCGGTTGACCTCGCGGGCGGTCCAAGTCGCCCCGGCATCGGAGGACGTGTAGATTTGCCCGTTTTGCACCACGGCCGCGAGGCGCAGGCCATCGGCGGAGGAGGCGATCGAATACCAGGCGCGGTTGCCGTCGCGGGCGGTCCAGGTGAGGCCGGCGTCGGCGGAAGTGTAGATTTTCCCGCCATTGACCACCGCCCCCAAGGTCATCCCGTCAGCGGAGGAGGCGATCGCCAGCCAATTTTGCGCCGTAGCGCGGGGGATCCAGGTGCTGCCCGCAGGGCTTGGGACCAGGCTGGCGAAGGCGCCGACGGCGGCGGGAGCGCCGCCGATGCGGAGGCTGCCCGCCACGGGCAGGGTGCTCAATTTCACTCGGGTAAAGGCGTTGGGCGGGAAATCGGTGGGGTCGGAAAATCCGAAATCTGCCGCTTGGAATTCGTAGGTGGAATCGGGTGCCAGGGTGGCCGATCCCCCTGCGCCCACGGGCGGGCCGTCCACGTTGGCGACCATGAGCAAAAAGGTGCTGCTGGTCGAAAGCGGGGGCTGCCCTTGGTCGCGGGCCGTCACTTTGATGGCCAAGGCGCCGGTGTCGCGGATCCCGGGCGTGCCCGAAAAAGTGCGCGCGGTCGGGGCAAAAGTGAGCCAAGCAGGCAGCGGCGAGCCATCGCCCAGGCTTGCGGAATAGGTCAGGACAGTGTCGTTGTCCGGATCAACAAAGCTGTTGGCGGCCAAGGTCGCGCTGAAGGCGCTGCGCTCGGTGGCGTAGCGGTCCGGCAGCGCCGCGGCGGCGGAGGGGGCGTCGTTGACGGCGTTGACGAAGAGGGAGAACGTGTTGGGCGCCACGGCGGCGGCGCTGCCCTCGACCCCGTCATCGGCGACTTGGAAGCCGAAGCTGGCGTAGGGTTGGCCAAAACCCTGGGCGGCTGGTTGGAAGACCAGCTGGGGCAGGGCGGCGGTGGAGGTATAGAGCTTGCTGTTGTCGACCGCGGCCACTAGTTTCAAGCCGTCGGCGGAAGTGGCGAGGTCGACCCAGTTGCGGGCGCTTTCGCAGGGCGTCCAGCTCACCCCGGCATCGATGGAGGTGTAAAGGCGCCCCCCCGAGGTGGTGGCGGCCAGGCGCAGGCCGTCGGCCGAGGAAACCACCGCCCTCCAACTGCGCAGGGTATCGCGGGCGACCCAGCTGGCGCCGCCGTCGGAGGACGTGTAGAGCTGTCCGCCGGAGACCGCGGCGACCAATTTCCAGCCGTCGGCCGAGGAGGCGACGGACCCCCAGCGGCGGTTGGTTTCCCGGGGCGTCCAGGTGGCCCCGCTGTCGCTAGAGGTGTAGAGTGGTCCTTCGTAGGTGCAGGCCAGCAGCCTGGTTCCGTCGGCGGAGCAGGTCACTGCTTGCCAATAGCGCTCTGGTCCCTTGCTCGCCCAGGTGGCGCCCCCGTTGACGGAAAGATAAATATTGGTAGGGAAGGGACTGTAGGCGACGCCCGCCAAGCGAGTTCCGTCCGCCGAGGAAGTGAGGCCGGTCCAATCCCGGCTGCCGCTGGAGCGCGCCACCCAGGTGACCCCGGAATCGACCGAAGTGTAGAGCAGGCCCTCCCGCACCGAAGCCACCAGCTTGCTCCCATCTGCCGAGGAGGCGATCTGGTACCAATTGCGCGCCGTGCCGCGCGCGGTCCAGGTTTCCCCGGAATCCCCCGAAGTGTAGATTTGGCCGAGCGCCCCCGAAAAGCTCTGCGTCGCCACCGCCGCCAGCTTCACGCCGTCCGCTGAGGAAGCCAGGCTGGACCAGGGCCGGGCGCTGTCGCGGGGCGTCCACACCATCCGCGCATCCGGCACCAGGCGGACCCACTCGTCCGCGCCCAGCGCCACTCCTTCGACCTTTAAGCTGCCGGCGGCCGGGGTGCTCAGCAGTTTGAGCTGGCTGAAGCGGTTGGCCGGGCTGTCGCCGAGATCGCGAAACCCAAAATCGGCCGCGCTGAAGGCGTAGCTGCCGTCCTCGTCCAAGGTGGCCTGGCCATCGGTTCCCACCGGGGCATCGCTGGGCACGGTCAGTCGGAAACCGTTCGTGGCGCTGGCTGGCGGCTGGCCATTGTCGGTGGCGGTCACGAGCAACTCCATGACTCCAGTGTCCGCTGGGCCGGGCTGGCCGCTGAAGCGCCGCGTTCCCGAGTCAAAGGCTAGCCAGTTAGGGAGGGCCCGGCCATCGGCCTGCTGCACCACAAAGCTGAAGACATTCCCCGCATCGACGTCGCTAAAGGTTTCTGCGGGCAGCACCAAGGCAAAGGGCACCCCCTTCAGCGCCGTCTGGGGGCTCGGCGGCGGCCCCGCGATGGGCGCATCGTTGCGGTTGGTCACGTTCAAGGCTAGGAGTTTCGGCGCCGGATCGAGATTCGCTCCTGCCGGACCGCTGTCTTCCACTTGGAAGCGGAAAGTGCTGTAGGGCAGGCCCGCCCCGTCCGGCGGTGGGGTGTAGAGCAGCCGCGGCGCGCTGGGCACCGAAGCGTAAACCGGCGAATTTTCCGCCCCCGCCCACAGTTTTTGCCCGTCCGCCGAGGAAGCCACCGCCAGCCAATTGCGCCCGGTTTCCCGCGGAGTCCACGTCGCTCCGCCATCCGCCGAAACGTAAATCCGCCCCCCCGAATGCTCCGCCGCCACCAGGCGCAGCCCGTCCGCCGAACTCGCCACCGCCTTCCAATAATAGGTGCCATCCCGATGCGTCCAGGTCGCTCCCCCGTCCGCCGAGAGCGACATCCGCCCGTTTTCTACCGTCACCAAGCGCGCTCCATCCGCCGAACTCGCGATCGCCCGGCGCGAGCCATAGGCCCCGCGAGGGGTCCAGGTGACCCCGGAGTCCGTGGATATATAGACGTAGTCGACAAAATTGGGATGGTTGGTCACCGCCGCCAGCCGAGTCCCATCGGCCGAGGAGGCCACTGCGGACCAATAGCGAAAACTTTCCCGCGGCGTCCAGCTTGCCCCGTAGTCCACGGAAGTGTAAAGCCGTCCGCCCGCTGCGCCCCGGTCGCAAGCCACCAGCTTGGAGCCATCGGCGGACGAAGCTACCCCGTACCATTGCCGCACTTGTTCCCGGGCCACCCAGGTGAAGCCCGAATCCTGTGAAGTGTAGATTTGCCCATTTTCCACCACCGCCACCAGTCGCGACCCGCCCGAGGAGCAGGCCACGGCGCTGTACTGGCGGGCCGCCCCCCGGGTCGTCCAGCTGACTCCAGAATTGGTCGAGACCAGGAGCTGCCCCCCGCTATTCACCGCCACCAACTTGCTTCCATCCTCCGAGCACGCCAAGCCCGATGCCCCCTGCAAGCCGGTTTGCGGCGTCCAAGCGACCCCAGGAATCGGAATCATGGACACAAAATCCCCCGCCGCCACCGCATTGCCCTCCAGCGCCAGGCTTCCCAGTCCCGGAAGAGTAGTTAAACGAATGCCGGTAAAGCGCTGCGCCGCCAGTTCCAGCGGATCGCTAAAGCCAAAGTCGGCCGCCTTAAACGTATAGCTGCCTTCTTCCAGTAGGGCCACCGCCCCGTCGGTCCCGGTCGGCAGGCCCGATACCTGGAGGCGGAAGCTGCCGCTTCCCGACAAGGCCGCGGCGCTCCCGTCCGTCGCCGTGACTTTGATTTCCAAAGTCTCCGCCGCGGTTGGCGTCCCGCGGAACGTGGCGCTGCCACCCTCAAAACGCAGCCACCCCGGCAGCGCGCTGCCGTCGGCGCGGGTCGCCGCATACGTCAAAACCGAGCCCGGATCCGGATCGACAAAACTCCCCTCGGCCAGGCGGTATTCATAAGGAAGCCCCGTGGGAGCCGCTTGGTCGGGCAGCGCCGCCGCCAGCCGCGGGGCGTCATCCTGCGCCGCCACCGAAAAAGTCAGGCGGTTTGGGGTCGGATCCAAATCCGCGCCCGCCGCCCCGCTGTCGGCCACCTGGAAAGTAAAATCCGCGTAGGGCGCGCCAAAGGCGTCGGGTGCAGGTGTGAAGGTCAGGATCGGGGTGGTCGCCTCCGATGTGTAGATGGTGCCGAACTTGGCCGCCGCCACCAATTTGTTCCCGTCCGCCGAGGACGCCACCGCCGACCAGGAATTGCCCAGGCCGCGCGCGCTCCAGGTTTCTCCAAAATCCTGCGACAAATAGATCTGATCCGCCAACGCCGCGACGCGCGAGCCGTCCGCCGAACAGGCCACCGCCGACCAGTAGCCGACCAAGGCGTGGGGCCGCCAAGTGACCCCGCCGTCCCCCGAAGTCCAAACGCCCTTGCCGTCCGCCGCGCGCTGATCCAGCGCCACCAGGCGCAACCCGTCCGCCGAGGAAGCGACCGATTGCCAGTTGCCGCCCGTTTGCCGCTCCACCCAGGTCGCCCCGGCATCCACCGAGGTGTAAAGCGCGCCGCCATCGCGCACCGCGGCCACCAAGCGGGTGCCGTCCGCCGAGCAAGCCACGCTGGCCCAACTCCGGTTGACCCCCCGCGGCGTCCAGGTCGCCCCGTAGTCGCTGGAAGTGTAAATGGGCCCCCCGCCTGTCGCCGCCGCCAGCCGCGCGCCGTCCGCGGAGGAGGCGATGGAGTTCCAGAATGCCGCGGTGCCGCGCGCCGCCCAGGTCGCCCCGGAGTCTCCAGAAACATAAATCATGCCCTGCATGACCACGGCCGCCAACCGGGTGCCGTCCGCGGAAGAGGCCACCGCATACCAGTTGCGGCTCGATTCCCGGGCGGTCCAACTGGCGCCGGAATCCGCCGAAACATAGAGCCGCGCCCCGAGGTCAGAGCCCGTCGGCGCCGCCAGCAACTTGCTCCCGTCCGCGGACGACGCCAGGGCTTGCCAAAAGTGCGGGCGAACCCGGTCCGTCCAGACCTTGCCCGGCTCCGGAAAGAGCGAAACAAAATCCCCCGCCCGCGCCGCGACCCCGTCGATCGCCAAGATCCCCTGCGTCGGCAGGCTGGCCACCCGCAGCCCCCGAAAGACGTCCGCAGGGTCGTCGCCCGCATCCGCAAAGCCAAAATCCCCCGCCGCCAGAGTCCGCGCGCTGTCTTCCATCAGGGCGATTGAGCCGTCCGAGCCCGCGGGGGGCGAAGAGGCCGACAGCCAGGCCGCGGAACTCAGCAAGGCCAG
>CANHIJ010000141.1 GCA_947460575.1 Verrucomicrobiales bacterium | reverse complement strand
GATTCAATGCCTCGGCAGCAGCCGCAGCGGCCTCCGGCCGCAGCGCCTGCAATTGCTGCTCGAGGGCCGCCACCTGCCGGGTGAGTTCACCGAGTGTGGCCTCCTGCTCCGGCGTTGGCGCCGCCATCAACGGCGCGACGTGCAGGGCGCGTTCGAGAACGTTTTCCGGGACCTGATTGAAAAACGCAAATAGCTGATAGTACTCGCGGGTGGTGAAGGGATCGAATTTATGGTCGTGGCATTCCGCGCATTGCAGCGTGATCCCGAGCCACGTGGTGGACGTGGTGTTCACGCGATCCACCGCGTACTTCGCGGCGTATTCGTCGGCGTCCGCGCCGCCCTCGGAACTGGTCGGACCGTTGCGATGAAAGGCGCTAGCGATGCGCTGTTCGACAGACGCGTCCGGCAGCAGGTCGCCCGCGATCTGCTCGACGGTAAACTGGTCGAAGGGCTTGTTCGCGTTGAACGCCTCAATGACGTAGTCGCGGAACCGCCACATCGCCCGCGGGGTGTCGTCGTGGTAGCCGTCCGAGTCGGCGAAGCGCGCCAGATCGAGCCACAGCTGCGCCATGCGTTCGCCATAGTGCGGCGAAGCTAGAAGGCGATCCACCAGCGCGCCGTAAGCGCCGCCATCCCCGTCGGCGAGGAAGGCCTCGACCTCTTCCGGAGTCGGCGGCAGACCGCGCAGGTCCAGGCTGAGGCGGCGGATCAGGGTGCGCGGCTCCGCCTCAACTTGGGGTGCCAGCTTCGCTTTCTCGAGCCGCTCCAGCACGAAGGCATCGATAGGATTTCGCATCCAGGCGGCATCGCGCACCGCGGGCGGGGCCGGACGGACCGGCTTCGCAAAGGCCCAGTGCCCCTGCCAGACAGCGCCTTGATCAATCCAAAGCCGCAGCTTTTCAAGCTGCGCCGACGTGAGCTGCTTGCCCGACTTCGGCGGAGGCATGACTTCGTCAGGATCGTGAGAAAGTGCCCGTTGGATCAGGGCACTGGCCTCGCTCTGCCCGGGCACAACAGCCGTGACCCCATCCTTCGTCGCCAATACCCCTTCCCTGGTGTCGAGCCGCCGCCCAGCCTTGCGCTTGGACTCATCCGGCCCGTGACAGGCGAAGCAGTTTTCGGAAAGCATGGGGCGGATCTCGCGGTCGAAATCCACGGGTGAATCCGCGGCGGCTGCGGCAACGACCGGAAGCGCGAGGGCGGCCTGCAGCGCGGCGACGAGAAATGGGCGGTGCCGCTTTTTCATTTGGGCCAGTTGAGGTGTTGGGGGAGGAAGTCAACCGTGCCTTGGTCCTTGATGGGGGGCGGGCCCACGAAGGCTGAGGGCAGAGCGGAAAGGTGCGTCATTTCTTGTTAATAATAAAATAATCTGACAAATACCATAGATTAATGCGAAAAGACGAGCCCTCGCCGCAACCGGTCCTGGTCTCAATCCTCGCCCACTGGGCCGAGGTGGCGGTGGAGGAACGCGAACGTCTCGCCGAGGTGGATTTCGTGTCCGCCGACGAACCATTCGATGGCGCAATGGTCCGGCAGCTGGAGGCGGGCGCTGTAGAGTTGGCGCACTTTGGCAAACTCGAACCCGACCTGCTCGTCGGAGCCGACCGGATCGAAATGCCCGCGCTCGACCATGAACGGGCGGGGTGCGATCAAGGCCGCCATCTCGGCGTAGCCATAGGTGCTGCCCAGGTCGAACTCAAAGATGTAAGGCTCCGGCTGGAACACATAGCTGTAGCCGCTGTCGTTAGTGGCGGTCTTCCAGATCCACTCGTTGAAATCACCCGAGACGATGGTCATGGCATAACCATCCACCAGCAGCGGCATGCGCATGGCAGTTTTGCCGCCCCAGGAAAGCCCGTAGAGCCCGATGCGATCCGCCGCGACGAAGGGTTGGGTCCGCAGCCAGTTGAGGATCTGCTGGTGCATGGCCGCGACGTAGGAATACTGGGTCAGCCCCACGCTGTTGCATTTGCGCACCAGGCTGTCGTTGGGCGGAAACATCACCGAGGGCGCGAAGGTGACGAAACCCTCCTCCGCAAGCCGCGCCGCGAATGCATGATAGGCCCCAGCCTCGTCCTTCACCAACTGGTCAGGATTTCCGCCGCCGCCGTGCTGGCACACCACCACCGGACGCCGTTCACCGGGTTTCAACCCTTGGGGGACAACCAAATAACCAAACGCATGTGCGCCCGGAAAAACATCCAATCGAACCTCATAACAACTCCACTTCTCCTCGTCATAGCGCAGGCGCGATTTGGCGTTAAACGGCAACACCGGCGTATCAAGACGCCCGAGCACTTCGCGGCGCAGATGCTCAATATAGGGAAGCTTGGTCGCCTGGTGCTTTTCGACCGAAGACGAATCGAGCCCGGCCATGAATTGCTGCCGCACTTTCCAGCTCTTCCCAAGCAACTCTTGGTTGTGCCGGTCGATCTCATGCATCTGCCGTTGCTGGCGCACGCGCGGATCGAACCGGGACGGCGCCATCTCCGGCGCGCGCTCGTCCGCAGGGAGCGTCGCCCCGGGATTCAGCGCGGTGAGAAAGCAGCTCAGCATTGCGACCGAACCGAATGCCCCCTGCCCGTCGCCTTCCGCGATCAAATGAATCGGTGCAGGCCCAGCCAAGCCGCTCACTAGCTGGAGCGCCCGATCGACTTCCGCCTTCACGCGGGCCAGATCGGGCGAGTGGGCCACTCCCTGGCTGCCACCCGGGGCCGCCACCGCGACTTCCGGGCCGCCGCAAGCTTCGATGACAAGGGTCCGGGGCGCAATCATGGTCGCAATCTCAGCGTCGCCGAACTGGGTGAGGAGGGAGAACACGCTGCGGTCAAAGGGTTCGCTCCAAAGGTTCTGGCGCGAATCGAAATACCCGGAGACACCGGCCGCATCGATGCGGGTATCCAGCGCCGCGGCATAAAAACTTAGCAGGGCACCCTCGCCATAACCGATCACGCCGATGGCATGGTTGGCCCGCGCCAGCCAGTCGACCGCCGCGAGGACTTTCTGTACTTCATAGCCGATCAGGTGTCGACCGAGCTGAAAGGCCGGGCGAAACAACCGTTCCCGGCTGCTCATGGGCTGGCGCGCATAGGGCTGGAAACCCTCATCGCCGCGGACTTCCACCGCCCGGTCAATCAACACCGGAACGAGGACGCGGCAGCCGCTCTCGGCCAAACGCCGCGCGAATTGAGATTCCGCGGCCACCCCTGGTGCCAGCCCGCAAATCTGCTCGGGCGTCTGCGCGCAGTCCGGCACCGCGACCACCGCCGCCACCGGTTTGCGTCCGCGCGGCTCTAACAGCAAGCCCTCAGCGTGCACCTCGCCAAACGCCGCCCAGTTCACTCGGTGGACGTCATAACTTTTCCCGCGCCCGACTAGCGCTGGCTGATCCACCGTCGCCAGCAGCGACGGCGCATCGAAAGGGACGCGGGCATCGCGCGCCCCAATGATGTGAGCGAAGCGCGTCCGATTCGCTTCGATAGAACGGTTGTATGACTCCGCCGATGAAAAATCACGCTTCCAATGCTGCGGGCGCCCCGCCGTCGCTCGATCGATTTCGGCATCAATGACCCCGTCCCAATGCCCCACGCCCCCCTGGCCTTCCGCCAGCGGTGCCGTGCCCGGCAGGACCGCGGGCGCAGCCGAGGCCATCATGGCGCTCAGAAGCAGGACCGGAAGAGAAAGCAGCGTCATGGAGAGCGATGGGGACCGGTTTTCAGGCGGGGCAGCATCTCGCGCGCAAGAGCGGCGCAATATCATTTCCGGAGCATGAATCCAGCGTTGGCCCAGTTGGCGAAATCTTCGCGTGAGCCGTTGCCCGCATCCATGGCGACGAGGCTGATCAACTGGGCACCCTCTGGGATCGGCACATCGAAACGCCACGCCTGCGACTGCACCCGCATGACCGGGCTGGCGGCGGCTTCTTTGCCGTCGATGAACACTTTGAAGACCACGCTAGGGTACATGGCGAGATTCGAACCATGGTTGATCTCGACCACGTTTTCATCCGCACCAGCCAGGGCCACGAAACGCTGATACTCGGGTTTGACCTGATACATCAGGGCGCAGGGAGCGTGAACGCCCAGGCCTACGTCGTAGGTTTGCCGGTTCACCTTCAAGGGCTGGCCCAGGTTGGACTTGTTCTTCTGAGGCGGCCGGGTGTTTCCGGCATAGCGGACCTGTCCGTCGTTGGTGTGGCCAAAGCCGACGTTGCGCGTCGGAGTCAGATCGCCGATGGCGATATCCGGTGCCGACGGCATCGGGCCCAGACGAGCAAAGGCCCCTTCCGATTCCAGACAGACCGCCCGTCCCTCGCGGAAAGCCGCGACGCGCAGCCGCGTGGTGTCAGTGAACTCGAGTGGTTTGGTATAGAGAGTGGAAGCAGGCGAGGGCTTGGAACCATCGAGGGTGTAGCGGATCTCCGCGCCGGGATTGAGCGGAGCTGTCAGGGTCACGGTGATAGGCTGCTCGAAGAGGTGCGGGCGCAGCGGCGTCCCCCACGGGGCGATGCGCACCGGGTCCACCACCCAGCTGGGATCCCACTTCCCTAGCTTGGTCAGTTCCTGCTGGAAATGGATCGTGGGCGCGAGGTGCTTCTCAAAATGCTCGACCACCTGTTCGGTATTTAGATCCGGCGTGAAGTTGCGGGCCGGATCGTAACCCGGATGGGCATCGGTCATGTCCCGCGCCAGCACGCAGTGGAGCCCCGCCGCTTTCATTGCCCGCAGCCCCATCGGCTTGCCCAACAGGCAAACCTGGGTGTGAAACCCGACATAAATTAAGTGAGTTAGATTGTATTTCTGACAAATCGCGTAAACCTCGGCCTGCGTATCCGGCATCAGATCGTCATCGCCAATCTTCAGGGCCGGGTGCATGCCGTCCCAACCGTAGTTTCCCGCGCAGCGTTCGCGGCCGCACGCACACCCGCCCGCATCCGGCACGGCCGGGCAGGTCGCGTCCACCACCTTGGGCACCAACACCTTCGGCAGCGTGAAGATGGCTTCGCGCTGCGGATAGCCCACGTAATTGTCGACCACGTCGCTCGGACAAAGCATGACCTTCATGCCGAGCGCCCGGGCAGCCTCGAGCGCGTGGTTTATCCGCGGCACAAAGGCATCCACGCGCATCGTCGCCGTCTTGCACCAATGGTAGTTCCACACGTCTACGGCGATGACCCCGACCCGCTTCGGATCGACTTCCTCCTTTTGCAGGGAGATCGCGCCCGTGCCCGGATCGCGGCGCTGCAGGTCCAGGGTCAGGCCGTGGGCATACCCCGGGATAAAGAGGGCGGCCAGCGCCAGGAGGGCGACTAGGCGGTCGGGCAGAATGGACATGATGCGTTTCATTCGAGTTAGATTATCGTTGGTTTTTTTAAAATGATATCGAGGGGCTGCTTTTCGGCCAACTCGATCACTAGCTTAATTCGTTACACGACATCAGGAATGCGGTATTGTTTGCGGTAGGCCGGTTTGAGCAGCGCATTTGCCGCGTCGCTGTTGGTGAAGCGCTCCGCCGCGCCATCGAACATCAGTTGCTGCTGCCCGACGCGGTAAGAGGTATTGGCCAAATGAACCAGGCAGGCGCTGTGGTGAGCCTGCTCGATGTCGCTGTTCGGCGGTTTCCGCGAGCGGAGGCAATCGATGAAGTTCGGCTGATGCCATTTGTCAGGAAAGTATCCTTTGTCCTGATCGATCACCTTGCCTCCCTCGACCACGACCTGCCAGCCGCAGCCGTGGCGGCCGAGATACATGAGGGCTTTGGTGCCATAGATTTCGATCCGGGTGGCAGAAGTCGGCCAGTGCGGCCATTTGTCGCCGTAGCGGACTTCGCCGGGGAATTTCCGCATATAATTCGTCGCATTGCCGCTCTCGCAGGTCATGGCAAAATCCCCGTAATCATAGGTGATGCACTGGAATTCCGGGACCTCGCGCTTGGATTGGAAGGCGTAGTTGCCGCCGATGCAGAGCACCGACTTTGGATGGGCAGGATCGCCCAGGGCCATGCGGGCCAGATCGAGCTGATGGATGCCATCGTCCACCAAGGTGCCGCCTTTGTAGTCCCACCAGGGATGCCAATTCAGGTGGCGGCCGGGATTGTAGGGAACCTCCGGCGCCGGTCCGAGCCACGCATCCCAGTCGAGCCCCGCAGGCGGGGCGCTATCTGGCTGGGGCTCCCACTTGGAGCCGTCCAGCATGTTATACACCTTCACATGCACAATCCGCCCCAGCTTTCCGCTCGCGATGTAATCCCGCGCCGAGGCCGCATAGGGGCCACTGCGATTCTGCAGCCCGACCTGGACGATGCGGTTATACTTCCGCGCCGCCTCGATCATCTTGCGTCCTTCCCAGACGCTCAGGGACGGGCTCTTTTCGACGTAAACATCCTTGCCCGCCTGACAGGCCCAGACCGTGGCTAGGGCGTGCCAGTGTTCCGGGGTGGCAATGACCACGGCATCGACCTCCTTGTCATCGAGCGCGACCCGCATGTCGGAGATGCGCTGCGGTGCGCGCTTCTGTACCTTCGCCAAATCCCCCATGATGGCGGCGCCCCGATCCTTCCAGATATCGCAGACATATTTGAACTCCACCCCGGGCAACTGCGCCATGCCCATGGCATGCACCGCGCCGCGCCCACCGGCCCCAATCAGGGCCAGCACGATCTGATCACCCGGGCTCTGGGCCCGGGCGCGCTGCGGCGCACTGAGCAACGCGGCCCCTGCGGCCAGGCTGGCAGTGGTTTTTCCCGAGGATTCAAGAAAACGGCGGCGGGTGATTTGAGGGTTGGTCATAAGGCAAAAGATCGGTTGGGGTGCTGGCAGGAAATGGGGCTTAGAAAGGTCGTATCAGTAGAGTTTCCGTCCGTATACGAGGAAGTTGCTAAAGCGGAATCGCCCGGGGGGCGTGGTTTTGTCGTTGCCGGGAAGGCGCTCGATGCGGACATGGCGCGCCTTCAGGCCTTTGCCTGACAAGTCCACGCGGAATACCTGGTCCGCCGGGTCGAAGGACAAGACCTGGCAGGCCTTGTCGTCGAGCGAGATGGAGACCGTTGGTTGCATGCGAGACGAACTGGATAGGGGCGGATTTCCCGACAGACGGTCACAGGCGCCAGGCGCCGCGGTATGGGCGGGTCAGTTCCTTCGCGTCGATGGCATGGCCGACCAGTTCGCGTTTCACCGGATCCCATTTTACGTCCGTAGCGGTGCGGTCGGCGATGCCCATGAGATGGCAGGCGATGGCCGTGGTACCGCCTGCGATTTCACTAGCGACCGGCTTTTCCCGGCTGCGCACGCATTTGATGAAATCGGAGAGGTGATTCACGCTCTTGTAGAGGCGCACTTTGGCGTCGCCGAGGAAGTTTTTCTCGGCCGCGAGGGCCCGGCGCTCCATACCATCGGCATTGGTGGGGTCCGCGCTGGCCCTATTTTTCTCGAAGCTGAGTTCGAATTTGCCGCGGTCCACCCGCACCACGCCGTTGGCACCGAAGAACTCGACGCCAAATCCTTGGACTTGCTTGACCACCACGCCGCTGGCGTAAGTGAGTTCGCAGCCGCGCAAGTCTTCGGTCTTCTTGGCGGCGAAGGCTTCTCTGGCCCCCGGCGGGGCCTTGACAGACACAGGCCCTTCCTCGCCTAGCCCCCACTGGGCGATGTCCAGGTGATGGGCTCCGAAGTCGGTGACGCCGCCCCCGCCGTATTCCGCATACGACCGCCATGCGGGATAATGGCCATGCACGCCGCGTGGAGCCAAGGCCGCGTTGTATTTCGCCAGCGGTGCGGGCCCGAGCCAGCGGTCCCAGTCGAGCCCGGGCTCCGCAGCCTCCTCCGGCAAATCATTGGGACGGCCGGGCCCGCTGAAACTCACATGCACGTGACTGATCTTCCCTATCACGCCATTGAGCACCAGTTCGCAGGCAATGCGGAATTCCGCCATGGAGCGCTGCATGGAGCCCGTCTGCAGGACCCGCCCGGTGGCCTTCACCGCATCCATGACCGCAATGGCCTCGTGAATGTTATGAGTTAGGGGCTTCTCGCAATAAACATCCTTTCCTGCTTTCAGTGCCGCCACGGTGATGATGGCATGCCAGTGGTCCGGCGTGGCGATGCACACCGCATCAATGTCCGCGCGGGCCAGCAGCTCTTCGTGGTTATTAAAAGCTTCACATCCCTTCCAGCCCTCCGGGCGGTTGGCTCCGTAGGCCGCCTCCACCGTTTGCTTTGCCGCTTCTCGCCGGTTCGTATCCACATCGCAGACCGCCACGACCTGGACTTCACGGTCCCCGAGGAATCCGCCAAGCAGTCCCCGCCCCTGGGTGCCCATCCCGATGAAACCCATGGTGACCCGCTTCGATGGCGCCGTGTCCGCAGCCCGAAGATACGACGGGAGTATGAATGGAACTGCGCCGAGGGTGGACGCCGCAAGCAACTGGCGGCGGGTAGTAGTAGGGTGGATCATCGGGTTGGATTTGATGGAGTGCATTTGGGACTGCTCGCTTTACGGAGCTGAGGGTTTCGTTTGCGCAAGGGAATTCCAAACCGGCAGAGGAAGTCTCCGGTTTAGTTGCTCGGCCAGAAACCTGTCTTTCCAAAATATATGAGATATCCATCGGCGAGTTTTAGGTTAAATTCGTTTTTGCGCCTCCTTCTGGCGATTTTACCACCTAACACTATTAGGTTTAAATCCAGTGCTCACTAGGGTGTAGCAGCTAGTCGGTTTTTTCACTTATAACGTGGCGGGAGTTTTCCTGCCCATCATTTTCAAACGGATGATCTGCTTCCCCCGGCACAGGTTATAAACCAAATTAGCGAAAATAATCCCAGCCCGCTTCCTCACCATTCCGACCGCACGCTGGAACATGACCCGCATGCTCCCCGTCATCAAT
>CANHIJ010000140.1 GCA_947460575.1 Verrucomicrobiales bacterium | reverse complement strand
GTGAGGTAGGAATCCGCCACCGTTTCGTCATAGAGATAGAGGTCGCGGAGGCGGAATTCGGCACCCTCCCACACTAGGCCGCAGCGGTAATAGCGGCTAGAATACCAAGTGGCCTTGCGGGGGAGGTCCCAGTTCATCACCTGGGGTAGGTTGGCCACGGTGCGGGCGTTGGCTTCGGGCTGCTCGGGGGCCGCAGCCGCTAGGAGGTCGGCGACGTTTTTGGCGACCCATCCGGTGGCGGGCTGGAAGGTATCTTTGCCATCCTCCAGGGCATTCTCTGCCCCCGGTGGCGTCAGGGGATTGGCTTTGAGAAAGGTGGCGGCGGTTTGGCTGAGGGTTTCGGTTTGGAGGAGACCGAGGTCGCGGTATTGGGCCACCATCGCTTGAAGGTCGTCGATGCTCTGGGGATCGCACCAGGCGGTTTCGGTGCCGGGGGTGGTATTGCCGAGGGAGAGGGGGGTTTCCGCGAGCATATTGAGCCACCACTCGGCGTAGCGCCCGGCGCTGATGAAGAGCGAGGGCATTTGCATGGAGCCGAAAGGATAGGTGGCGGCCCCGCCTTCGTAGTGGTGGATCGGCTCCACGCCGCCGGTCATGCGAAACATGGCGACGCCCAGGGCATTTTCCGCCGTCTGGGCAGGCATGTAGGCATTGAGGCGCGAGCCGATATAGGGGGAGTTTTGGGGGGCGCCCCAGAGGGTGTAGAAATCGGTGCGCCACTGGTCGGGGCACTGGGCGGAGGCGATCACGCCATATTTTTCGGCGAGGTAGCGGAGGGTGTAGGTGTCGACGACCCAGGCGCCCGCCGATTTCGGATAGTGCCCGAAAATCTCCAAAAAGTCAGCCATGTAGAGGTCCACCAATTTTTCCCGGTCGCGGGGAGCGAAGCCGCTAGGATAGGAAACGCTGGGCGCGGGATCCCAGACGTAGTGTTGGCCTTTCCAGGGCAATCCGGCCTTTTGGACCAATTCCTGGCCGAATTGCAAATTCATACCGGCTTCCAGGAGCGGGTCCGATTTGATTTCGCGGACCATGAACTCGCGGAAGCGCGGGTCGATGAGGGTTTGGTGTTCGAAGAGGAAAGTGGTGGGAATGCGATTTTTTTTGGCCAAGGCCACGCTGGCGACGAAATTTTGAAACATGGGTTCTCCAGTTAGGCCGGGCTGAGGGTCTTGGTTGCTGCGGACGCTCATGTAGAGCCAATTGACGACCACGGGGCGGCCGTGGGTTTTTCGCTTCCAGTCGGCTTGCACGGCGGCGATTTTGTCTGGCGGGATCAGCACCCGCTCGGCGCGGGCCGCCAGGCTAGAAAGCGCTAGGGCAACAAAGGCGAGAAGGGCGCGGGGGACCCCCTGGCGAGCGGGGGGATGCGGCGGGCGGTTGGGGCATTGCGACATAAAATTAGTAACCAAAGACATCGATTTCTCCATAGAGGGTGTTGTCCTCCACCGCGCCGTGGAAGGCGCGGCTGGGGCGGACGTCCCACAGCAAATAGCGGTAGCGGCCCACTGCGCCACCAGTGGCGGAAATGCTAGAGGCTTGCTGTTCCGGCTGGGAGCGCTGCGGCCCACGGCCGAAAAATTCATCGGTGTTGACCCGGCCGATCAACTCCCAACCCGTCCCCGGCGGGGTCGATCCCTCGGGAGGCGCCGCCTCGCCCCGAAAGCCATAGAGGGTGAACTTTTGGGTCGCGCGGACCCGGTCGCCTTGGTTGCCCTGGTTGCGGTGCCAACTGTACGTATTGATGCTAGTAACCTGCAAGCTCCGCCCCAAGTCTAACAAAAAACCACCCGATTGATTGCTTTCAAAATAGACCGACTCCCCGGGGTCGTCCGCTGAGCCCTGGGCATGGCCGTTGCAGAGCTTGGCCACCTCACCGCTGCTTTCGGCCTGGGGGCCGAAGGCGATCTTAGCGCGCGCCCAGCCGGTGGCGACATCGGCGGCGTCGGAGGCTGAAGGCGGGGGCAGGGTCGGAAAGCGAAACGCCGCGGTGCCCTCTCCGCTCTCGATGCGCACCAGAACTTGGGCCTGGCCGCTTTCGACGGAAAGGGCATCGCCTTGGCTGAGGTGCTGCGCATGGCGCTGCCCTGGGGTGTGGACGACGACTTCCCCCCGGACGACATCGACGCGGCTGAGTCCATCGGCCGCGGCCGCGGCGATGAATTCGGTGCCGACATCCACGATGCGCGCGGTGCGCGTGCGCACCGTAAACCCCTTGGCCTGGGGGGAATCGGCCCGGGTCTGCATCTGCCCCAGGGTAAGAAATCCGCTGTTGGGCGAATCCAGGGTGAAGATGATAGGACCGAGCAGCGTCGCTACCGCTCCGCTGGCGAAGGTCACTTCGAGGCGCCCGGCGGAGAGCTCGAGGGTTTGGCCGCGATAGAGCGGGTCGCCCACTGCGGCCTGGGTGGCGGAATGGACCCATCGGCAATCCTGGAGGGCGGTGAGGTGGGCCACGATTTCTGGCTCCGCCGGAGGGCGCGGCCAAAAGCCCCAGCCCGCCAAGCCGAGCAGCAGGGCGAGGGCGGCAGCGGCCTTGCCGAGGGCGCCGCGCCAGGCTGGGGTGCGCGGCGGCGGCGGAACGGGCGGCAGGCGATATTCCGCTTGGGCGCTCGCCTGCAGCGCCACCTCTATGTTGAGGTAGCGAATGTAGCATCGGCGGAAAGCGGGGTCCTCCCGCAGGCTGGCCTCGAAATCGGCGCGTTCTGCGGGCGCGGCTTGGCGGTCGAGGTGGCGGCGGATCACCTCCCAGCGGGGGTCTGGGGAGTTCATGCGGTTTCTTCCAGGCTGAGGACGCGGCGGGTGCAATCCATGAGGCTCAGTCGGATGCGGTGCAGCGTTTTATAAACCGCCATCGGGCTGCGGCCCAAGTGCTGGGCCAGGCGGTCGATTTTGACCCCGGGGGCATAGGCCGCCTGCACCAGTTGGCGGGGGCCTTCGGGGAGCTTTTGCAGGCAGATGTCCAAAGCGCGCCGCTCGGCCGCCAGGTCGTCGGCGCCGTCCTCCACGGTTTGCCCGAGCAGATCGATCAATTCGGGCGCGAAGCTGAGGCGGTCCCGAGCCCGGTCGCGCCGGAACGCGAGGACTTCCAGTCGAGCCACCCCAAAGGCCCAGCGGCAAAAGGAGGCCGCTTCCATGGCAGGGTCAAATTTCCGCCACAGGACCAGCGACACTTCCTGCATAACCTCTCGTTCCTCCTCACGGCTCAAGAGGAGAGAGCGCACGAAGACGCGCAAGGACGGCTCCAGCTCCATAAAGAAGCGGAGGAAATGCTCGTGCTGGGTGCGGTCGGAAGGGCTCATGGATGCGGGCAAGCCGAACTTGCCCCTATCTGCTCCGCGAGGGCACCCTTTTTGCCGCGCTTTTTCGACCCAGGGCTCATTTTCTCTCTAACTCCCCGCCGTCCAACAAAAGTAGAACCGAAAGGCGACCGGCTGCTCGCTGAAGCCCGCCGCGGGCGCTTCCAGGCGGGTCCCCACCTCCCGCATCGGCCAGCGGCAGCCCTCATGGGCGCGCCGCGGGAAAACCTCCCCTCGCAGCGCGCCCGCGGCGCTGCTCCAAGCCACTTCCGGCAGCTCAAAGAGCCCTGGCCCAGGATGCTCGGCGTCGTGCACCGGATACAAATCCTCCCGGTTCAGCGCAAAGCGCTCCGCCGGAATCTCCAGCCACCCGTCCATCCGCCGCACCCCCGCATCGGGCAGCAGGCGCCCCCGCAACACACACTTTTGCGCCCGCAGCGCAAAGCCAATGCCCGCCCCCGACTCCTCCCAAACTAAGCGCCCGCCGCGCACCCGAGATTTCGCCCCTCCGCGAGGCGGGGCCTCCCCCTCCCGAAAGGGCGCCGCCGCATCGTAGCTCACCAAGCGGTTGTCCCGCCCCAAAGTAAAATAAACCGGGCCCGCCGCGCTGGCGGCGGGAAACTGCGGGTAGTCCAAGTCGTCGAGCAAGGTCTCCGCCACCCCGGTGGCGCTGTCGATGCGCACGAGTAACCCCGCGTTGCCGTGGTCCGCCCGGTTGGACTCGGTGCAAAGGTACAAATTCGACCCCTGGAGCGCCAAGCCGCGGGCCCGCCAAAAACCTTTGGCGAGGACCGCAACCTCCCCGGTGGGCCGCCGCACCTTGACTTGCCCAGGCGTTAGGGGGCGACTGTAGCCCTCCGGCGCAACGTCGAAAACGCCGTATTCGCTGACATAAATCGATCCGTCCGGGCCGACCGCGATCCCGCACAGCGGGGATTGGGCACAAAAGACTTCCGCCACCGCCCCGGTGGCGCGGTCCCAGCGCAGCACCTGGCCCCCTTCTAACACCGCATAGAGATGGCCCGCGGCGTCACCGCACAACTGGCGCGGTCGGGTAATTTTCTCATGGAGGGGCGTCGCCGCGCCGTCCCCCGACCAGCGCACGATCTTCCCCGGGCTCCCCACATCGCCGAGGTCCAGCCCAGCAAACAGTTCCCCGCTCAGCCCCGCCGCCAAGCCATACAGGCCGGGCACTTCCGCGGCCGAGCCCGCCGCGAACTGGCCGGTTTGGGGATTCCAGCCGCGGACGCGGCGGCGATTGAACTCGGTGAACCAAACGAAGCCCGCGGAGTCGACCGCGGTCCCAAAGCTGTAGTGGGCGAAAGCGCAGGGGGTGATGTCGGGCACCCAGCGCGCCGCCTCCGGTTCCGCCGCGCCGCCCCCCGCGCCGAGCGCCCGGAGCATTCCTCCCCCCCAAAAAACTAACTTAAAAGCAGCGCGCCGCCCAAGCTGCCGCCGCGCCGCGGGAGAGGCGCCCGTCTCCGCCGGGCGCTGCCAAAAGCGGCGTTTCATGCAAAAAGGAGATCCACAGGCTAAAAAAAGCCGCCGCCCCGCCCGCGCGGCGAGGTCGGCACATCGGCCCGCCGCGAGACTCGAGGAGGCGGTGGAGACCCGCGCCGGGGCTCAGTGGGCCTTGCAGAATTCTTCGAAGCGGTCGAGGCCGGTCTTGATGACGTCGAGACTGCAAGCGTAGCTGAAGCGCACGGTGTCGTCGGCGCCGAAGGCGATCCCGGGGACCACCGCGACGTGGCTGCGAATGAGGAGCTTTTCCGCAAAGTTCATGCTAGAAAGCCCCATTTTGCCGATGTTGACCAGGTAGTAAAAGGCGCCCTTGGGCTCGACCACGCTGATGTTATTGATTTTGCTAAAGCGCTGGCCCATGTAGCCGCGCCGCAGGTCAAACTCGGCCCGCATGTCTTCCACCACATTGGGGTCGCCCGCCAGCGCCGCCAAGGCCCCGTATTGCGCAAAGGTCGCCGGGGCACTGGTGGTGTGGCTTTGAATGGTGTCGATGGCCTCTGCAATCTTCTTGTTAGCAGTGGCGGTGTAGCCGACCCGCCAACCGGTCATGCTGTATGCCTTGGAAAAACCGTTGACCACGATGGTGAGATTGCGCAGTTCCTGGGAAAGGCTGGCGATGCTGACGTGCTCGGCTTCGTCGTAGATGAGCTTTTCGTAAATTTCGTCGGAGAGGATCAAGATGTCCTCGGCGAGGGCGATTTCGCCGATGGCTTCCAATTCGTCCTTGGTGTAGACCGCGCCGGTGGGGTTGCCGGGGCTGTTGATGATGACCATCTTAGTAGAGGGGCTCATGGCGCTCTCAAACTCCTCGGCGGTCATCTTCCAGCCGTTCTCCTCTTTGGTGTGCACGATGATCGGGGTGGCTCCGGCCAGGCGCACCATGTCGGGATAGCTGGTCCAGAACGGGGCGGGGATGACCACTTCGTCGCCCGGCCCGCAGGTGGCCAGGATGGCGTTGTAGCAGGAATGCTTGGCGCCGCAGTTTACACTGATGAGGTCGGGGGTGTAGTTCAGGCCATTGTCGGCTTTCAATTTGGCGCACAGGGCCTCGCGCAGTTCGAGGAGCCCAGCGCTGGCCGTATATTTGGTCTTGCCGCTCGCGAGGGCCGCCACTGCGGCGTCCTTGATGTAAGCTGGCGTATCCATGTCGGGTTCACCCGCGCCAAAAGAGCAGACGTCGATGCCCTCCTTTTTCATTTTCGCGGCCTGAGCGGTGACGGCGAGCGTGATGGAAGGAGCGATTTCAGCGATGGAAGGCGTGACGAAGTCCATGAAAAGAGCGGCGGGGTGGGAGGTGATGGGTGGGCCCCGAGAGGGGAGCCAGCAGGGGCGGGCAATGGACAGCGGGCACCGGGGCTTGTCAACCACGGGCGGGATGCCCCCCCTCCGCGGACCGAAAGCCCCTGACCTCACAGCCCCCGCAAGGCCAACAGGCGCTCGACCTGCTTGCCGAGAAAGTCGTACTCGAGATTGACCCGCTGCCCGGCCCGGGTCCGCCGCAAGTTAGTGACCGCGTGGGTGTGCGGCGTAATCCAAAGCGTGAAGCGGTCGTCCTCCAGCGAGGCGATGGTGAGGCTGATGCCGTTGACCGCAATGGATCCCTTGGGCACCACCAGGCGGCGGCCCGCCTCGGGCAAGGCAATCGCGTAGAGGTGATCCTGGCCTTCCTCCTGGTACTCGATGACGGCGGCGGTGCCGTCGACGTGGCCCTGCACAAAGTGCCCGCTCAAGCGGTCGCCCACCCGCAGGGCCCGCTCCAAGTTGACCTCCTCCCCCTCCGCCAGGTCCCCAAGGTTGGTCAGGCGCAGGGTTTCCTGCAGCAAATCAAACGCCGCCCACCCCTCCCCCGACGCCACCACCGTGAGGCAGCACCCGTTCACGGCCACGCTCTCTCCCAGTGCCAACTCCCCGCCAAAGGCCACCCCCGCCAACTCCAGGCGCCCGCCTCCCGCCGCCGCGCGCCGCGATTTGACCCAGCCTGTGCTCTCGATGATGCCCGTAAACATCCTCTACCCCAAGCCCCAGATTCCAGGCCCAGCAACCGCCAATGGATCGCCCCAGCATTACACCCCAGCATCAAACTGGGGCGCGCCCTCAACCCGGTAGGGCCACCGCCTCGCCCGCCCCGTGAAATTCCGCATCCTTGGCCAGCCAGGCCGCCGCGATGTCTTCCAGTTCCCCCAAACTCTGGATTTGGCAAAACCGCTGCCGCAGAGCCCGCCCCCCCGGCAAGCCCTTACTGTAGGCCATCAGGCGCGAGCGCAGCGACTGCATCAAAAACCGCTCGCCATCAAACCGGCCCGTCTCCATGGCCAGGCGGGCGTGCCGCAACATAAACCCCCAGCGCTCCTCCGGTTCGACCGGCGCCAGGGGCTGGCCCGTTTCTAAATAGTGGCGCGCCTCTCGAAAAACCCATGGATACCCCATGGCCGCCCGGCCAATCATCAGCCCGCGCACCTTGGTGGTGTTCCGCCGGTGCTCAATGTCGCTGCCGCTCGCCAAGTCCCCATTGCCAATCACCGGCAGGCGGCACATCTCGGCGCACTCCGCAATCACCTCCCAATTCGCCTGGCCGCTATAACCCTGCGCCCGCGTGCGGCCGTGGATCGTCACCGCGGCCACTCCGCAGTCTTCCAGCAGCCGACAAACGTGCGGCGCATTGATGCTCTGCTCGTCCCACCCAATCCGGATCTTCGCCGTCACCGGCACCGGCACCGCCTGCGCCACCGCCCGCGCCACCGCCGTCAGCAGCGGACAATCCTTCAAAAGCGACGACCCCCCATTCTTGGCCACCACTTTGTTCACCGGACAGCCAAAATTTAAATCGATGAAGTCGGGCGCCTTCCAATCCATCACCTTGCGCGCCGCCTCGGCCATGTTTTCCGGATGCGCCCCAAAAAGCTGTACCCCCACCGGCCGCTGCCCTTCCTCAAAATCCGTGTAGTGCCGCGTCCGCTCGTCCCGCCGGATGATCCCCTCGCTCGAAACAAACTCCGTCACCATCACCTCCGCCCCCAACTCTTTGCACAGCCGACGAAACACCGCGTCCGTCACCCCCGCCATGGGGGCCAAATAAAGCGGGGGGCGATCAGCGCGGAGCCAGGGCAGCATCCTCCATCCTAAAAGCCTGCCTCCACTTTGGCAAACGCCATCCCCATTGACAGCCGCCCCGCGGCCCTTAAAATCCCACCCCCTTTCCCAGTCCGGGAAGCGGCGTACCCGCTGCCTCGCCACGGCGGCTTTTCCTCAAAAAAAAAGCCCTCCTGTCGTCCACAGCGTCTCCCCAACTCATCCCTACTAGACTCCCTCATCATGGCCAAGACTTCAGCAATTACTGCCCACACCCGCAAACGCAGCGGCAGCGGCGCCCTCACCTCCCTCCGCGCCGAGGGCCTCATCCCCGGCGTCGTTTACGGCAAGGACATGGCCGCCACCAACATCCGCCTCAACCGCAAGGCCCTCGAATCCGTCCTCCACCACAGCATTTCCGAACACATCCTCGTCGACCTCACCCTCGACGACGCCAAGGAATCCACCCTCGCCATTATCCAGGACGTCCAGCACAACCCCCTCAACGGCAACGTCCTCCACGTCGACTTCCACGCCATCCGCGAAGACGAAGTCATCCACTCCAAGGTCCCCGTCGAACTCGGCGGCGAATGCGTCGGCGCCAAAGCCGGCGGCCTGGTCGAACGCCTCGTCCACTCCCTCAACATCACCTGTCTCCCCAAGGACCTCCCCGAACACATCCTCGTCGACATCTCCGCCGTAGAAATCGGCGGCAGCCTCCACACCAAGGAAATCACCCTCCCCCAAGGCGTCACCACTAAGCTCGGCCCCGATGTCGTCATCATGCTCGTCGCCGCCCCCCGCGTCGTCGAAGTCGTCGCCGCCGTCGTCGCCGACACCAAGAAAAAAGGCAAAGGCAAAAAATAAGCCCCTCTCCCAGCTTTCACCCCCAAAAGGCGCAGGAACCTCGGTTCCCGCGCCTTTTTTCTTCCCCAAAACCTCCTCCCACTCCCTCCGCTGCGGCCCCGTTTGCCAAGGTCCTCCTCCCGCAGGGCCC
>CANHIJ010000139.1 GCA_947460575.1 Verrucomicrobiales bacterium | reverse complement strand
CTGTAGAAGGTGGTGCCGCTGCGGTTTTGGTCGATGCGCAGGTTGAGCTCGTAGCTTTGATCGAGCTGGTTCGAGGTGATGGGAGCGCGGCCGATTTCCTGGCCGCCCTTGAGGAGGATGAGTTCGGCGCCCTCGGCGGCGACGGTTTGACCGACTTGGTCGCGGACCATGCCGAAGAGGGAATAGTGGGGGGCAGGCGGGAAGGCCCAGGCGAGCGAGGGGCTGGCCAGAAGGGCGGCGGCGAGCCAGGGCCGGGGGAAGAGGTTGCTCATGGGCGTGATCCTTCTAAATCGAAGGAAATTTAAGTTGGTTTTGAAGCTGCAAATAGTGGGTCCGGGGCAGTTATTCTAGAGGAAGTGACTGCCCCGGGGTGAAAAAGTGACGAAACGGGCCTTTAGGGACGAAACGGGCAGGAATGGCGTCAAGAGTCCGGAGCGATGGGGCTTTCTCCGGGTGCCTGTCGGGTTGCGGAAAGCAGGCGAGGGGGCTGGGGGCGGGCCCTTAGCTTTCGATGGCGGGTGGCCAATTCAGCTCGCGGAGCCGGATTGCCCCCAAGCGTCCGATGGGGATGCCGTCCTTAATCCCCTTGAAAAAGAGGAGGGTGCGGTCGCGCGATTCCCGGCGCGTGGAGGTGAGCAGGGAGATTTGAATGAGGAGGAAGCGGTCGAGGCGGATGAATTGCTCGGCGGGCAGTTCCTCGCTCCATTCCGTGATCGTTTTGCGGACGATTACCCTGCGGTCGTCGCGCAGGAGGATGCGGGTATAGTTTTGCAGGGCCTCGATCCAGACGATTTCTTGGTGGGGAATGATTTCCTGTTGGTTTTTAGAGGCTTCGAGGATGGCCTTGGGGGTCAGTTCCCCTCTGAGTTGGGAGGAGGGGGGGCTGGGGATGAGGCGCGCCATCGTCAGCGATAGGCGTTCCTGGCTGACGGGTTTGAGAAGGTAGTCGACGGCGCCGACGGCGAAGGCCTGAACCGCGTATTTTTCGTGTCCGGTGACGAAGACCACGGACGCCTTGCCGTTGAGCAGGGGGATGAGATTGAGTCCGTTCGAGCCTGGCATTTCCATGTCGAGGAAAATGAGATCGGGCGGGTTATGTTGGATGAATTGCGCGGCTTCGGCGACGCTGCGGACGCTGCCGAGGAGGTGAATTTCGGGGTATTCGCCGAGGAGTTCCTGCATGCGCTGGTTGGCGGCGGTCTCGTCATCGACCAAGAGGGTGCGGATCATGGGGCGATGGGGACGGAGATGACCACCTGAACCCAGCCATTTTCCTCGCTGGTTTGAATGCTGGCCTGTTGGCCGAAGAGGAGTTCGAGGCGGCGGCGGAGGCCGTTGAGCCCGGTGTCTGGGGAGGAAGTGTCGCTGGGGGGAATCCAGTTTCCGGTATTGGCGACGGTGATGAGGAGGCGGTGGTCGAGGCAGCGGGCGGAGACGTGCACCTCAAGGGGGCCGGTGGGGGGTTTGGTGCCGTATTTGAAGGCGTTTTCCAGGAGGGGCTGGACGAGCATGGGAGGGACCATGGCGCGGCGGGCCGGGGTTTCGCAGTCGAGTCGGCAGCTGAGGTCGTCGCCGAAGCGGCACTCTTGGACGACGAGGAATTTTTCCAGGGCGTCGAGCTCGCGGGAGAGGGGCTCGAGGGGGCGGCTTTCGGTGATGGAGAAGCGGAGGAAGTCGGCGAGGGCTTGGGTGACGTCTTCGATGCCCTGGGGGTCGTGCTTAGTGGCGAGCACGGCGTTGAGGGCGTTGAAGAGGAAATGGGGGTTGGTGTAGGCTTGGAGGCGGCGCATTTCGCTTTGGAGGTGGGCCTCCTGGGTGCGCAGTTGGTTGATTTCCATGAGGTAGATTTCCTCGATGAGGTGCACTGCGAAGTAGGCAATGGACCAGATGCTGACCATGAAGAGCCGCGGGAGTTGGAGCTTGAGCAGTCCCGCGAATTCGAGCTGAGTGGTCGCAGAGTAGAGATTCCAGCAGAGGGGGATTTCTAAAAGAACTGCGGCAAGGCAGGCGAGGAATCCGAAGAACCACGCGGAGGGCTGGTGGGCGGAGGGCCAGAAGGGCCGCCGGTAGACCCAGCGGAGGAGTCCGCCGATGCCCATGCCGACCGCCATGCGGACGACGAGAAATTGGACGGTATTGGGAAGGGTGGAGTGAAGGGCCTGGGCGGCCATGGTGCCAACGAGGCCGAGGAGACTCCAGAAAAGGCCATTGAGGATCCAGAAGAGGGCGTTGCGGAAGCGCGGCTGAAAGAGCCAGCGCCGGACGCGCGGGGCCGGGGCGGGGCGGTAAGGGTGAGTCCGGCGGTGCATGGAGGGAGGCGCCGCCTAGCCTAGCATTTTATCGCGGTCCAACTTGAGGCCCATTTTGCGATAGAGGGTGGCGATGGAGACCCCAAGCATGGAGGCGGTTTTTTCGCGGGAGCCCTCGTTGAATTGGAGGGTTTCGCGGATGAAGAGGCGCTCTTGTTTTTTGATAAAATCGTTGAGGGAAGAGCCGATCGGCAGGGCGTGGCGGAGTTTTTGATTGTCGTCGTCGGGGATCTCGATTTTCTGGGAAATTTTGGGTGGGAGGTCGACGGGGCGGAGGCGTTTGTCGTCGGCGAAGGAGCAGCCGCGCTCGATGGCATTTTGCAGTTCGCCGACGTTGCCGGGCCAGTGGTAGTCGTGGAGAAGGCGGGCGGCGTACTTGTCGAGTTCCTTGAGGGGAGTGGCGGTGAAGCGGCTGTAATTGGCGAGGAAGTGAGCCGCCAGCGGGGGGATGTCTTCGCGGCGGCTCCGCAGGGGCGGAATGAGCACGGGGATGACGGAGACGCGGTAGTAGAGGTCTTCGCGGAACGTGCCGTCGCGCACCAATTGCTCGAGGGGTTTGCTGGAGGTGGCGAGGAAGCGGAAGTCGAGTTGGGCGGGGAGCGAGCCGTTGAGGCGGCGGAGGCTGAGCTCTTCGAGAAAGGAGTCGAGGACGCTCTGCAAGCGGAGCGGGAGGACGTTGATTTCCTCCAAGACCACGGTGCCGCCCTCGGCGCGCTGGAAGATGGTGGGAGCCCCGCCGGGGCCGCCGAACAGTTCTTGTTCGAGCAGGGCCTCGGAAAGGGAGGAGCAGTGGAGCACCTTGAAGGGGGCGCGGTGCCGCCGACTGTGGTTGTGCAGGGTGCGGGCCACCATTTGCTTGCCGGAGCCAAACTCGCCTTCCAAGAGCACCGGACTGTCTTTGTCGGCCACTTTTTGCACCAACTTGAGGATCTCCTTCATCTGGGGGCTTTCGCCGATGAAGGCGGCAGGCGCGGGGAGCGCGCCCGCGGGGTCGGGCTGGGCCGGAGGGGCCCCGCTGGGCGGGAGGGCCCGCTGAATGATGCGCTGGAGGTCGTCCAGATCGAAGGGTTTGGTGAGGTAATCGAAGGCGCCCAGCTTCATGGCTTCGACCGCGGTCTCCACGCTGCCGTAGCCAGTGACCATAACCACCTGGGTGAGGGGGTATTTTTGGCGGCACTCCTGGATGATTTCGAGCCCATTGCGGTCGGGGATGCGGAGGTCGACGATGAGTAACTGGGGGCGGAGGCGCTCTAGGCCGTCGAGGCCCGCTTGGCCGGTCTGGAAGAGGAACACTTCGTGGCCCATGCGGCGCCCCACCTGGCCGATCAATTCTAGGATAGGGGCTTCGTCGTCGATGATTGCAATGGTGGCCATGGCGATGGAAAAAAAAGGCGGGGGACGGCGCGGGCTGGGGGCAACTCTGTGCCAAAACTAAATAATGAGCTCGAGTTAACCAGGATGGGCGGTCTTGGCGAGGGAAAATTCGCACAATCGAGAAAAGCAGCCCTAAGCGGGGCGCAATCCAGGGTTGCGGAGGGGAGGGGCCTCCGGTTTAAGTGACCGCATACAGCAATGGTTGAACCGATTTTGATCCGTAATGTAAAGGTGGTGAGCCCTGGGGCCGCCACGGGGCTGCGGGATGTCGTGATGGCGGATGGGCGCTGGAGTTTTCCCAGTGCGCCGCCGACCGGGCTGCGGGAGATCGACGGCACGGGGAAGATTTTGCTTCCCGGGTTGTACGATTTGCATGCCCATCTGCGGGAGCCGGGGCGGGAGGACAGCGAAACCATCGCCACCGGGTGCGAGGCCGCTTTGGCGGGGGGCATCACCGGGCTGACCGCGATGCCGGACACCGCGCCGCCGGTGGACCACGGACTGCTGGTGCACAGCCTGCGGGAGATCGCGGCGCGCACGGCCCGCTTTCCGATTGAAGTGGCGGGCTGCATCACCCGCGGGCGGCTCGGGCAGGAGCTGGCCGAGATCGGGGAAATGCAGGCGCGCGGGGCGGTCATGATCACCGACGACCCCGATCCGGTGGCCAATCCCCAAGTGCTCCGGCGGGCCCTGCAGTATGCCCGCGGGCTAGGGATGTTAGTGGCGACGACCTGCGAGGTGCGGGAGCTTTCTGGGGCCGGGGCGATGCACGACGGGGCGGTTTCCTACCGGCTCGGGCTGCCCGGGCTGCACCCCTGCGCGGAGGAAATCGGGGTCGCGCGGGACATCCGCTTGGCGCAGAGCTGCGGGAGCCGCCTGCACGTGCGGGGCATCAGCACCGCGGGCAGCGTGGAGATCATCCGTCGCTTCAAGAGCGAGGGCGTGGCGGTGACTGCTGAGGTTTTCCCCCACCACCTCTTGTTTACGGATGCCGCGGTGGGCGACTACGACACCGTATATAAAGTCCGGCCGCCGCTGCGCCCGGAGGCGGACCGGCAGGCCCTGCTGGCGGCGCTGCGCGAGGGGGTAATCGATGTCCTGGCGACGGATCACACCCCGCACACCTGGTACGAAAAGACGCGCGATTTTGGCTCGGCTTCCTTTGGGATGACCGGCTTGGCCACGGCGCTTCCGGCGCTCTACCAGGGGCTGATCGGTCCGGGGCACCTGAGCTGGGAAGTATTGGTGGAGCGCTTTTCAGCGGCGCCGCGGCGCCTGCTGGGACTGGCGGTGCCGGAGATCGCCGAGGGCGCCGCGGTCAATGCGGTGCTCTTCGACCCCGCGGCGCGGGTGACTTTCAGCCCGGAGGCGCTGCGGTCGCGCTCGCACAACACGCCCTTTTTGCAGCAGACCTTGCCGGGCGCGGTGGTGTGGGTGGCCTTGGGCGCAGAGGTTTTGGTGGACCGGCTCGGGGCCGAAGGCGGCAGAATTTTATAACTCTACCCGTGCCAAGCGCGCCAGCTGTGCTACTGGTGAGCTCGCCCCTGCTTCCCCGCGGCGCGGCGGCGGCTCTGGCTGCCGGAGGCGGGGCTCAACCCTCTGCTTTTCTCCATGCGCTACACTGAAAAACTAGCCCGCCGCATTGCCCAAACCGGCAGTAACCTCTGCATCGGACTCGATCCGCGGCCGGATTTAATCGCGGGCGAAGTGCGGGAATTTTTGCTCCGGGTGGTCGAGGAGACCGCGCCCTACGCGGCCTGCTTTAAGCCCAACATCGCCTATTTTGAAGCCGCGGGCTCGGCAGGGATTGCCCTCTTCGAAGAAATTCGGGCTGCGATTCCCCAGGAGATTCCGCTCCTGCTGGACGCCAAGCGGAGCGACATCGGGGAGACCCAGCGCTACTACGCCAAGGCCTTTTTCGAAACCTGGGACGTCGATGCCGTGACCCTCAATCCCTTTCTCGGCTTTGACTCGATTGAGCCCTTCCTGGACTGGGAGGGGCGCGGGCTCTATCTTTTGGCGGTGACTTCCAACCCCGGGGCCGCCGACATCGAGATGCAGCGCCTCGCCGACGGCCGACAGGTTTTTGAGTTGGTGGTGGACATGGCCCGGCGCGCCGCGGGGCGGGCCGCCGACGTGGGACTGGTGCTGGGCCTGACCAACGCCGCGGCCGAGGTGCTTTCCAAAATCGACGACGTCCCCCTGCTCATCCCCGGCCTGGGGGCCCAGGGCGGAGACGTCGCGGCACTCGCGGCGAGCGAGCGGCGGGCGCCCCTCCTGATTAACGTTTCGCGCGGGATCCTGTTTCCGCCCGCCGGGCAGTCGCACGCGGCGGCGGCGGCGGCCTACGCGCAGCAAATTCGGGAAAACCTGCCGCGCGCCCCCCGATAACTCTCTTTTTTTTGGCTATGCCCGGCGAGTTCACCCGAGTTTACTCTGCGGCCCTGCGCGGGGTGGATGCCGTGGAAGTGGAATTGGAAGTCAATGAGACCGGACCGAGCAATTCGGGGGGGGAGATGCAGGCGGTGACGGTGATTGTCGGGCTGCCCGACACGGCGGTGCGGGAAAGCCGGGACCGGGTGTGGACCGCCATCGCCAACTCCGCGCTTCCGGGCACTCTCGGCGGCCGGACCACGGTCAACCTCGCGCCCGCTGACCTAAAAAAGGAAGGGCCCAGCTTCGACCTACCGATGGCTCTGGGCATGGTGGCCAACCGGGCAGATGGGTTTGACCGCTCCGTGTTCGACCGCTGCACCATCGTTGGCGAACTCGCGCTGGATGGCGGGGTGCGCACGGTGAAGGGAATCTTGTCCGTGGCCCTGTCGGCCCGGGCACAGGGCAGGGAGGAGATCCTCATCCCGGCTGAAAATGCGGAAGAAGCCAGCATCGTGTCGGGAATCCGCGTCGTCGGTGTTCATAGCCTGCGCGAGGCCTGGGAACACCTTACCGGGGAGAAGCGGCTCCTGCCCAGGCGCACCCGCACGATTGAAGAATTCCGCACCCATCAAACTTACGATATCGACTTCTCGGACGTCAAAGGCCAGCACAGCGTCAAACGCGCCTTGGAAGTCGCGGCCGCCGGTGGGCACAACATTCTCATGGTCGGGCCACCAGGGACGGGAAAAAGCATGCTGTCGAAACGCATGGCCACGATCATGCCCCCGCTCACGAGCGAGGAGGCGATTGAAACAACGCGCATCCACAGCATCTGCGGACTGCTGGACCCAAAGCAGGCCGTGCTCGCCCACCGTCCCTTTCGCTCCCCGCACCACACCATATCCGATGCCGGCTTGCTGGGGGGTGGCACCAACCCCACCCCCGGCGAGGTCTCCATCGCCCACAACGGAGTCCTCTTCCTCGACGAACTCCCCGAATTCAACCGCGCCACCTTGGAGGTAATGCGACAACCGCTGGAGGATGGGAAAGTCACGATCTCCCGCGCCGCCGGTAGCATGACGTTCCCCTCAAAATTTCTCCTGATCGGAGCCATGAACAACTGCCCGTGTGGTTATTATGGAGATCCTAAACGTGAGTGCCGCTGCAATCCGATGCAGATCACGCGCTACCGCCAGCGCATCAGCGGGCCGTTGCTGGACCGCATTGATCTCCATGTGGAAGTGCCCAACGTCGACTACAAACAGATGTCCTCCACCGCGCCGGAGGAATCGTCGGAAACCGTGCGGGACCGGGTCATCGCCTGCCGGGCCATTCAGCAGAACCGTTACCGGAGCGCGGGAATCACGAACAACAGCGCGCTCACGTCCAAGCTCCTGCGCCAGCACTGTGTCATCGACTCCGAGGCCTCGGGTCTCCTCGAACACGCCATGACCAACCTCAACTTCAGCGCCCGCGCCCACGACCGGATTTTGAAAGTGGCCCGCACGCTGGCTGACCTGGCCGGATTGGATCATATCACCGCCAACCATGTCCTTGAGGCCATCCAATACCGCACGCTGGACCGGACGCTCCTCACGTGACGGACAGGTGGCAGACGGAGGCCATGACCGAAGCGGCCTCGGCTCTACCCACCCTCACAGTTCGCCTTCAATTTCTGAACCGTGAGGTATCGGTGGCACTAGGTTTATTCTGTAAAATGGGCGATTAGGCGTGGGGTGGGTGGGCGGGATTCATGTTGAGGTAAATTTTCGAGGTGAGCCATGTATCATTCTGCTCGCAGAGGAGGGCGGAGACGAGGCGCAGGAGGCGCTTATAACTCTCCACGGTTCGGGTGCAGATATACTGGTAGTTGCGCGACCAATGGAGGGCGAACGGCACCCCAGCATCGAAACTGAAGGCCTCGGCCGCTGCTTCGGCGGCCTACGGTTTGAACTCCATGATGACCAGGAGGCCAATCATGCAGTAAATTTCCTTGGTGGGGCGGCCGAAGGCTTCGCGGAATTTCTGGGCGAGTTGCGGAGTCGGCAGGCACTTGAGGACCGTGCGGAGGAAAACAGCCTGCCAGCCTTCGCTGAGGATGCGCGTCGCGGATGGATGCATTTTTCGACGCAAGTAATTGATTGTAAATCATATGCGATGCGCAGCAATGCGCAATAACATTCGTGGGTTTTTTGGGCTTACATCAACTCAGTTGGAGGTGAATCGAAAAGGCGCAACCCCGGTGGGGTTGGTGGGCGCGGGGGGATGGGTTCCCAGGGTAGCGCGGGGCGCGCAACCCTGGGCTGGAGGGCGGAACGCCGTTGGCGTATGTGATAAACGAGGCCGCGGCGGACGGGGCCGCGGCGGACGTGGAAGACGCGGCGGACGCGGCAGACGCGGCGGACGCGGCGGACGTGGCAGACGCGGCGGACGTGGCAGACGCGGCAGACGCGGCTTGCGTCTATCAACGCGTACTTTGATTTTAAATTCGCCGCAGATGTGCTCCATGTCGGCACCCCTGTGAAGCTAGCATCAATGGCCCTGCCATCCCAATCCCAACGGGATTCCTTCCGTCAGCCCAGGGTTGGCCGAATGCCATGAGGCCTACCTTGGGACCTTTGATTTTAAATTCGCCGCAGATGTGCTCCATGGAGGCGCCCCTGTGAAGCTAGCATCAATGGCCCTGCCATCCCAATCCCAACGGGATTCCGCCCATCCGCCCTGGGTTGACCGAATGCCATGAGGCCTACCTTGGGACCTTTGATTTTAAATTCGCCGCAGATGTGCTCCATGTCGGCGCCCCTGTTAAGCTAGCATCAATGGCCCTGACAT
>CANHIJ010000138.1 GCA_947460575.1 Verrucomicrobiales bacterium | reverse complement strand
GCTGGGATGGGCGAGTCATGGCAAAAGAAGGGCCGGGCCGGGGGAAGCGTCCCATAAGCATTTTTCATGCGCAGGGCATACGCCCCGGGCTGGAAGGTGCTTATCAAAAAACGCCGCAGACAAAAAGGCAGATGTCCTAGGCTTCCCCCCGCAGCCGCGCCAGCCTTGCCGCCCGGGGTTTCGCCGAGGTCCCCGAGGTCTGCAGGATCTCAACAGGCCACCCGGGCAAAGGAAAGCGCCGGACGCCCCGAGGGGAGACCGGCGACATAGCGCAGGGGAGAGGCGCCGCCCGAGCGGAGACTCGGCGAAGCGCCAAGTCAAATTAGGCGATCTCCGCCACTTCGATGATCTTGCGGCCCTTGTAGGTGCCGCAGGAAGGGCAAACGATGTGGGAAGGGACGGCGGAGCCGCAGTTGGAGCAGGAATTCAGCTTGGGAGCGTGCCAGCGGTGGGAGGCGGCGCGGATTTTTTGCTTGCTGCGGGAAGATTTGCGTTTTGGAACAGCCATGGGATGGGGGATTTGAGGTTGAAAAAATTTAGCGGTCGGGAGATGGCCCGGCGGGAGGCAGGCGATCGAGGGCTTGCCAGACATCCAACTGGGGGGCGTCCGATGGCTCCTCCCCCGTCAGCGGGATGAAAGCGCTGTCAGGAGCGAACCCGCCGCCCGTTTGACAGGGCTGGGGCTCGACATTGGACTCCTCGCAGCGTGGGTAACCGGGAAGGGCCAGCAGAATATCTTCGCGAAACTGCGCTGTCAAGTCCAGTGTATCGCCTTCCTGCTCCTCGCAGCTGAAATAGGGGTCGAGGAGGACCCGCCACGGCAGGCGGGCGGCGCAGCGCGAGCACTGCAGTTGGAACTGGGCCTCCAAGGTGCCCTCGACGATGACGTCGCCGTCGTCGCGGCGGACTTGGACTTCGTAGCGCAGCGGGGGCACGAAGTGGGGATCGTAGGGCCCGGTGAGGCCGAAGAGGTCGGGGCGAATTTCGCCGGAAAAATGGCGACCTTCCGGCGGGAGGTCGCTCAGGGTAACCAGGAGCGGAAGCATGGATCTAAGTGCCCTGAAACGGGGCCGTTGCAAGGCCGGATCGGGGGCCGCCGCCTAGCTAGGGGCTCAGCTGGCGTGGCGCAGGTTGCCGTCGGGGCCGACTTGGGAGAACAGCTGCTGCAGGGGGATGCCGCGGCGGTTGGCGACGCGGAGCGCCTGCATGACGTCCTCCATGTCCCAGAACTGGGTCTTGTTGTCGGTGCCCACTTCGCGCAGGGGCTGCAGCGCCGTCTCTTCCGGCGGGGTCATTTTAAGGGGAATAATCATGGAATAATCCTATGGTTGCTCTTCCTGAAACCATAACCCCCAGGAGGCGCCTTTGGCCAATGCTGCGGTGTCACGATTCCGTCACGCCCAGGAGCTCCGCCCATTCCTCCCACGCTTTCCCTCCCTACCATCCCCCCCTCCGCAGCTCACAGCGTGGAGGTCAGCGGGCGGAACAGCACTTCCATGAGGCGGTGCCGCCAAGGGCGGGCGGCGTAGCTTGCGAGCGTAATTTCCTGGCACTCCAGCAGGTTGGACTCAAAGACGGCGTTGAGTTCGGCGGCGAGGCGCGGCGAGTGGAGGGCCAGATTGAGCTCGAAGTTGATGCGCAGGGAGCGGACGTCGAGATTGGCGCTGCCGCACATGGCGCTGTGGCCGTCGATGATGCCCACCTTGGCGTGGAGCAGGCTGGGTTGGTATTCGAAAATCCGCACCCCGTAGGGCAGCAGCCGATCGTAATAGGACCGGGTGACGTGGGTGAGGTAGAGGTGGTCGCCCCGGGCCGGGACCATCAGTTCGATGGCCACCCCGCGCATGGCCGCCAACTGAAGCGCCGAGAGCACCGCATCCTCGGGTGCAAAGTAGGGCGTCATCAGCCGCAAGCTGCGCTGGGCGCGCTGCAACATCACCAACACGCTAAGTTGAATCTCGTTGAGTTCGTTGTCGGGACCGCCGGGAACCACTTGCATTTCCACTTCGCCGACGAGCAGGCTAGAAGGATAGTAGGAGCCCGCTTCCAACAAAGCCTCGCCGCAGGCAAAATACCAATCCTCCGCAAAGACCGCGGCCAGTTGACCGACCACGGGCCCGGCAACTTGCAGGTGGACATCGCGATAGGGTGGCCCGCCGCGGCCGGTCCAATATTCGTCAGCGATGTTCATCCCCCCGGTCAGCGCTAACACACCATCGGCAATTACTAACTTGCGGTGATTGCGCAAGTTGAGGTGGAGCCGCCCCCGCAAGGGAGCAAAGGTGCGAAACCACGAAAAGCGCCCCCCGGCCTCCTCCAAGCAGCTAAAAAAAGAGCGCCGCAGGCCTAGCGATCCGATTTCATCCAGGAGCACCCTCACCTCCACGCCGCGCTGCGCCGCCGCCACCAGGGCGTCACGCACCCGGCGGCCTGCGGCATCCGCCGCCCAAATGTAAAACTCCAGGTGGAGGTGGTGCTGCGCCTCTTCAATGGCCCGCAGCAGGGCCGAAAAAAAACCTGGGCCGTCGGCCAACAATTCCACCCGGTTCCCCCCCGTGGGCGGCAGGCCATTGATGCGCTCCATTTCGGGAACTTGCGAAAAGTGCGGACAGGGCGTCGCGGGCGCGGCGCGGCCGCTGCGGGACTCGAAGTCGCGCACCAACTTGAGGCGGCGGCGGTAGACGCGCTCTGAGCCCAATAGGCAATAGACCACCCCGCCCGCGATGGGAAAAAGCAAAATGCCCCACAGCCAAGCAAGGGTAGCGTTGGGAGATTTATTGCGCTGCGCCAGGAGGTGGGGGATGAGGGCCCACTGCAATAGCAGCAGGGCGCTCCCCAGCAAAGCCCAGGGATTTACTTCCCTTTCTAGCGAGCCGAGTGCGAGCATGAAAAAGGCCTCCTAACGGCGCCGACGGCAACCCAAAGCCAAAAGCGCCGCCCCCGCCAGAGCCGCGCTGCCCGGCTCCGGGATGGCCGCCAAGATTTGCCCGCGATAAAAGCTCAAGTCCGCCGCATAAGTTAGCCCCTCGCCGACAAAGCTGCTGGCCGGGGATCCCGGGATGTTGTCAAATGCGCTCCAGGTCCCCACCGCGTGCGTCAGGCCCAGCAGTTCCCATTGCCCCCCGACCTTGCGGAACACCGCGGAGCCGCTGTCCCCCAAGACGCCTTGGGCCTCATTAGGGCGCCCGGCCACATCGTCGTCAAAATCGGTCACAAACGAGCGCGTCGTCCCCGACCCGGCATTGATATCGACGTCGCCGAGCGACTCCACGTTGTTCGTGCCCCAGCGGACCGCCTGGCCCGCCGCGGGCAAAAAGAGTTCGCTCACCCCCGGACCAGGGCCGGATACGGCAGTCCACAGGTCGTCGCCCGGATTGGGCCCCTGCACCGCGGTATAATAACTGCGCGCGGCGCTGCGGTTGACCCCGTTGCCGATCATCATCAATTCGTCATTAAGCACTGGAGACCCCGCGCTAATCGCCAGGCTCGGCAGGCCGGGGTCGCTGGCGATTTGGAACAAAATCATGTCCGCCAAAGCCGTCATTCCGCTCGTCCCCTGGTTGTGGAGCTGGGTCACGGGGCCGGAAACCGCATAGGGCACGCCGCCAAAATAGACACTGCCCGAGCCCACGTGGGAGGCGGTGAGGACCCAGCGGTTCCCCAGGTAAATGGCCGAGGCCCCGTTCAGCGTCCCCACATTGGCGAAACCCGGGTCATCCAGCGGAGCCGCGGTATTCCCCGTGGTCCCTATCACGTGGACCGCCCCCGCCGACCCCAACCCCAAAAGATGCGCCGCGGCCACCCAAAATTTGATCGGCTTCATAGGGAACACTACTCCAGCATGACCCCCTTGTCGAACCTCAAAAAAAGGCAACTATCGCTAGGATTCAGCGCCCGCCAAAAAGCACGCTGCCGACGCGCACCACGGTGGCGCCTTCCTCAATGGCCACCGCGAAGTCGCTGCTCATGCCCATGGAAAGCCCGGGGAGCCGGGTGCCCGTCTCCTCCTGCAGGCGGTCCCGCAGCTCCCGCAGCGCCGCAAAGTGTCGGCGGGATGCCTCTGGATCCGCCGCCAGCGGGGGAATCGTCATCAGCCCCGCCACCTCGACGCGCCGCAACGCCAAGAGGGGCCCGATTTCGCGCCGCAGCGACTCCCCGGAAAAGCCAAATTTGCGGGCGTCTCCAGCGACGTTCACCTGTAGGTAAACCACCGGCCGGTGGCCCTCCTCGGCGGCGACGCGTTCCAAGTCGAGCGCCAGGGCCGCGCTGTCCACGCTGTGAAAGGCTTCGCACAGGGGCAGCACCTTGCGCACTTTATTAGACTGAAGGTGGCCGATGAAATGCCAGCGCAACTGCGGCGACAGCGCGGGGATTTTCTCGAGGCATTCCTGCACCCGGCTCTCTCCAAAAAGCCGCTGCCCCGCCTGGGCGGCTTCGCGGATCAGCTCCGGGGAAAAGGTCTTGCTCACCGCGAGCAAGGCCACGTCCTCGGCCGCCCGACCCGACCGCTGCGCCGCCGCGGCCAGGCGACCCTGAATTTCCTGCAGCCGATCGGCAATAGTGCTCATGGTTGGAGCCAAGCCGAGCTCGACGCCCCTGCCAAGGGCAAGACGCGGCTCGCTCCGGCCCCGGCATCAGGGGCTGGGAAATCGGAAAAAATCCGCCGCCGCAGCTTCCACCATGGCCTCCAGGTCAGCGGCGCTCGAGCTGCGAAGCTGGGCCACCTGGGCCGCGGTCTCGCGCAGGAAGGCGGGCTCGTTGCGTTTTCCCCGGTGCGGCACGGGAGCGAGGTAGGGGCTGTCCGTTTCTAGCATAAAACTACCCGCGGCCGCCTCGCGCGCGCAGGCCGCCACCACCGGAGCGTTTTTGTAAGTGGCGATGCCAGTAAAGGAAATGAGGTGGCCCTGCTCGACCAGCGGGCGGGCCTCCTCCCAGGGGTGAAGCCAACAGTGAAACACCGCCCGGAGGCGGCCCTGGAACGGCCCCAATATTTCCTTGATAGCTTCCCAGCAAGCCGTCCCGCTGCGGTCCCGCTGGTGCACGACCACATTTTTTCCGCAAGCTGCCGCCAGCTCTAACTGCGCCGCAAAGCAGGCCCGCTGCCGCCCCACATAGTCATCCCAAGCCCAGCCCTCCGGCGCCGGATGATAAAAATCGAGCCCGGTTTCCCCAATCGCCACGCAGCGGGGATGGCCCGCCATCACCTCTAACTGCGCCAGCCAATCCGCGTTGGGCTCCTCCGCGACGTAGGTCGGGTGCAGCCCCACCGCGGCCCAAACCTGCGGATAGCGCTCCGCCAAAGCCAAACTGCGGCGGCTGCTCGCCACGTCGCAGCCGATCGCCACTAGGCGGCCCACCCCCGCCGCCGCGGCCCTCTCTAACACCTCCTCAACCTGACCCGCAAAGGTATCCGAGGCCAAATGGGCGTGGGTGTCGCTCAGCATGCGCCAGGAGGGATGGGATTCGCCTGCGCCGCCCCGCCGGGGAGGGCCGAGAAATCAGATCAATCAGTTCGCGCGCACCGGGATCAAGCCGCTCGTGCTACCGCCCTCTTCGCGGCCCCCGACCTTGAGATAGCGGTAGTAGACTTCTAACATTAGAGTACAGAGGGTGGTGCGGTAGAGGTCGGAATCCGCGCCCGCGGCGCTGGCGCTTCCGGCGCCGCCGCCGCCTTCGGGCTTATAGTTGCCCTCGGGCAGTTGATTGGCGAGGAGTTCCTTTTGGAACTGTTCATTCCAGAGCTTCCAGGCCTCGCCGCCCTTTTGGAACATCGCTTGGGTATTGTAGTACCAGGCGTAGAGCGAAGCCTCCTTATTCCAGGAAAGCGGCTCTTTGCGGGTCTCTTCCATCAGCCAGCGAATCCCCTTGTTGACCGGGCCGGTGTTGCTCCCACCCAGAGTCTGCAGGCCGAGCAAGGCGGTTCCCGTCAGGTTCCACTGGTTGTAGCCCGCGCCGCGATCGGCGTTGCCAAAGCCCCCGTCGGGGGTCTGCATCGACTCCAAGTATTTTTCCACCTTGTTGACCGATTTCGCTAGGCCTCCAATATTGAGGTTGGTGTGCTTCGCGGCCTTGAGGGCCTGGTACTGCCAGCCGGTCACGGAGAGGTCGTTGCCGCCGTTGGGGTCGTAGCCGATACCCTCCTTGTAAATCCAAGCGCCATTGCCGTTTTGCTTGTCGATGATGATCTTGACGCCCTTTTCAAAGCCTTCCCGCAAGCCGGGCAATTCCTTGGTGCCCAACTTGGCGAAAGCGTACATTTCGCCCAAAGCATAGGTGGCAATGCCGTGCTCGTAGGTGCTGCTGACCACCTGGGGGCGCGGCGAAAAAATCCCGGCAAACTGCGCCTGCTTTTGATTGCGCCCGAGGTCGATCAGGTAGGTGATCCCCTTGAGCACGGTTTCGCCGTACTTGAGGGATTCTGGAGTCTCGCAGTGCCCCAAATAAGCCAGCAGGGCCAGGCCGGTCATGCCACCGCGGTGCTCCGTGCCCCAGGATCCATCGGTGTTCTGCTTCTTGGCGAGCCACTCCAAGCCCAGCTTGACGGCGTTCTCGCACTCGGGCGATCCTCCATTGGCCTTCATCTTGGCGGCCCGCTCCGCCGGCGAACAGCGGCTCGCATAGAGCTTCGGCAGCGAAATAAACCCCGCCCCGCTGCCCGGACCCCAGCCGCTGCCGATGCCCGAGCCCACTCCGCTCCCCTTCCCCGTGCCCCGCCCAGTACCCTCGCCGCTGCCCAGTCCGGCGCCGCCCAGGCTGACGCTCGAAAGCGACGACATGGCCGTCAAGGTACTGGTGACGTCCGGCAGGGTCACGGCGTCGGCATTGGCCACCGCGCTGGCGATGCGCGTTTTGGGCGCGCTCTGCGAAATGGCCCGCTGGCGCTTCTGGGCCAGCTTCTGCTCGCCGCCTCCGCCCCCGCCGCCCCCTCCAGGCAAAAAGGCCACCTCCTCTTTGACCGCCCGCTGGGATTCAATGATCCACAGGACCGCCACCAAAATCACGACGGCGTGGACGATCAAGCTGATCGTCAGCGAACCGCCCCCCAGCTTGCGCCAATATCCCTCGCGCTGCTCCGGCGTCTCGCTGGCGATGGGCTCGACGAACACTTCGGGGGAATCGTTAAAATCCTGGGACATGAGTGAGGAATAGTGGGGTGACAGCGCTTTAACGCCGCAGCGCCGGGCACCATTAGATCAAATCAAGCTGACTTCGTCAAACCAGCATCTTCCAGCCACCGCAAAAGCTCCGCCAGGGCCTGGGCGCGGTGGCTCCGCCGGTGCTTCACCTCGGCAGGCAACGCGCCAAAGGTCGCCTCCTCTCCCTCCGGCACAAAAATCGGATCGTACCCAAACCCGCCCGCCCCCGACGCCACTTCGGTTAGTCGGCCCTCGACCACACCCGCAAACGAGGCCACGACCACGCCGCCCCGGGCCACCGCCAGCACGCAGCGAAAGCGAGCCTGGCGCTCCCCCTCCGGCACGCCCGCCATCTCCCGCAGCACCAACTCCCGGTTCCCCGCGTCGCCCGCCCCCGCCCCCGCATAGCGCGCCGAAAAAATCCCCGGCCGCCCACCCAGGGCATCGACCTCCAAACCCGAGTCGTCCGCCACTACTAAGACGGCTTCGCCCAACCGCAGCCCCGCGGAGCGCGCCTTGATCGCCGCATTGGCCGCAAAGCTGTCCCCGTCTTCCTCCGGCACCGGCAGATCTGGAAAAGCGTGCAAGTCTTCCACCTGCCAGGCCTCCCCCAGCAGGGCGCGGAATTCCCCGGTCTTGTGGGCATTGTGGGTGGCAATTACAATTCGCGGCGCAGGCATGGCGCGCCATCGCCCCGCCAGTGCCAAAATTCCAGTTTTATTCCGCAAGGGCTGCGATAGAGAAAGCCTCCCTTTCCCTCGGTCTCGCCCCGATCTCCTTCCCGCCCTCATGAGCACTCCTCCCCCAGTTCCCTACCAAACCTTTCTGATCTTCGGCGCCCCGGGCAGCGGCAAAGGCACCCAGGGCGCCATCCTCGGCCGCATCCCCCGCTTCATCCACTTCGCCTGCGGCGACGTCTTCCGCTCCCTCGATACCCGCACCCCCCTCGGCAAAGCTTTTATCGAATACTCCTCCAAAGGCCTCCTCGTCCCCGACGAACTCACGGTCCAACTCTGGGAAGCCAATATCCGTTCCCAGGCCGACTCCCACACCTTCAAACCCGACATCGACTTCCTCATCCTCGACGGCATCCCCCGCAATGTCGGCCAAGCCAAAATCATGGAAGCCTACATTGAAGTCATGGGCGTCTTCCACCTCTCCTGCCCGGACCGCGACGAACTGCGCCGCCGCCTCCGCAAGCGCGCCCTCAAAGATAACCGCTTCGACGACGCCCGCGACGACGTCATCGAACACCGCATCCAAACCTACGAGGCCGAGACCAAGCCCGTGCTCGAGTTCTACTCCACCGGGAAATACGCCCACCAACACCTCGTCCACGACATCGACGCCACCAAGCATCCCGCCATTGTCGCCTACGAAATGCTCAACACCATCATCCACCTCCCCTCCTGGCAAAAAGCCAGCGAGAAGATCTATTGAGCCCCGCCTTCATGACCCGCTTCTTCCACCATCGCCAAGCCTTCCCCCTGCGCTCCGGCGAAAGCCTGCCCGCCTTCACTCTGGCCTACGAAACCTGGGGCCAACTCAACCCCGAGGCCTCTAACGCCATCCTCCTCTTCCACGCCCTCTCCGGCAGCCAACACGCCGCCGGTTTCAACCCCTCCGTCCCCGGCACCGCCGAGCGCTGGACTGAGGACCTCCACCAGGGCTGGTGGAGCGATTTCATCGGCCCCGGCAAGGCCTTGGATACCGACAAATACTGCGTCATCTGCGCCAACTACCTCGGGGGCTGCTACGGATCCACTGGCCCCGCCTCGGAAAACCCCGCCACCGCGCAGCCTTGGGGCAGCAGCTTCCCCCACCTCTCCGTCTCCGATATCGTCGCCTCCCAGATGCTCCTCCTCGACCACCTGGGCATCCACACCCTCCAGGCCGCCGTCGGCCCCAGCGTCGGCGGCCTCTGCGCCCTCGCCCTTGCCACCCAATATCCCGACCGCGTCCGCGTCGTCGCCCCCATCGCCAGCGGCGGCACCACCACCGTCCTCAACCGCCT
>CANHIJ010000137.1 GCA_947460575.1 Verrucomicrobiales bacterium | reverse complement strand
TGGCCCACTCCCGGATAAACCGTTAGCTTGGCCTTGCTCTCCACTTTCTTCAGCGCCTCCGCCATGTCCACGCTGCGCTGCAGCGGCACCGCTTCGTCCTTGTCGCCGTGAAAAGCCCAGATCGGAACCGACTTAAACCCCGCCGCCGCCGCCGGGTCGCCCCCGCCGCAAATCGGCACCGCCGCCGCCATCATTTCGGGGTGCTCCTTGAGCAGCGCCCACGTCGCAAAACCCCCCATGCTGATCCCCGCGATATAAATGCGCTTGGCGTCCACCGGCCGCCCCGCCACCACCTGGTCGATCAGCCCCTTCACCGCCACCGTGTCCCACCAGCGCCCTGACGGGCACTGCGGCGCGATCATCAAAAAGGACTCTAGCTCCTTCTTGGTGCCCGCTAACTTCGGCGGCCCGTGCTTCCGCACCAGCTCCAAATCCGATCCGCGCTCCCCCGACCCGTGCAAAAAGACTAACAGCGGCCACCCCGCGGCGGGCTTCTCCCCCTTGGGCAGATAGCTCCAATAGCCTAACGTCGTCGCACTCCCGTTGTCCCCCTGCACCGCGGCCGATTCCTTGACCAGGACCCCCGGAGTGGGCTCCGCCGCCATCAGCGGAGCGCTCAACAAAGCATAACAAACCAGCGAAAAAGTGGGGCTAACGGATGACATATCCCCATTCCTGGCAGCTCCACCCCGCTTTGGCCAGACCAAAAATGGCCGCGAAACCCCGGCCCGAGCGTTGACAGCCTCCCCCTGTGCCCGTTTATTTGCCCGCATGTCTTTCCGATCCCTCCTCCGCCTTCTGCCAGTGCTCGCTGCGGCGGCGCTCAGCTCCTGCGCCTCCTCGCCCCAGGGATTCACCAAAGTCAAAATCTACCGCCTCAACCCCGCCGCCCGCATCACCGCGGTCGACCCCAGCATCCCCTTCGAACAACAATACCTCCTCCACGGCGCCGTCTCCACCGCCGAGCGCGACGCCCGCCAAGGCAACTACTACACCTTCTTCTGGAACGCCGACGACCGCTCCCAGCCCGTCACCCTCCGCTTCGAATACCGCCAGGCCGCCACCCGCTCCGCCGTAAAATCCCAGGAAGTCGCCATCTCCCCCGTCAAGCGCCACAACGTCACCCGGGTCCAAGTCGCCGGCCCCACCTTCGCCGCCGCAGGCAAAGTCCTCGCTTGGCGCGCCTCCCTCCTCCAAGGCGGCAAGGAAATCGCCTCCACCCAATCCTTCATGTGGCACTAGCCCACGCCCCCCAGCCGCCCCCCGGCTGGCGGGATTTCCTGATCCTGCACCTCGTCATTCTCACCTGGGGCCTCACCGCGGTCCTCGGCAAGCTCATCGCCCTCCACCCCGCGGTCCTCACCGCTTGGCGCACCGGCATCGCCGCCGCCACCCTCCTCCTCTTCCTCGCCCTGCGCCGCCAGCCCTGGCCCCCCCGGCGCGAGGCCGCCCTCATGCTCCTCACCGGCCTCCTCATGGGGCTGCACTGGATCCTCTTCTTCCTCGCCGGTCGACTCGGCACCGTCAGCGGCGGCCTCGCCGGAGCCGCCACCATGGCCCTCTGGATCGCCCTCCTCGAGCCCGTCCTCCTGCGGCGCCGCTGGAGCCGCGCCGAAAGCCTCCTCGCCCTCGGCGTCGCCTGCGGCGTCATGATTATCCAATTCAGCGACCGCGGCCTCCTCGTCGGCATCCTCGCCGCCGGCATCGCCGCCCTCGCTTCCATCATCAACGGCCGCCTCGTCCAGCGCAGCTCCGCCCTCGTCATTACCGCCTTCGAAATGACCAGCGCCTGCGCTTTCTGCCTCGCCGCCGCCAGCCTCATGCCCTCCACCAGCGGCGCCTCCTGGTGGCCCAGCCCCACCGATTGGCCCTGGCTCCTCATCCTGGCCCTGCTCTGCACGGTCTTCGCCTACTCCGCCTGCGTCTGGGTCCAGCGCCGCCTCTCCGCCTTCTCCCTCGGCATGGCGAGCAACCTCGAGCCCCTCTACGGCATGGTCCTCGCCCCCCTCGTCTTCGGCGCCGCCGAACACCAGCCCCTCCGCTTCTATCTCGGCGCCGCCGTCATCATCGGCTGCGTCGCCCTCCACACCCTCCGCAGCGCCGCCCCCCAGAAACCCCTTGCGCCAACCCTTAATTCGGACTGACCTCTAACTGTCGTGTCTTTTCTCCGCTCGCTCCTCCTCGCTTTGCTGGCCCTGCGCCTGCTCGGCGGAGATGTCGCGGTGCTCCAAGTCGCCGCCTGGGGCGGCATGATCGCCTCCCGCAGCGCCCAGCAAGGCCTCGCCGAAGCCGTCGCCTCCACCCTCGACGGCGACCACCCCTGCCCGCGCTGTCTCGCCCTCCAAGACGCCCGCCAGACCGACCAGCCCCTCCCCGCTTCCCCCAGCGGCCAGCCCACCAAGCTGAAACTCCACGACCTCATCCCCTCCGAGCCCCTCGCGCTCCTCCCTCCCCTCTCCCCGCACAGCCTCACCGCCGCCTCCCCCTCCTGGCGCCACCTCCCCACCGCCCGGCGCAGCGACGCCCCGCCGGTCCCCCCGCCCCAGCTCAGCTGAGCCCCCTCGCCTGGACTTAAGGCCCTCGCCCCGCGGCCACCCCGCGCGGCGCCCCGCCCAATAAGTCCCGCCTCCCCGGACCACGCCCCCTCGGCCCGTCCCCCGCGCCCCTCGCCTCCCTTGTGGAGCCGCGCGGCCCATCCGCCACCTTGCCAGGCGGCCCGTCCTATCTCCTCGCCCCGGAACCCTCGCGCCCCGCGGCTCCTTGGTTCTCAACAGCCCATTTTCTGGCGGCTGTTTCTCCTCACTATTTTATTTTTCATGAAATCACTCCTCGCTTCCCTCCTCGCCTCCTCCCTCCTCCTCGCCTCCGCCCGCGCCGACCACGGCCAAGAATTCTTCCTCCTCTACGACGCCAAAGTCCGCGCCCCTGGCCACGGCTCCGTCCAGAGCACCTTCTCCTTCCTCGACGAAGGCGACGACGACACCCTCAGCCTCTCCCCCGGCTTCACCCTCGGCGTGCTCCCCCGCACCGCCCTCAGCGTCCGCGCCGACTTCGCCGACGAAGCCAGTTCCTCCTGGGCCTACCGCGCCATCGAACCCGGCTTCCAAATCGACCTCACCCCCAAAAACCTCAAGCTCCCCATCCGCTTCGGCCTCTCCGCCTCCTACCAATTCGCCGAACCCGAAGCCGCCTCCGACGCCCTCGAGGTGCACAGCGTTTCCGGCCACCACCTAGAGGAAGCCAGCCGCCCCCCGTCTTCTAGCAGCATGACCCCGGCCCCGCTTCACGACCACGGCGCCCACGACCACAGCTCAGATCCCCTCCCCTCCCCCGGCGTCGACCTCGGCCCCGACGCCCTAACTCCCGAGGAACTGGCCGCCATGTCCGCCGCCGCCTCCCCTCCCGCCTCCGCCGCCGCCCCCCGAACCCAATCCCCCGCCCCCGCCCAGCCCAAACCGAGCCCGCACCACTCCCACGCCGCCTCCGGCCACACCCACGCCGGCGGCATCCACAACCACGAAGACAACCTCTTCACCGCCCGCCTCGCCTTGGAAGTCGACTTCTCCCCCGACACCCTCCTCATCGGCAATCTCATCAGCGTCCTCCCCTCCGGCGGCTCCGCCTCCTGGGGCTACGCCGTCGGCCTTCGCCAACGCTTTCTCCCCCAACTCTCCTGCGGCCTCGAAGCCCTCGGCGATTTCTCCACCGACGGCCACCACGAAGCCCTCGCCGCCCTCTACTGGGAACCCATCCACCACCTCATCCTCAAGACCGGCCTCGGCACCGGCCTCACTTCCACCAGCCCCGACGCCTCCCTCCGCGCCGGCCTGGTCTGGATTTTCTAACCCTTCTTCCCCATGAAGTCGCCCTCCCTCCTGCTGGCCCTCCTCCTCATTTCCCCGGCCCGCGCCGCCGCCCCCCACCAGCACTTCGAAGGCCGCCACACCCACCCCCTCGCCATCTCCCCCGACGGCACCCGCCTCTTCGCCCTCAATACCCCCGACGGCCGCCTCTCCGTCTTCGATATCTCCCAACCCCAGCGCATCGCCCCCCTCCTCATCGCCGAAATCCCCGTCGGCCTCGAACCCGTCTCCCTCCGCCCCCTCACCAATGACCAAGTCTGGGTCGTCAACGAAGTCTCCGACAGCGTCTCCATCGTCAACATCCCCCAGCGCGCCGTCGTCGAAACCCTGCGCACCCCAGACGAACCCGCCGACGTCGCCTTCGCCAACGGCCAAGCCTTCGTCAGCTGCGCCCGCAACGCCCAAATCCGCGTCTTCGACATCGCCACCCGCACCGAAACCGCCCTCATCCCCCTCCAAGGCCTCTTCCCCCGCGCCCTCACCCTCAGCCCCGACGGCTCGACCCTCTACGCCGCCTGCCTCCTCTCCGGCAACCAAACCACCATCCTCCCCGCCCCCCTCGCTCCCCTCCAGCCCGCCCCCACCAACCCCGCCCTCCCTCCTCCTCCCCGCACCGCCCTCATCGTCCCCGCCTCCGACCCCCGCATCGCCCACCGCGTCCTCGACCACGACGTCGCCGAAATCTCCACTTCCTCCCACCATGTCCTCCGCTGGTTCGGCGGCCTCGGCACCCACCTCTTCGACCTCGCCATCCACCCCAAAACCGGCCAACTCTGGGTCGCTAATTCCCAGTCCCTCAACCTCCCGCGCTTCGAACCCACCCTCCGCGGCCACTTCGTCGACCACCGCCTTTCCCTCCTTTCCTTAACCTCCGGCGACATCGCCATCCGCGACCTCAACCCCAACCTCGACTACTCCCTCCTCCCCAACCCCGCCGCCCAAGCCACCGCCCTCGCCCAACCCACCGCCATCGCTTTCCACCCCCAAGGCACCGCCTGGATCGCCGCCTTCAACTCCGACCGCCTCGCCCAACTCGCCCCCGACGGCTCCATCCTCGCCCGCGTCGATCTCCGCCCCTCCCAGGACAGCCGCGCCATGCGCGGCCCCCGCGCCCTCGCCCTCAACCCCGACGGCTCGCGCCTCTACGTCCTCAATAAATTATCCCATTCCCTCAGCATCGTCGACCCCTCCCGCGCCTCCCTTCTCGGCGAAATTCCCCTCGGCTCCTACGACCCCACCCCAGCCCACATCAAAGCCGGCCGCGGCTACCTCTTCGACGCCCGCCTCTCCGGCAACGGCACCAGCTCCTGCGCCTCCTGCCACCTCGACGCCGACCACGACGGCCTCGCCTGGGACCTCGGCGACCCCAACGGCTCCCTCATCACCGTCCCCGGCCAAAACCTCTCCAGCCACGACCTCACCCTCCAAAACCGCGTCCTCCATCCCATGAAGGGCCCCCTCGTCACCCAAACCCTCCGCGGCCTAACTGCCGGACAAAAATTCCACTGGCGCGGCGACCGCGCTACCCTAGCCGACTTCAACCCCACCTTCCGCGACCTCATGGGCGGCTCCCTCGTCGACGCCGACGACATCGCCGACCTCCAAGCCTACCTCCTCAGCCTCAAACACCACCCCAATCCCAACCGCAACCTCGACAACACCCGCCCCGCCTCCCTCCAAGGCGGCAACGCCAACACCGGCCGCCTCCTCTTCCTCAACCACACCAAATCCCACTGCGCCGTCTGCCACACCCTCCCCACCGGCTCCGATAACAATATCGACCTCATGCAAGAAGTCGGCTCTACCCAGCCCGTCAAAACCGCCCCCCTCCGCACCATCTACCAGCGCACCGCCTTCACTAATAAAGCCGCCAGCACCTCCCTCTCCGGCTTCGGCCTCCTCAAAGACGGCACCGGCTCCCTCGACAGCCTCCCCATCGGCCACGCCTACGTCCTCGACGACCTCTCCACCCCCCAGGAATTCCGCGACCTCACCGCCTTCCTCCTCTCCTTCGACACCGGCACCCCCCCCGCCACCGGCTACAGCCGCACCGTCCAAAGCCTCCCCCCCTCCGGCAGCCCCGCCGAAACCGACCTCAACCTCCTCGAATCCCGCGCCACCACCTCCGAAAACGACCTCGTCGTCCGCGGCCTCCTCCGCGGCCAACCCCGCCAGTTCCTCTGGGACAAATCCCTCGCCCGCTACCTCCCCGACGCCGCCGCCGCCCCTCCCCTCACCCGCAGCCTCCTCCTCGCCCTCCTCCAACCCGGCGACGCCCTCACTTTCACCGCCTGCCTCCCCGGCCTCGGCAGCGCCCGCGGCATCGACCGCGACCAAGACGGCATCCCCGACGCCGACGAACCCGCCCCCCAGCCCACCCTCGCCAACTCCCTCGGCCAAGCCCTCCTCTCCTGGGAAGCCCACTTCCCCGATTGGTTCCCCGAATCCTCCCCCTCCCTCGCCCATCCCTCCTGGACCCCCCTAACGGCCCCTAGCGCCTCCTCCGGCGACCGCCTCGAAGTCGCCCCGCCCCGCCGCGCCCCCACCCAGTTCTTCCGCCTCCGCCGCACTTGGTGAGCCCCCTCAACCCCTTTCTTCTCCACATCTATAACAAACCATATAACACCCATGACCACCCCGCCTAATTCCCTCCTTCGCGCCGCCCTGACCTTCCTCCTCGGAGCTCTCCCCGCCGGCGCCGCCACCCTCAGCGAAAATCCTATCACCTCCTCCGAAGGCATCCCCTACAAATGGGAAGTCAGCCTCAGCGGCCAAGACTCCGCCACCCTCATCCGCCACGTCGGCGCCTGGAGCTGGGAAGACAACAGCCTCTTCGCCTCCGGCGCTAACCCCCTCGGCTGGACCCACACCTCCGATTGGGTCAAACTCTCCCTCTCCGCAGACGCCTCCTTCACCCTCACCCTCAGCCGCGAGCCCAACGTCGCCTGGCCCAGCGGCGCCGACCCCAGCCGCACCACCGGCCTCAGCGAGTCCCTCTTCCCCTCCTTCACCCTCTTCGCCGGCAGCGACACCACCGGCGACCAAGAACACACCTACAACAATAAGCCCGGCTTCGACGCCCTCGACACCGGCGCCCTCGGCTGGGCCGACCCCCTCTACCTCGCCCACATCGACAACTCCGTCCTCGATGCCATCACCCTCACGCTCTCCCTAACGGCAGGCGACTACACCCTCGCCCTCGGCAGCAACGCCGCCGCTACCAACACCAATCGCCAAGGCTATCGCGCCCAGCTCAGCACCATCCCCGAACCCGCCAGCGCGAGCTGCCTCGCCCTCGCCGGCCTCGCCGCCCTGCGCCGCCGCCGCGCCTAACTAACAACTCGGCAAACCAGCGCCCAGAGTGGCGCGGCAGCGTTGATCTCGCTGCCGCGCCGATCGCTCCGGCACCGGTCCGCCTCCCCGCCTTACAAACGAGAAAACCAAACCAGAATCCAAAACCACATGTCATCCCTACCACCGCGCGCCTCTCTTGGCCAGCACTTCGCCAGCGCCGCCCTCCTCCTCGCCACCATCGCCCCCAGCCAAGCCCATATCAGCTACGGCTCCGGCCTCACCGGCCGCAATTTTAACCAACTCCCCGGCTTCGCCTCCGGTCCCGTCACCGCCTCCCCCCAAGCCGTCACCGGATCCTACGGCTGGGCCGATGGCACCGACGCCGACTGGGGCGACAGCCACCGCCTCCGCGCCTACCGCTTCACCCTCTCCTACGACGCCCTCGTCACCGTCTCCGTCCAAGACACCGCCATCGCCTCCTCCTCCGCCGCCGGACTCCTCCCCGGCTTCTCTATCTACCGCGGCCTCGCCCACCTCTCCCCCCTGCCCGCCGACCACGACGGCTCCGCCAGCAGCATCGCCAACCGCCCCGCCGCCGCCGAAGGCTCCTTCCAAGCCCTCACGAACTGGTCCCTCTGGAATGACGGCCCCGAGCTCAACCCCGCCTACGGCCCCGCCCAAGAATCCCTCTTCACCTTCTGCGGCTATGCCGTCGACGGCACTTCCACTAACTTCGGCAGCGCCAGCGGCCTCCTCGGCGATGGCCTCGCCGACGGCTTCATCACCAGCACCTTCAGCCTCGCCCCAGGAGACTACTCCCTCTTTGTCGGCGGGGCCAACTACCCCGACGAAGCCTCCGCCGTCCTGACCTCCTACGGCATCAGCACTACTCTCAACGTGGCCCCCATCCCCGAGCCCAGCGCCCCCGGCCTCGCCGCTCTAGCCCTCGCCGGCCTCGCCGCCCTGCGCCGCCGCCGCGCCTAGCCAACCACCGCTTTCCCCAGCCCTCCGCCGCAACTGCCCCTGAGGGCTGGGGAAAAAGACCCCCGCCCGGCGAAACCTTGATTTTCCAGCAATCCAAATTTTTGACGGGCCCGGGCTTGCCATACTCCCCGCTTCCGCTATCCTTCCACACCTGTCCGTCGGCCTGGGTTTCCTTTCCATGACCAAACTCGGACCCTTCTTCCACCGCCATCCTTCCGACCCATGAAACCACTCCTCTCCCTCCTCACTTTGGCCGCCTTCGCCAGTTTCGCCCGCGCCGAAGGCCCCGACTTTGCCAAGGAGATCGCCCCCATCTTGGAAACCTCTTGCGTTAAATGCCACTGCGAAGCCAAAGCCAAGGGCAAGCTCCGCATGGACACCAAGGAAATGGCGCTCAAGGGCGGCAAGGACACCAAGCTCCTCATCCCCGGCAAGTCCGCCGAAAGCGCCCTCATCAAGGTCCTCTTGTTGGCCCCCGCCGAAGAGGAAGCCATGCCCCCCGAAGGCAAAGCCCCCCGCCCCGACGCCGCCCAAATCGAACTCCTCAAAAAGTGGGTCGACGCCGGCGCCGTCTGGCCCGATGGCCTGACCCTCAAGGTCCCCGCGGCGAAATAATCTCGCGAGCTTCTGCTCCCCCTCAGCCGGGCCCCTGGACCTCCAGGGGCCCGGCCTTTTTTTGCCCCCAGCAGCCGGTCCGCCCCGCGCCTTATCCGAACACTAACGCTCGCTCCGCCGCCCCCAGCTCGCGCCAGGCCCCGGGGGCCAGGTCCGCCAGCGCCAAGCGCCCCACCGCAGCCCGGATCAGCCGCAGCGTAGGGTGCCCCACCGCCGCCGTCATGCGCCGCACCTGGCGATTGCGCCCCTCGGTCAGGGTCAGTTCAATCCAACAATCGGGCACCGTTTGGCGCACCCGCACCGGCGGCACCCGCGCCGGGTAGTCCAGCGCCGCCGCGAGCCGCCGCGCCTGGCACGGCCGGGTCGCTTTCCCGTCTAGCAAAACTCCCGCCGCGAGCTGCCGCAGCGCCGCATCTGCGGGAACCCGCTCCACCAGCACATGATAGGTGCGCGGATGCCCCGCCCGCGGATTGAGCAAGCGGTCCACCAAGGCCCGCTCATTGGTCAGCAACAACAAGCCCTCGGAATCCCGGTCGAGCCGCCCGATGGGATACACTTCCTTGGGCAGCCCGCATTCCGCCAAAGTCCGCTGCCCCGCCACCTCCTCGGTGAATTGGCTCAAGACGCCGTAGGGCTTGTGCAGGGCGATGATCAT
>CANHIJ010000136.1 GCA_947460575.1 Verrucomicrobiales bacterium | reverse complement strand
CGGCTCCCCCGCACCGGCCTTTTCTGAACCCAACCCAATCCCCAAACGGAATTCACCAACAATACTATGAGCGATGTAGAAAACAAACCTAATGCGCAGCGGCTCCTCTGGGCTGGCTTCATGGCCATTCTGGCCGCCGGCGTCGGCTTTGCCTTGCGCGGCGGCATTTTTGACAACTGGGGCAAGGAATTCGGCTTCACCGCGGCCCAACTCGGCGCCCTCGGCGGCGCGGGCTTTTCGGGCTTCTGTTTCGGGATCATCATCGGCGGCGTGATCGTCGACAAAATCGGCTACGGCAAGCTGGTGGCGGTGGCCCTAGTGGCCCACGTTCTTTCGGCCTTCGTGACCTTCGGGGCCAGCACTCCGGAGAATGCTTACAACATCCTTTTCTGGGGCATGTTCATCTTCGCTTTTGCCAACGGCACCTTAGAAGCCGTGGCCAATCCCCTGGTGGCCACCCTCTTCCCCGAAAAGCGCACCCACTATTTGAACATCCTCCACGCCTCCTGGCCCGCTGGGATGGTGCTCGGCACCGTAGCTGGCTGGATCCTCGACGACAAGTTGCAGGTCGGATGGAAGACCCAACTCTCCCTCTATCTCGTTCCCACGGCGGCCTACGCGGTGATGTTCATGGGCCAGAAGTTCCCCAAATCCGAAGCCGCCGCCAAGGGGGCCAGCTTTGTGGCCATGCTCAAGCCGGTCGGCATCCTCGGCGCCCTGGTGGCCTGCTACCTCCTGGCGCTCTTCTTCGGCGACATCTTTAAAGGAATCTCCCCAGAGCAAGCCAGCACCATCGGCTACGGCGTGGGCGGTGCCCTCCTCATCGCGGTGGCCGTCATGACCAAGTTCTCCATCGGATCCTTCCTCCTCTTCATCCTGTTTGTCACCCACTCCATCGTCGGTTCCGTCGAACTGGGCACCGACAGCTGGATCCAGAACATCACCGGCAACCTCTTCACCTCGGAGCAGGGCAAGTACCTCTTCATCTGGACTTCCGCCATCATGTTCGGCCTCCGCTTCTGCGCCCACTGGATTGAGACTACCCTCAAACTCTCTCCCATCGGCCTCCTCCTGGTCTGCTCCATCATCGCCTGCGTCGGCCTCAACCTCGCGAGCGGCATGCAGTCCTTCGGCATGGCCCTGGTGGCCCTCGGCATCTACGCGATCGGCAAGACCTTCTTCTGGCCCACCATGTTGGCGGTGATCGGCGACCGCTTCCCCCACACTGGAGCGGTGGCCATGTCCATCATGGGCGGCATCGGGATGCTCTCCGCAGGCCTCATCGGCGGCCCCGGCCTCGGCTACGGCAAGGATCGCTTCGCCGCGGAATCCCTCCAGGTTACCAACGCCCCCCTCTACCAGGAATACAAAGCCAGCAAGGCCAGTACTTTCCTCAACTTGAAGTCCACCTCCGTGTTCGGTCTGGACGGGAAAAAGCTCGGCGATGCCAAGGACGCCAAGCCCCGCAGCGCGGACCAGCAAACCGTGGTTATGGCTGATCAAGCGGGGGACCGCAAGACCCTCAAAACCGACGCCTTCCTCCCCGCCATCATGGCCGGCGTCTACCTCCTCCTGATGCTCTACTTCAAGGGCATTGGCGGCTACCGCCCGCTCAAAATCGACGAAGTGCAGGCCTAATACCTGCTTCCTCCGAGAGCTGAATCCACGCGCTGCGGCCTCCCCCACCCCGGGGGAGGCCGCTTTTTTTGCCCCATAACCTAAAATCGGGAGTCGAAACGCGACCATGGGGGCCTTTTTACGCCCTAAGCACGGGGCCTGATTCGTTTGTTCTGGCCTCTACAGGCTCACCCGTTGGGTGAGTCCCTTTTGTGGTCAAAAGCCACCACCGCACCGCGATCGATGAACCCGCCCGCCGGGCCGGGGCACGCGCCAGTGCCATGAGGCACCCGCGATAGGGGAGGGTTGGCTCCGGTTTTTCCTCCTTTCTGGCGACCGGGCGACGCGGCCATATTCGGAATTAGGGCGCCCCTACAGGGCTCGGCATTTTTCGCACACCGGACCCAGGGCGTGGCCCTTGGCTATCGTATTTTGCCCCGTTGGGGCGCCCAGGTGGAGCGGCCCCTTGAGCCGCCCGATGGAGAGCGCCCGCCGGGCGGAAACAAATTCCTGTGGCGGCGCATCGTGCGGCGATGTGGACCCTTGGAGTCCAAATGGAGAGCACCAACGGCGCGGCCTGCGCTAGCCCAGGGCAACGCCCTGGGACTCCGGCCAAAACCGAACCTAGCCTTGAAGGGGCGGCCCATCGGTCGGCCACCCCGACCTCTTTTCCAGCAACGCACCGCCGGTTCTTTGCTAAAAACGTGAGTTGACTATCTTAAGTGGTGGGAGGGAGGTTGCGGCGCGTTAGGTTTTTTTTTCTTGCGCGCGGGCCTTGTTTGGGGGTGAGGCGCTGGCACCCCTGCCGGGGGCCCGGCCCCCGGCAGGGGTGCTAGCGCGACAGCCCCCCAAAAGCCCACGAGCGAAGTGAAAGCCTCCCGCGCCAGCGCTCCGCGCCGCCCGAATACGATAGTCAACTCCCGATTTTAGGCTTAAGCAGCAGGCGCCGCGGCGTGCGAGAGGCATCGACCGCTTGCCGCGGGAGGAGGGGGCGCGGGCCCCGCGCCGCCCGATGGATTGGCTAAAAAAGGGAGACTCCAAGCCCAAGAGGTCCCTGCCGCGAGCCCGCTCGCGGTGGCCACAGACCCCTCAGCCGCCTCCGGAACCCGCTCCGCCCAACTCCAGGCGAATCCCCGAGCCCAGCTCCTCGCTTCCTGAAGGCAGCGCTTTGAGCCCGTCTGGGGAGTCTTCCGCGGAGGCGGCGGGATCGGGCAGCGACGCGGGAATTTTCTCTCCCTCGGGGGCCTCGAGGCGCCAGGCACCGTCCGCCAAGCCGGTACCCGAAAAATCCATCGACTCCGCCTCCATCTTCAGGGCTCCCGCCGGAGTGGCGGCTCCCCCAGGGCTCGGCCCCGGCGCCGCGGCCCCGCTCGGCCCCCGCCAATGAAACCACAGCGAAATCCCCAAAGCCGCCGAAAGTGCCCAAACCAAAGTCCTGTTCATGAACCACCGTAGCCGACTGGGCCCACTTTTCAAAGCAATGCCGCGGCAGCGCGCTCCGCGGCGGGAGCTTTCCAGGGAGCCCGGCGCCTCTGGGTCGCCGGGGCCGCGCTCCAGGCAACCAGACGTCTGGCGCTGCTGGTATTCAGCCGCCTCCAGCCAAGCCCCGCAAGGGCGGGCCACCGGAACAAGCCTAGCGGCGGCGCTTGCCGACCCGCAGGCGGCCGCGCCCCAGATTTTCCGCTAGGGCTTTTTGCGCGCCCTTGCTGTCGTCCAGCATGGTGGTGTATTGATAGGCAAAGTCGGGCAGGCGGCGGCGTTCCACGGTCTGACCGATCAAGCGCTCCACCGCCTGAGCAGCGGGCAGTTCATCCGCCGAAAGAATCGTGAAGGCATCGCCCTCCTTCTCCGCCCGGCCGGTCCGGCCGATGCGGTGCACATAGTCTTCTGGGCTATCGGGCACCGAGTAATTGATCACGTGCGTCACCCCGGTGACGTCCAGCCCGCGGGCGGCCACGTCGGTGGCGATGATGACGTCGAATTCCCCGGTGCGGAAGCCCGCCAGCGCCTTGGTGCGGTCCTTTTGGGCGATGTCCCCGTGCATTAAGGCCACTTTGTATTCGCCCTGCGTCTTGACCCGCGCCGCCAACATGTCGGCGTCGGCTTTGGTCTTCGTGAAAACCATCACGCTCTTGAAATCAGTTTCCTTGAGCAGGGCCAGGAAGAGTTCCTCCCGCTGCAGCCGATTCACCGGGTAGAAATAGTGGCTCACGGTGGTGGCGGCGCCGCGGGGGCGGCCGACCTCGATCTTAAAAGGTTCCTTCAGGGCAAAAGCCGCCAGCGAGGCGATCTCCGGCGGAATCGTGGCCGAAAAGAAGAGGGTCTGCCGCTTCTCCGGGCACTGCTGCACAATGCGGCGCACATCCGGCATAAAACCCATGTCCAACATGCGGTCGACTTCATCGAGCACCAGCACTTCCAAATACCGCAAGTCGATGGCCCGTTGCTGCATCAAATCCAACAGGCGACCCGGAGTGGCGATGAGCACGTCTACCCCGGCCTCGAGGCCTTCGCGCTGCTTGCCGTAGCCTACCCCCCCGTGGATTAACAGGGACCGAATCCCCGCCTCGCCCCCGTATTTCAAAAACTGCTCTTCCACCTGGCCCGCCAATTCCCGCACCGGCTCTAAAATCAGCACCCGCAATTTCCCCGGCCCCCCCAGCAGGGACAGAATCGGCAGGGCAAAGGCCGCCGTCTTCCCGCTCCCCGTCTGCGATGACCCAATTACATCCCGCCCCGCCAAAATCACCGGGATCGCCTGCGCCTGGATTCCCGTGGGCCGCTCATACCCCGCCTTGCGCACCCCCGCGAGCACCGCCTCAGACAGGCCCAGATCGGCAAAAGTGAGGGGAGCTTCGAAAATTTCTGCCGGGGACTCCACCGGCGCTTCAGTAATTAGTTCAGACACAACTTTAATAAGCCGCAGGCGCCGCCCTACCGCAAGCGCCTATTCCACCCCCCAGCGCCCCTCCTCAGGCCCTCCTCAAAAAGACGAAAAATCCTTTATCGTCCCGCCAATCCCGCGTACACTTCTCGCGCCGCTCTGCGCCCGCCCGTGAAACTCGACGCCCAGGAACTCCCCCACCTCATCATCGGGGCCTGCATGGAGGTCCACCGCCATCTCGGCCCAGGCCTCATGGCCGAAGCCTATTGCGACTGCCTGGCCCTGGAACTCCGCATGCGCGAAATCGTCTTCCTGCGCGACCAACCCCTCCCCATCAGCTACAAGGGCCACCGCGTCGACAGCGCGGTGCGGGTCGACTTCCTCGTCGAAAATTGCGTCATCATCTCCGCTAGCTTCCCTGACCTCGGCGACGCCCACAAGGACCACATGAAAAACGTGCTCCGCCTCACCGGCTTCGAAACCGGCCTCCTCGTCAATTTTAATGTCGCCAACCTCCGCGACGGCGTCAAACGCATCATCGTCTCCGAAGTGCCCCCCGCCCTCCACTACCAAAGCTGAGCCAGCCCCGCCCCGCCCCCCCAGCGCTCCGGCCCTCACTCCCGCAAAATCGCCTCCGCCACCCGCATCCCGTCCACCGCAGCCGAGATGATTCCCCCGGCGTAGCCCGCCCCCTCCCCTGCCGGGTATAGCCCGGGCGTGTTGATGCTCTGGCAAGTCACCGCATCTCGCGTGATCCGCAGCGGCGAACTGCTGCGCGTTTCCACCCCGATCAACAAAGCATCCGGCATGGCAAAGCCCCGCAGGGTCCGGTCGATCGCCGGAATCGCGGCCCGCAGCGTCTTGACCACAAAGTCCGGCAGGCAGGCACGCAGGTCCGCCGGGGTCACCCCCGGGGTGTAGCTGGGCTTCACCGACCCCAACTCCCGGCTCGCCCGGCCCGCCAGAAAATCCCCGATCGTCTGCACCGGCGCAAAGTACCCCCCGCCTCCTGCCGCAAAGCCGCGCTGTTCCCATTGCCGCTGAAAGGCGATCCCCGCCAGGGGCCCCTCCCCCCCGTAGTCCGCCGGGCTGACATCCACCATAAAGCCCGCGTTGGCATTGGCTTCGGCTCGCGCATAACTGCTCATCCCGTTAGTTACCAACCCGCCGACCTCGCTGCTCGCGGCCACCACCAACCCGCCGGGGCACATGCAAAAACTATAGGCGCTCCGCCCGTCGCGGCCGTGGTGCACAAACTTGTAGGGCGCCGTCCCCAAGCGCACGTCGCCCGCCCACTTCCCGTACTGCGTGGCGTCTATCAATTTCTGAGGGTGCTCCACTCGCACCCCAATGGATAGGGCCTTGGCTTCCATGCTCACCCCCGCCTGGTCCAACATGACAAAAGTTTCCCGCGCCGAGTGCCCCACCGCTAGGACCACTCGATCCGCCGCAATCTCCTCCCCGCCCCGCAGGGTGATCCCTACCACCTTCCCCCCCGCATCCCGCCGCACCTTCTCCAACCGCGTTTCAAAGCGCACCTCGCCCCCCAAACTCTCAATCTCCTGGCGAATCCGCCGCACCACCGCAATCAGCCGATCCGTCCCAATGTGCGGCCGCGCCTTGATCAAAATGTCCTCCGGCGCCCCCGCCTTCACCATCTCCTCCATGATCCAGCGCGCCCGGTGCTCCCGGTCGCGAATCTGCGTATACAATTTGCCGTCGGAAAAAGTGCCCGCCCCCCCCTCCCCAAATTGCACATTGCTCTCAGCGTTGAATTCCCCGCCGCGCCGCCAAAAAGCGGTCACGTCCCGCGCCCGCGGCCCCGCTGGCTTGCCGCGCTCTAACACTAGAGGGCGCCACCCCTGCCGCGCCAGCAGCAGCGCCGCAAACAGCCCGCAAGGACCCGTCCCCACCACCACCGGCCGCAGGTCCGGCGCTTTCTCCCGCACCGCTATGCCCACCAACTCCCGGTACTGCCGGTCCACCAGGGGATTCACCTTGCAGAGCGCTTTGTCGTATCGCGCCAGCGCCGCCGCTTCGTCCGCCACCTCCACCTGCACCACGTAATTTAACATCACCCGCCCATGCCGCGCATCGACCGCCCGCCGATAAACCTTCCACCCCAGCAGCTCCCCCGCCTCCAACTGCAGGGCGCACGCCAATGCCTCCTCCAGCGCTCCCGCCTCGTGGTCCACCGCCAATTTCAAATCACTCACCTCCAGCATTCCGCCCGGTTACCCACAAATCCCCTCCCCTGCAACCCTTAGTCCACCGCTCCCCCGCAGTTTCCCCCCCAGCACATGTCCGGTGGTGCGCGCCTCGTTCTCATGCTAAAAAATTCCTTGCTCTCTCACCGCCCCACGATCCTCGCCGCCCCACGATGAAAACCCTCCGAAAAATCCTCCTCGCGCTGGTTCTCGTCCTGCTCGCCGCCGCCGCCGCGGCCCATTGGTGGATCGGGCGGCAAACGTCCCCCGCCGCCCTCGTCAAACACCTAGAAAAAGCCCTCAACTGCCGCGCCGAAATCGCCCGCACCCGCGTCAACCTCCTCGCCTGGCCCGCCACTCTCGAAGTCGTCGGCCTCCGCCTCCTCCCTCGCGATGCCGAAGTCGCCCGCCCCCTCCCTGACCGCAGTCCCCCCGCCCCCAGCGATACGTTTTTAACTATCCCAGAGCTCGCCGCCGACCTCAGCCTGCCCGCCCTGCTCCACCGCGAGCTGCGCGTCCGCCACCTCGCCCTGCGTGGCGTCGCCGCCGCCACCACCCGCCGCAAAAATGGGGAAAACACCCTCGCCACTCTTCTCGCCCAGCCGCCCCCTTCCCCCGCCGATCCCACCGCCCCCCCTTCCCCGGCCCCAGAGCCCGCCCGCCCCTTCGCCGCCGCCCTCGCCCTCGCCCAAGTCCAGGATGCCCAGCTCAGCGTCCGCAACGAAAAGAAAAAGCAACTCCTCCAAATCAGCCACCTCAACCTCAGCCTCACCAATCTCAGCTACGAACCCGCCCTGCTCACCCATCCAGCGGGCCCCAGCGCCCTCGAGTCCTCCCTCCACCTCACCTCCACCGACCTCAAAGACCAGCGCCAACAAATGGACCTGCTCATCGACGTGCGCAGCTCCCTCCCCCCTCTCCTGCAGGCCGCCCCCGCCGACGGCACCACCCTCAACCTCACCTTCAAAGCCGGTTCCTACCTCGACCGCATCCCCACCCTCGAAAAGTTAGGAGCTAAACTCGGTAAACTCAAAGACCAAATCGGCCTCGACCTCACCTCCTTCCCCGTCTCCGGCCGCCTCCTGCGCGACACCTCGGTCAACGCCCGCATGGTCGACGGCCTCCTCCGCTTCGAAGAGGACACCAATTTCAATTTCGATACCTGCCGCCTCAAAATCAAAGCCGGATCCTGGCTCAACCCCGCTGACCAATCCCACGAATTCCAGGGCATCTTCGCCGCCAATGAAACCGTTAGCAAGGAAGCCATCGCCGGCGTCGAAAATTACCTCCAAACCAAAGGCCAAAGCCTCGCCCCCATCATCCGCAGCACCCTCCTCAATAAACTCCTCAACGACAAAGGCCTCCTCACCATCCCCTTCACTTCCACCGACGACATCGGTCGCCCCGAAGTAAACCTCAGCAAAAGCTTCGAAAAAGCCATCGCCGATGGCCTCGCCGACGCCGCCAAAGAACTCATCAAAGATACCCTCCAAGGCGGCGACGGACTCCAAGGCCTCATCGATAGCCTCGGCAAGTAGGCCCTCCCTGCCCCGCGAAAATCCCTCCCCGCCCTTGCACTGCCAGCGCCCTGGATAGGATAAGCGCCTCATGAAAACGGTGCTCCAGACCATCCAGAGCGGCACGCCCTGGCTCGAAAAAGCAGGCGTCGAAGACCCACGCCTCAACATGGAGCTCCTCCTCGCCCACGTCATGGGCTGCCAGCGCATGCAGCTCTACCTCCAATTCGACCGCCCCCTCGGCGAAGACATCCTTGAGCCCCTCCGCGACCTGGTCCGCCGCCGCGCCAAACGCGAACCCCTCCAACACCTCGTCGGCTCCGTCGAATTCCTCGGCCGCGAATTCAAAACCGATTCCCGCGCCCTCATCCCCCGCCCCGAAACCGAGGAACTCGTCGAAAAAATCCTCGCCCACTACAAAAAATCCAGCCTCCCCCCGCCCGCTCGCATCCTCGACATGGGCACCGGCTCCGGAGTCATCGGCCTCAGCCTCGCCCACGCCTTCCCCGACGCCATCGCCACCCTCGCCGACCGCTCCCCCCAAGCCCTCGACCTCGCCCGCGAAAACGCCGCCAAAACCGCCCTCCCCGCCCCGCGCGCCCACTTCGTCCTCACCAACCTCTTCGAAAACCTCCCCGGCCAATCCTTCGACCTCATCGCCGCCAATCTCCCCTACATCCCCGCCGCCGACATCCCCGCCCTCTCCGCCGAGGTCCAGCGCGATCCCCTCCTCGCCCTCGACGGCGGCCCCCGCGGCACCGAACTCATCGCCCAATTCCTCGCCGATCTCCGACCCCACGCCGCCCCTGGCGCCCTCCTCGCCCTCGAGATCGGCGTCGGCCAATCCGCCGCCCTCCTCCCCCTCATGGAGAATTCCGGCTTGCAGCAGGCGCGCTGCGTCCTCGACTACTCCGGCCGCGACCGCTTCCTTTTCGCCACGGCTCCCTGACTCTTTTTTCGCCCCTCTCCCATGGATAAACTCATCGTTCACGGAGGTCACCTCCTCGAAGGCTCCGTCTTCATCAGCGGCTCCAAAAACTCCTCCCTCCCCATCCTCGCCGCGACCCTCCTCACCCGCGACAAATGCACCATCCGCCGCGTCCCCGACCTCAGCGACACTAATTACATGACTCAAATCCTCTCCAGCCTGGGCGCCCAGGTGGAGCGCGCCAGCGGCACCGTGATCGTCGAAGCCGACAACATCATCTCCGAAGCCCCCTACGATCTGGTTAGAAAAATGCGCGCCTCCATCTGCGTGATGGGCCCGCTCCTCGGCCGCACCGGCGAAGCCATGGTCTCCCTGCCCGGCGGCTGCATCATCGGCGACCGCCCCGTCGACCTCCACCTCAAGGGCCTCGAACACCTCGGCGCCGAAAT
>CANHIJ010000135.1 GCA_947460575.1 Verrucomicrobiales bacterium | reverse complement strand
GCCTCCGGCATCAGGATGTCGCCGGCGTCGGGCTGTCTCCGGCATCAGGCGGGAATGTCGCTGGCATTGCCGCTGGGCGTGTCGACCATTCACGATTCGGTAGGGGCATGTGCCAACGGAAGGGATTCACCCAATGGGTGAGCCCTTTGCGCGGTCAAAAGCCCCCATAGCGTGGCCGCTAGAGGCGTCGGGCGGCGATGCGGAGGCAGCCCAGCGTATGAACCAAGAGGCAGCCCGGGATGATGCCGGAGGCATCCCAGCGGGTAGCCGGTGGTTGAGCGAAGCGACACCACCGGATCCCATTCCCGAGAGGGCCCGCACCCCGGCAGGGGTGCCAGCGCTCCGTACCCCCCAAAAGCCCACGCGCCAGCGCTCTGCGCCCACCAAATACGCTAGTCAACTCCCGCTTTTAGGTTGAGCCAGCGCCGTGAGCGGGCTTCGCCGGGCGGCCGATGGGCCCGCCCGGCGGGGCCCGCGGCCTTCGGCTAGGGGCTGGCGGTGAGTTGGGCGACTTGGCGGGCGAGGTCGGCGAAGCCTTGGGCGATGGGGGAATCGCCGAGGGCGATGGGTTGGCCGAGATCGCCGCCGCTGCGGGTAGGGATGTCGATGGGGAACTGGGCGAGGAGGGGGACCTTGAGGCGGGCGGCTTCCTTGGCGCCGCCGCCCGTGCCGAAGATATCGTAGCGGAGGCCGTCGGAGGGGCAGAGGAAGTAGCTCATGTTTTCGACGAGGCCAAGGACGCGGACGTTGACTTTGGCGAACATGGCGACGGCTTTGCGGGCGTCGATGAGGGCGACTTCTTGAGGGGTGGTGACGATGACGGCGCCGTCGACGGCGACGGTTTGGACGATGCTGAGTTGGATGTCGCCCGTGCCTGGGGGGAGGTCGAGGATGAGGTAGTCGAGTTCGCCCCAGAGGGTTTGGCGGAGGAATTGTTGGACGTAGCGGGTGGCGAGGGGGCCGCGGACGATGACGGGGGAGCCGTCGTCGAGGAGGAAGGCCATGGACATGAGTTTGAGGCCGTGGGCCTCAATGGGGATGATCTCGTTTTGCTCGGTGGCCATGGGGTGCTCGGAGGAGCCGAGCATGAGGCCGATGCTGGGGCCGTAGAGGTCGCAGTCGCAGAGGCCGACTTTGGCGCCGCTGCGGGCGAGGGCGATGGCGAGGTTGGAGGCGACGGTGGATTTGCCGACGCCGCCTTTGCCGCTGGCGACGGCGATGATGCGCTGGACGCCGGCGATGCTGGCGCGGCCGACGGTGCCGGCGGGGCCTTCGGGTTCCTTGATATCGAAGTCGAGTTGGATTTTGCCAATGCCGGGGAGGGCTTCGAGGGCGGCGGTGGCGGCCTGGTGGATTTGGCGCGGGATGGAGGCGTCGCGGGCGGCGAGGCTGATTTGGATGGTGACGTCGGGGCCGACGAGGGAAAGGGACTTGATGAGGCCGAAGGAGACGATGTCGCGGCTGAAGCCGGGATATTTGACGGTGCGGAGGGCGTCGAGGACGAGGGCTTCGGAAATCATGGTTGTGGGAGATACGAAGCGGGGGACCGCTGGGCAAGGCGGATTATGGCGGATCGGGGCGGGGATCGGAATCGGGGCCCAGGAAAAGGCGCTGGTGCGGTCGGGGGGATGCCTGTTGGGTGGCTGGATGTCCTCCTTAGTTGGCTCCCTGAGCAGTGCTGGGCCGATCCGGATTTTGTCGGATCTGCATTTGGGGCACGACTTGTGCTTGGTGCGGACGGTGGCGTCGCTGCGGCCGCTGATTGCGGGGGCGGAGTGGGTGGTTTTTAATGGGGACACGCTGCAGGAGCGCGGGGAGGCCTTTCGGGAGCGCTCGGAGGGGCTGGTGGCAGAGTTGCAGGAACTGTGTCGGGAGGAGGGGGCGGGGACGGTTTTTTTGGGGGGGAATCACGATCCGACGGCGTGGCCGCTGGACTGGCTTGATTTGCTGGGGGGGCGGGTGGCGGCGACGCATGGGGATGTGTGGTTGCGGTGGATATCGCCGTGGAGCGCGCAGTTGGGGGCATTTCGGGAGCAATTGGAAGCGCTATACGGGGCCGCAGGGCGGTTGGAGGAGTTGGATTTGGAGGCGCGGCTGGGGCTGTTGCGGCGCTGTCGATTGGCGTTGCCGCCTTCGGAAACGCGGCAGCGGAGCCAGTCGGCCTGGGACCGGGCGGCCTTTTTGGGTCGGGAGCTGTGGCCACCGCGGCGGCCGTGGGAGGTCTTGAAGGCCTATGGGCAGCTGCCGGGGTTGGCGGGGAGATTTGCGGCGGCGCATCGGCCGGAGAGTCGGGTGCTGCTTTTTGGGCACACCCATCGGGCGCGGGCGTGGCGGCGCGGGGGGCGCCTGCTGATTAACACCGGGGCCTTTGTGACTTTCGCGCGGCCAGTGCTGGTGGCGCTGACGGGGGGGCAGCTACAGGCTTGGGGATTGGGGCAGGAAAAAGGCAGCTGGCGGCCGACCGAGCTGCTGGTGGAGGAGTCGCTGGATTGAAGGAAGTGCAGGTTTCGCTGGACCGAGAGGGCTTTGGCATCCGTAGTGGAAAGGACGAGGCCTTGCCGCCGTAACCCGAAGCCCACCTTTTATCGCATGTCCGCCCTTCCTGAACTCCCTATCCTTCGCCAAGGTCAGCCCTATGCCAGCCTTGATGTTTCTGAGATCTGCCATGTGGCCACGGGCGTGCCGGTGATCCGGGTTAGCCAGGCGAACAGTGGGCTGGTGGCGCGGGAATTTATGCACACGGGGGCGGCGCGGGCGGCCCTGCTGCGCATTCCGACCCTGGAGCGGGTGGAAATGGTAAAGCGGGCCGGGCAGATTTTTTTGGAGGACACCTTGCCGATTGGGCTGGGGGGGCAGAGCCAGACTCCGGAAGACTACGTGCGGCAACTCTCGTCGACCAGCGGGCTGCCCTACAGCCTGATCCGCATGAACATGCAGCGCTTGGCGGCCGTTTTTGGGCAAATTGAGATCATTTTGCGGGGCTTGACGCGGGGGCTGGACCTCACGGTGTTGGATCGCGGCTACGGCTCGCAGGGCGGGGCCCCGGTGAGTTTTGGCTGCGTGACGGACAACTTGGCGGTGATTTTGCCGAGCAATTCGCCCGCGGTCAATGCGCTGTGGATCCCCTCCCTGGCCCTGGGGGTGCCGGTCATCCTCAAGCCGGGACGCGAGGAGCCCTGGACCCCTTGGCGGATCCTCGAGGCCATGATCAAGGCGGGTTTCCCGCGCGAGGCCTTCAGCTTCATCCCCACCGGCCACGACGGCTCGGCGGTGATGATTCGCAAGGCCGGTCGAGTCATGATGTTCGGAGACGACGCCACGGTGGCGCAATACGCCGCGGACCCCCGCGTGGAAGTCCACGGCAGCGGGCGCAGCAAAATTTTGATCGGGGAAGACCAGATTGAGCGCTGGCGCGATTTTCTCCCCGTGATGGTGGAAAGCGTCAGCGCCAACAGCGGGCGCAGCTGCATCAACACCAGTGCCATCCTGGTGCCGCGCTACGCTCGGGAGATCGCCGAGGCCATCGCGGGGGAATTGCTCGGAATGGTCCCGCGCGCCGCCGACGACGAAGCGGCCCGCCTGTCGGGTTTTGCCAATCCGGCCATGACCGAGTGGATCGACGGAGCTATCACCGAGGGCCTGGAGTCGCCGGGGGCGGTGGACGTCTCGGCGGCCCTTCGCGGAGGCAGTCCGCGGGCGGTGAGCCGCGACGGGATGAATTACCTTTTGCCCACCTTAGTTCATTGCCGGGATTTCTCTCAGGCTTTGGCGAATCGGGAATTTCTCTTCCCCTACGCCAGCGTCACGGAGATGGCCCAAGCCGACATGCTGGACCAGATCGGGCCTTCCCTGGTGGTCACGGCGATCACGGAGGACCAGGACTGGATCCAGGAATTGCTGGTTTGCCCCCACATCGACCGGCTCAATGTAGGGCCGATGCCGACCAACCGGGTGCAGTGGGACCAACCGCACGAAGGAAATTTGTTTGAATTCTTGTACCGTCGGCGTTCGATAGGCCTCCCCCAGCATGCCTCCTGACTTTGCCACAATCCGCCAATTGCTCGCCGCGACCCGGGGCGGTCCCTTTCCCGATTTTGTAGCCGATTTTGCCCATGCGCCGGGCACCAAGGTCGTTTTCGGATCGGGGGCGGTGCAGCGCTGCGGGGTATTTGCCCGCGGCTTGGGGTCCCAACGCGCCATGATCGTAACCGACCGCGGATTGGCGGATTCGGGGCACCTGGATCGGGTGGCGGCCAGTTTATCGGCGGCGGGGGTGGAATGGAGTGCGTTTGTGGGGGTGGTGGAGAATCCCAGCACGGACACGGTGGACGCCTGCGTGGCGAGTGCCCGGCAAAATCAAGCGGACCTCTTCATCGGGCTCGGGGGGGGGAGCAGCATGGACACCGCGAAGGGGTGCAACTTCCTGCTGACCAACGGAGGGCAGATGAGCGACTACCACGGGAGCGGCAAGGCCACCCTGCCGATGCTGCCCATGATTGCCATCCCCACGACGGCGGGCACGGGCAGCGAGTGCCAATCCTACGCGCTGATTTCGGACGCCGTCACCCACGCCAAAATGGCCTGCGGGGACAAGAAGGCGGCGGCGCGCATCGCCATCTTGGACCCCGACTTGACCCTGAGCCAGCCGCCGCGGGTCAGCCGGGTTACCGGGATTGATGCCTTGGCGCACGCCTTGGAGAGCGCGGTGTGCCGCAAGGGCAGCGACATCTCGCGGGCCTACAGCCGGGCGGCCTTTGCCCTGCTCAGCCAGCATTTTCTCGAGGTGTTGCGGCAGCCAGACCACGCGCAGGCTCGGGCGGCGATGCTGGTGGGGGCCGCCCTGGCGGGGACGGCGATTGAGAATGCCATGCTGGGGGCCGCGCACTCGGCGGCCAATCCGTTGACGGCCCACTTCGGCGTGGTGCACGGGGAGGCGGTCGGCTTGATGCTGCCCCACGTCGTGCGCCTCAATCTCGGCGATCCCGCCGCCCGCGCCCACTACGCCGAACTGGCCGCCCCCCTAGGCTTGAGCGCCGACGATCTGCCAGCTTGGATCGAGCAGGTTCTGGCCCAGGCCAACTTGCCCAGGGTCCTCCCCGCAGGCCTGCTGACCCCCGAAAACTTGCCGCGCTTGGCGGGCGAAGCCGCCGCACAGTGGACCGCCCAGTTTAATCCAGTGCCCGCCGATGCCGCGGTGTTCGCGCAGCTCTATGCGGCAGCTTGCGGATCCCCCCTTCCGGCCTAAAGCTCCCCCCCCCGAAAATTGCCCCAGGGCGCCGTCCCGGCCCGACCCCGGAGAGCGCGGGGGCATTTCCCTGGAAATTCCAGGTGAAAGCCCCCGCAGACCCCGCTACCCTAGGACTAGTGAGAATATTAGCGATTTCCAGTCAAAAGGGCGGTGTGGGTAAAACCACGGTTTCGGTGAACCTGGCGTACGCCCTAGCGCGCCGGGGTTGGAATACGCTTTTGGTCGACACCGACCCCCAGGGCTCGGTGGGGCTTTCCCTTTCGGAAAAGGCCAGGAAGTGCCAGGGGTTTTACGACGTGGTGCACTCCGGGATCAGCCCGCTCCCGCTCATCCTGCCAACGCGCCTGCCTGAGTTAAATATCCTCACCGCCGGGCAATCCCACCATTTCTTCGGGAGCGCGCCGGAGTCCAGCGATGGCCTGGCGGCCCTCCGGCGCATCGTCGCGGAGTTGTCCAGCCGCCCCTTCGACCTCATCATCTTCGATACTCCCGCGGGCCTCACGGGGAGCTCCGGCGACGTCCTCCGCTTGGCCGATAGCGTGCTCATCCCCCAACAGGCCGAGCCGCTCGGCATCCGCAGCATCCCCCAAATGCTCCAGGCCATCCAATATTTGCGCAATCACGGGTCCAAGCTGGAAGTCGCCGGCATCCTCATGACCATGGTCCAAGCAGACCAAAAAGAGAGCACCGAAGTGGTCCGAGAACTGCGCGCCCTGGTGCCCGCTCAACTGCTCTGCCAGACCACCATCCCGCGCGATCCGATCTTCCTCAAAGCTTCCGCCGCCGGCGTGCCCCTCGGCTTGCTGCACCGCCAGCCCCCCGCGGCGGCCCACGTTTTTGACCAACTGGCCGCCGAACTCGAGCCGCGCCTCCACCTCAACTCTCCCGATTCCGCCAATGAATTCACTCGGCTCATGGATTGATCAGGAGGCCTTCGTCGGCTTGGCTCGCGACGTGGCGCCCCCCGCGGCGGACGAAACGCGCCCGTGGTTCGCCGACCAGGCCGCCCCAGTCACCCGCCTCGCCGCGGAAGACTTTCATCTGCCCGACCACTTCGCTTCCGCACCCTTTCCAGAAGCCCCAGCTGCCATGCCCGCCCCAGAGCGGGAAAAAGTCCGCAACTTCCTCGACTCCATCCGCCACAAGGCCGAACTCTCCGGCCTGATCGGCCGCTCCCCGGCCGGAGACCCCGCCGCTGCCCAGCCCGACCCCGCGCTAAGCCGCCCGCGGCCCTCGGCTGGGACTTTTCACGGGGGCTCGGCTGGGGGTTCTGTTGGGGTGTCGGCTGGGGGCTCTGTTGGGGGCTCCGCGCCCTCGCCGCTGGCCTGGGCCCCGGCGGTTGCTTCTGCGCGGTCGGCCCCGCTGCCCGGCGCGGCGCCTCCCCCCCGCCGCCACGTCCCCCACTTCGAGGTTCCCCTGGGCCCCCTCGCCACCCGCCTGCGCGCCCTGACGGATTGGATCCGCCGCCAAATTGACGCCGCAGACATCTTTATTATCGACGCCCAAGGCTGCCCCGTCAGCGACCGGGAGGCCGCCGGGGAAATCGTCGCCGGTGCGGTCCTGCTCGCCGAAGCCGCCCGCCGCGCCGCCCCGCACCTGCCTTCCGCCGCCGAAGGGGCGATCTACCTCGACCTGCAGGACGAACGCCGCCTCTGCGTCATCGACACCGCCACCCGCCACGGCACTTTCACCCTGGGTCTCATCGTCCCCGATGCCCTGGTGCCCCGGGCCGCCGATCGCCTGCGGCGAGCCCTGCGCCGCACCGTCGAAGCCGAAAGCCAAGCGCTTTCCCTGCCTCCCCGCGAGCACTGGTAGCCCCGGCGGACCAGCGGGCCGGGGGGCCGGGTGCGCTGTTTGCCGGGCTTTTGGCGCGCCCTGAGTCGGCTTTAGGGCGCCCCTACAGAAAACCCAGGGGTTGTCCTGGGCTGAAGAATGCGGCCCCGTTGAGGCGCAGAATCCCAGGGCGTTGCCCTGGGATGGGATGGGATGGGATGGGATGGGGTGGGGTGGGATGGGATGGGGTGGGGTGGGATGGGGCGCCCCGGCGGAGTGCCGCGCGTGAGCGGCAACGGCGCGGCCCACCCTAGCCCTGGGAAGAGCGCCAACGGCGCGGCCTACGCCAGCCCAGGGCAACGCCCTGGGTATCGGGCTCAAAACCGAACCGCTTGGCACGGGAAGTGGCCGCGGAATTTCTCCTGACTGCGAAGCCGGGTGGTATGGGGGTTGCTATGAATCAAAAAAACTATCGCGCCGGTTTTGGGAGCTCTGGCAGATAGGCCGATTTGCCAGAATAACGCCCTTGGCGCGGCTTCGGGGGCTGGGGCGGCGCGGGGTTTGGCGGCCTTTTCTGGGCGGCTGTCGAGCGCGGAGCTGGCGAATCGCTTGCTCTATTAGTTGGCAATCAATAGGTTAAGGAATTTATTGGGCGCTCAGGTGGGGCGCGGGCGGCGCCTTGGCGAGGGGCGATGCTGGGTCGCGGACGCAGTCAGGTGCCGGTCTCGGTTGATTAGGGCGCAGTCAGCACAAAACGAAACTGACGCCTAGAAAAGTCTTCTGACTTGGGTTTGCTCACATTTAGTCCTTGCGAACGACAGATTTTTGCTATCTGGATGCCCATTCCTTTCTTGTTCCGAGGGGCGCCGCGCGACCCCGTTACCCCGGCCTTTCCGGCGCCCCCTCGAGGGCGCTGCTGGCCACTTTAACCCATGCCCCACTCCATGAACCCACCCACGATTCGGGGCCTCGCCCCCCTCGCCGCGCTGTCGCTGCTGGCCCTGGCCCCCGCCTCCCTCCAGGCCGCCACCCTCACCGTCCTCCCCGGGACCTCGATTCAGGCCAAGATCAACCTAGCCCAGGCCGGCGACATCGTGGCCATCTTCGGCGGAATTTACAACGAAGACCTGACGATCAATAAGGCCATCCGCCTGGTGGAGGTCAGCGGGCAACAAGTGACGCTAGCGGGCAGCCTGACCTTTAGCGGAATCGCCAATGCGCCTCCATTCGATGGCTTCACGGCAGGCTCGGCGGGGCGCGGCATTTCCATCGACAATTGCACCGGCCTGGTCTTTCGGAATCTTTCCGCCCAGGCGGGGAGCGGCATCTCGGTCACCGGAAATTCCAGTCTGGATGTCACCGATAGCACCCTCAGCAACCTTACCTGCAGCAGTGGAACCCTCCGGGCGTGGAAGTGCCAGGCCGTAAATATTACAGCTGGCGGCCTTTCTGGCGAAGTGTGGGACTGCACCCTCAGCGGGGCCTTCAACCACAGCGCCGGCAAGTTGACCATCACGAAGTGCACCATCGCCGGCAACTTCGACACCCAGCCAAGTGCCCAGCAAACCATCGCCTTTCGGACGGCGGTGGCGGGCGATTGCACTTGGGGCTCCAAAAAAGCCTGGTTTGGCTACGGAAAAGCCCAATCCTTAAATTTTTATAGTTCGGACTCAAAGCTAATAGTGGTTGGCAATGATTTCAATAGAAATGCAGGAAGGGCTTTTGGAATTCAAATTCAAGGATCCTCAAATAAGACATTAATTTCAAACAACTCAATATATAATATTAATCAACATCACACTATAGCCATAACCGGAAACTCAAATAAAACAACTATTGCGAATAATTATTTAGCTACTTTCCACGGAGGATCAGGCTATATTGACTACACAGTAATGATTTATAATTCAAACATAACTAAAGTAATTGGTAATATATTCGGATCTCAGCATTCTTATTGGAATGTTTGTATACATGCTCCGTTTGGCTCGGAGGTTGAATATAATTTATACGCTAATCCATGGGTGCCCTTCAGCTCGAATGGTGGTGTAAGCCCCTTGAATAACTTAAACACCAACCCCCTCTTCGTCGAAAACGAAGCCCCCAAGTTGCAGCCCACCTCCCCGTGCCTCAACGCCGGAACGCCGGATCCGCGCTACAACAATCGGGACGGCACGCGCAACACGATTGGGCCGTCGGGGGGTGCCTGGTTTGATCCGGAGGGGTGGACTACGCCTAATCCGGTGGTGGTTTCCTTCGACGTCTCGCCGGACCAGGTGCTCGAGGGGGTGGACACGGAAGTGATCGTGTCGGACGGGCTCGCGGTGAGCGCTCCCCAGTGATCTGGAGGACTGGCTTTGTTTCGATCGCCTTTTACCCATGAAAAAGTCCTCGGCCCTGCTTTTTTGGCAGGGAATCACGGCTGCGGCGGTTTTGTCGTGGGTGCCAAGCGCGGGGGCTGCCATGGCGGCGGCGGAGTATTTTGTGGGGAGCGACCCCGGCGCAGGCCAGGGCCAGGTGCTCGCCCTGGGGGAGGGTTCGGACTACGCGGCGGCGCTGGCTTCGCTGGCGCAGCCGCTGCGAGGCCTGGCGGCGGGCACCTACGACGTGGGGATTCGGGTGAAGGATGGGCAGGGTCGCTGGAGCAATCCCCTGCTGCGG
>CANHIJ010000134.1 GCA_947460575.1 Verrucomicrobiales bacterium | reverse complement strand
TTTCCCGCACCACTTGATAGATGTCCATGCTCGGACGCAGGTCGGCGGGGTCGGTGTATGAGATTAGCACAAAGCCGGGGGACGAGGCCGCAGTGTTTAAATCGGAGCGCATCGCATAGGCCCGGCCGCCAAAAATCAGGGCGTGTTCCTCGTTGGGATTGAAGCCTGGCTTGTTGGGGTCATTTTGATAGTATACGCTCCCGGCCTGCTGCGCAGGCCCGAGTTCTCCGGTGCCCAAACCCGAGGCGATCACGATTTGCGGCTGGTTGACCGGGTAGGCTACGGTGTAGCGGCCCACCTTGGAGGGCAGGTAAAAGGGGGTAAACTGGGGGTTGGCGGGCACCACTTTCTTAAACCACCAGATGGTGAGCCGGTCGTGGTCGACGCGGCTATTCACTGGAATAATGGCCCCCGCCTCCGCCGCGGCCGCCCCTCTGGCCATGGGATCAATGTAGCCCGCAGGATAATAGTTATCCCCGCTGGCAATATAACCAGCCCGCGAATAGCCGCTCGGAGGCTCAATGCGATCCCCCACCTGGACCGTGGCCACTAAGTCCGCCACGCCGTTAGCGTCCAGGTCGTTGATGGTGCTAACCGCCGCAGTGGCGACTTGTGGACCGCTGCCATCGGGATCGGCCGCAGCCGACTGCCCCAGCTTGTCTTCCGATTGAATGTAGAGCGGAACATACCACGGGGTGCCCCCATCCATGAACTTCAGCAAGCTGCGGCTCGTCTTGTCTGCGGAGGCCGAGAAATCGGCCATGAGGCGCTGCGTTGTCAGGTCGACACTGACTTCGGTTTCCCTGGGGTCATCCTGGTAAATCAACTGGGGGAGGCGGGCGGCTTCGAACTGCGGCCCGGTCGCGATCCCGCTGCCGACCGCGGTGACGGCCACCGCTTCATAATCGGAGATGGAGGCGGACCAGATCTGGGTGTATTTGCACAGCACCTTCGGCCAGGGGATCTGTAGATTGGGCACCGCACCCTGATAAATAGAAGCGTCGCCCCGCATCATCCAGTAGATGGAGATCTTGTCAGGATTGTCATTTTCCCGCTCCGCATGATAGACTGACTGGCCGTTGGCCAGGGTCGAAGTGCCATAGAGCGCTTTTCCCCCGATCTGCCCAATATCAAAGACCATCGACGGGGTGAGCTCAGCGTCGCCCGGCTGTGGGCTGCTCTGCCAGGGGACCAACTGCTCGCCTAATTTGGTTTCAACATAGACTGGATCCGCATCGCGCTCGACGGTCACCACGTCGGCTCCGAGGAATTCGCGCTTCCCCGTGCCGTCCAACTCTCTTCCGAGGTATTCCACCAACGCGGAGCCCTCGGTGTTGTAGGCGTGCAATGCGGAAACTCCAAACGTATTTTCATACCAAAGGGTGCGCTGCTCGCTCGGTAAGGTGTTGTTAGCCTGATTGCTCGGGTTGTATCCCGGTGGCACGAACTCATCCACCACGTGACTGGGCATGAATCGGTTGTAAATGACATTGGCCGCCACAATCCGCCCGCTCGGAATCGTCACTTTGGGCCCGGTGAATGATTTCTCGGTCCAATAGATCATGCGCTCCGGCACTTGCGGAGTCGATCCCACCGAAAAAACTTCCGTCTTGAATTTGTAAGTCGCGACCGACTCTGACGGGGCGCTCGTGTCCGGCAGGCTCGACACCCAAGTCACCGTGACTTGGCCGGGCTGAGAGGCGAATACTTTGCCTGCGTGAGGGCTGTAGTAATAGCTCAACGTAGGCAAAAACGTCCGCACCGTGCCCGTGCTGATGGTCTCGCTAGGATTCCCTCGCAACGTCAGGGTCAGCCCATTGACGAGATCGACCCGTTTACCCAGCAGGGTGGCCCCGCTCACCAGCCCACTCGGCAGCGAGGCTACGGTGACGATATTGCTCGAGGGAGAACAATTGGTGACGGTGACGCTGCCGCTGGCGACGAGCGGCTGAGTCGCGCCGCTCAAATTGCCCAGGTAGGCATTGGTAAAGACTTCGCCAGCTTTCACCGGCTCCTGGCGCCAATAGTTGGCGGGCGCGACCGCTCCGCTCCACGTCAAGGCGGGGGGATCAACGGTGTCGCCAAAGGAACAGCGCGGCACCCCGGAGGCGAGGCTGTATCCCGCGCTGGAGCGGGCCAGGACTGCGGTCGGCACCGGTGCCAAGGGATTTGTTTTGTCGTTGGCCGTGGGGTAGCGCCCCGCCGTGATGCCCGCAATGGTGCTGGTAAGGGATGTCGGCTTGACCGCACCCGAGGTAGCCGAAGTGGCACCCAAGCCGGCAAATTGGGGCGTGGTGGTGCCGCTGCCCGAAGCTGCGGCGGGCCCAGCTATGGTGACCGTGGGCGCGGAAGCTACCGCCGCCGCCGGCGGGATGGCCGCCGCAAAGTAGCCACTCCCCCCATTCGTGAGCGTGATCGAGGTCACCACGCCCCCGGTGAGCACCGCCGTGGCCGTAGCTGTGGTCGTGCCGGGCCCAATGGTCACCAGGGGAGGCGAGGTGTAGCCGCTCCCCCCGCCTCGGACCGTGATCGCGGTCACCACGCCCGCAGTGGAAACCGTGGCGTAAGCGCCCGCGCGTCGCCCATCGAGCAAATTGGTGGCCCCCCCCTTGATCTGAAGCTGCGCGTGAAGCGTCGGCGCCAGCAGGGAAGCATAGCCGAGAATGGCAAAAAGGACAAAACGATAGCTCATGGCGTTGAATGAATGGGGCGCGGCGACGCAGAATCACTTATAAAATTAAAGAGGGGGCAGCGCGGCATAGCTGATGAAATAAAAAATGTCAGAGGCGCGGCGAAAGGGAGCGCGGGTGCGAAGGCCGAGGGAAAGGAGCGCCCCAAGGACGCCCGCTCGGCTGGCGCATTCTCTTGGCACCAAAGCGGCGGGTGCCGCACGGGAAGGGCTCGGGGTGGCACCAGCACCCGCCCTTTACGAGAGCGCTCAATATTTGATGATGTAGTTGACGGAGACGTTGACGGGCCGGGTTTCGAGGCCGCCCGTTGCTTCCGATATCCTCGAGGTAGTGGCGTTATTTCGGGAAGCGGAGAGAGACTCCGCAGAACCGTTATAAGACGCGCTATATCCGGTGGTCGGATAATAACTCAAATGTGTGTGCGCTTTAAAAATGTCGAATTGCAGACTGCCAATCGCGTCTCCGCTATTGCCCCCCCACGCCATCGTGATGCGCGAACCAGCCGTTGCCGCATCCGGGTCGCGCCCCGCGCCAGTGGCGGAGGCGTTCCAGCCGCGGAGAAACCGGCCCCGCAAGTCTGGGATATTGAATACCGTACTGCTGGCGGTGCCGCAGGAGGTGCCGATGGCGGCAAACAGGCTGGCGTAGGTGCCGACGCGGTTGACCGAGGCCCCATTGCAGAGCAGCCAGCCGGCAGGTGCCGTGGTTCCCATGAAGGCCATCACCGAGCCCGGCGGGCAAAGGGTTTCCTTGACTTCGGCCGCCAGTTTTGCTAGGGTGACCGCCGAATCCACCACTTGCGACGTAGTCACGGCATTGGTGGCCAGTTTGGCGGTGGTAATGGCGGCGTCGCTGATCTGCGCCGTGGTCACTGCGTTGGCCTGCAACATGGCGGTGCTAATCGCCAAGCTGTCGACGCTTTCGGCCACTTTGGCCCGCATCGCGTAGCTCGAACTCACAAATTGCTGGCGCGGGCTAATTTCATTGTCCACGGCCGCCGTGCCGTCGTCGATGGTGACCCCGAGATAGCGGCTGGCCCCCTCAAAAATGCTAACTGCGCCCACCTTCAGGGGGATCGTGGCCCCCGGGCCCTTGGTGGTCTCCGCAAAGCCCAGAGGCGTGCCCGAGGTGGGGCTGCCTTGCCCGACCAACACGCTGAACTCGCCGTCGGCGATGGTCACCACCTGCTGTTCAGAGTAGACCAGATTTTCTAAAAGCTGGTTAGTAGCGTGGTTCCAGATGCGAAAGGTGACGGTGCGGTTCACTGGGGTCGTGGCACCGATCAAGGCCCCCGCCGAAGTGAGGGCGCGGCCTTGGTAGCTAATGGCGTCGGGCACCGCAGTGGCGGCGCGAGCGCTCTGCATGAGGCTAAAGGCAGCGGCAAAAAGGAGAATTTTTTTCATGGGGCAGGTGGATGAGCAGTGGTGCTTCGTTTTAGATTTTTAGAGTTTGAGTTTAGGGTGTCAGGTTTAGGGTACCGAGTTCGGAGACGCGGCGCAGGGTGAAAGTGCCGGTGACGGCGACGCTGTCCTTGCGCAGGCCGGTGATCACTTCGCTGTAGTTGCCCGCGACCACGCTGGTGCCATAGCCCGTGGCCGAGACCCCGCTGGGGGGGGTGGTGGCGAAGTTGAAACTGATGGCCCGCGTGAGATCATAGCTTTCCTGCCCCGAAACCAGGGTTGCGCTGCTGCTCTTGTTGTCGTGATCGGGGTGGTATTGGTGGACGAACGGGCTGGTGGGGTCGTTGAAGGGAGTGCTGATGGTGCGGACCAAGGTGGCCCCTAACGCAAAGCTGCCACTGCCGACCGGCTCCGGGTTGGCGGCGTCGGCCACGCCGTCTAACACCCGATCCAAAGGCAGGTGGGCCGAGACAATGCGGCGGGCGCTGGCCTTTTCCGCCGCGTAAAGGCCGCTTTCCCGAGTGCACAATCCTAAGCTGTAGGGAGCCGCGGCCTGGCTGCCTAGATACACCTGCGACAGCATCCGCGCCGTGCCCCCGTCGTCCAGGTGGATCAAATAGCGCAGCGCATAAGTCTGCGCCGTGCCGGTGCCACTAGACCCCGCCGCTTTGCTCTCCACCCCGCCGACCAAGGCATCGCCCACCCACAGGCCCGCAAGCGAACTCTTGCTCGCCGCCGCGGGCATCGAAATCTCATAGAGGTTAGAGCTGTCCACAAAGCGCAGCAGGGACGCATAAAAAGCATTGGTCGCTCCGCTCATGGCGGCGCGGTTGATCCCAAAGCTGAGCTCCACGCTGGCGTTCGGCCCCACGAATTGACTGGTGGCCGCCCCCGCCGTCCCCAGCGCGGTTTCGCTTCCGTCGCTGTTCCGCCGCGTCAACGGCACCAGGCCGGTGACCGCGGTTTGCCCGCTCGGCGCTGCCGCCGAGGCCACCGCGGTCATCGTAACCGTGGTCCCCACCGCGCTGCGGTTGCGCAGTTGCACCGTGATCGTGGTCGCGCTGCGCCCAAAATCGAGCCCCGCCCCAAGCGACGGCACAATCTCCATCGGCGCATAAAAATTCCCCACCACCGCGGAGTTGAACCAGTAGGCCTGGTTGCGGTCCAGGGTTTCCGTCGTCGGCGAAAAAATCTGCAGCGGATTGACGGCGCTGAGGTCGCCCCCCACGTATTTATAGATTTTGGTGTTGGCCGCGGTGGCCGCCGGAAACGTGGCAAAATAACTGGAAAAGGTGGGATAGACGCTGCTGCTCAAGGCGCTCGGAAAGCCCAGCAAATTGGCCCCGCTGCGCACCCAGGTGGCCGACGGAGGCAGGGCCCGCTGCACCAGGGCCCGCGAATAGGTAGTGGCCGCCGTGCCACTGCACTTTACCAAATAGGCGCTCTGCCCGAGCATCTGGCTCAGGCTCGTCGCGCTACCATCCCGCTTCCACACCGACCACTCGGGCGTCCCTGCCGACGGAATCTGCGGCGAAGTGGTGAACTGGACCTGGGTCGGATTGGGGTTCCAGCGCCACACTTCCAGGATTTCCGCGTAATTAGCAAACAGCGTGGCCGGAGGGGCGTAGCTGGCGTCGCCGTGCAGGTAGATGGAATTCCAGCCCCCCTTGAGCGCATAGGTGATGCTCTGCCACTGCGCGGGGGCAGCGGCGGCGAAGAGGAGCGAACTGAGCGCAGTGAGGGTCTTTTTCATCGAATGGCTAATCGTCTAAAATCAAAGGGGCGCCGGGCCGCGTGGACGGAGGCCAGCGACTGACCCACCGGAGCGCCCGCCATCCCCCGGCGCTAAACGACCGGGCGCCGACAGGTGGGCCGGAGCCCAGTTGGCCACGCGCATACGGCCCAGCAAGCCACCCCCGAGGGGAAGTTTAACTAAAAAATTGATACTCATTTGGGCCCGAAAAGGAAATTTACATGGCAATGATAAGTCAACTTTCCTAAATGCCTTTTGCGGGCCGGAGCAAACTTTCTTTGACCAACCCGGCAAAAATAGCCACGAATCCGCGCCGCTCGGCCCAAGTTGGGGGCCGCCGCGTGCGCCCAGGTCGCCTTCAGATCTCGCCGTTGAGGTAGGCCTTGAGGCGCTGCGCCGCGGTGCGCCCCAGCGGCAGTTGCGCCTCGGCTTCAACGAAGTGAACCACAGTTTCGTCCCTCGATTGCCAGCTGACAGTCCTAATGCGCTGCATCTGGATCAGCAGGGACCGGCTGATCCGCTCGAAGCGCCGTTTAGGCAAAACGGCATCCCAGCGGGTGATGTTTTGATTGGAGAGCTGGCCGCGGTTTTTCCCGGCCAACTGCACCATCGTATAATTTTGGTGGGCCTCTACCCAGAGGATATCGCTGACGGGGAGGCGGTGCCATTGCATGAGCGAATCCGGGGTTTTCACTTCGAGGAGCACCGTGGGGATCTCCTGGCTCACCGCGCTAAGCACCCGCTCCAAGCAGAGGGCCAGGCGCACCGGGCTGACTGGCTTGAGCAGGTAGTCTGCAGCGCCCACCGCAAAGGCATCCAGCGCATAGTGCTCAAACGCGGTGACCACAATGATCCGCGTGCCCGGGTTCAGACAGGAAGCTAATTCCAGGCCCAGGCCGCCCGGCAACTTCATGTCCAAAAATACCAAATCGGGGCAATGGTCCTCCACAAATGCCCGGGCTTCGGCGACGCTGCCCGCCACTCCCTGAATCTCGATCTCGGGATGCGCCGCCAGGCGCGCGATCAGCACCTCCCGCGCCAGCGGCTCGTCATCCACAATGAGGGCCTTGCGCAACCTTTTCATGCAAGTAATGATACGGAGTGGCTCTCCACCGGCAAGCGGATCGTGACCACCACCGCCGCGGCGCCGGGCTTAACCACCAACGTGGCGGACTCCCCCAGCAGCAGGTCCAGGCGGCGCCGCAGATTACTTAAGCCGGTGCCCGTTGTGTTGTTAGTTCCTGGCTCGACCCACGCCCCGGAGTTGGAAACCTCAACCGTTAGAAAGCCTTCCGCGACGACCGCCTCAACGCTCAGCGACAACGGCGCCGCGCTGCGGCGGCGGCCGAACTTAAAGGCATTTTCCAGCAGCGGCTGAATAATCATGGGAGGCACCATGACCCGCCGCGCCGCCGGACTAGCGGCAATGCGGCACTCCAGGCCCTCCTGAAACCGGACCCGCTGCAACTCAAGATAGGACTCCAGGGCATCCAACTCCCGGCCCAGGGGCTCCATCTGGCGCGCCTCGTGCAGCGAAAAGCGCAAATAGTCCGCGAGATTTTGCGTGACCTCGCGCACTGCAACCGAGGAGTCGGCGCTGGCGATGATACTATTCAGCGCATTGAACAGAAAGTGAGGATTTAACTGCGACTGCAATTGTTTTAATTCACTGGCGCGGGCCACCCACTTCGCCTCGGCCGCATCCATCCGGGCCGCGTCAAACGCCAATATGAACTCTACCGCAAAAAGAGCGAAATTCCACGTCATCAGGGAATACATCCTCGCCAATGTAAGGCTGGCGAGGGGACTCTGCGAGGGGAGTTCCGCAAAACCGAGTCCCAACAGAAACGACCAGGCAGCGGCCCCCGCCAGGACCGCCAGCGCATTGAACCCCCCAATCCACGCCAGGGAAACCCAGCTGCCAAAGCGCTGCCGATACATCCACCCATAACCAGCATAGATAAAGCATGTCAGGAGAAAACCCGTCAGAATGCGGCCTAGTGCGATAGTGGCCGCATTGGGGATTCCATAAAAAGTGTGGAGCATCGTCTTCAGCGCTAGCCAACTGAGAATCCAAAACACCATCTGAAAGATCCAAAAACCCCGCCTGGTCAGCCGCGAGCCTTGGGTGACGAGGCGGAGAATCGCCCAGCCACCTCGCCAATGCGACACCGCCACCGGAGCGGCCCCCCGCGGGGCGCCCTCCGCAGCAGCGGAGTCCAGCGGGAGCCGATTCATGGCGCGCATATCAGGGGAGCGAGAGCGATCGACTAAGCGCTAGGAGCGCTCGGGCGAGCGGACAACGGGACGACCCGAGTAGCGTTGCATTTAGAAAGTGTCACGGAGGCGGCCCCCGCCACCGCGTTCGGCAGCCTCGATTGGTGAGCCAGGCTCGGTCGTTGGCGGCGACTTCCGCGAGCGACGGCTATAAAGCCCAGCAAAACCCCAACGGAAGGCTCCGGCACCAGCGTGATGATCTCAGGACTCGTCCGCCCAGATAGGCCCAAGGGCCATACGGCCACGGAAAAATCAGGTCTGGAGAAGGCCAACAGCTGATCAAGATTGAGTTCGAGCGCGCCAGAAAATACACTCAGCTCGAAGTAAGCCTGGCAGATGTTGCCGAGCTCAATAAACGGAAGGTTGGTGCCAGGCGCCGGGAGATCGTAGGTGATCGCGCGCTCGGGGCCATAAGACGGATGGCAGCCGCTCATCCCCGTGTAGAGGTGCCAGATAAATGGCATCGATATCGAACCGCCGGCGCCCCCGAGGAGGATGCCATAATCCGCAGCTGTGATCGGCATCGCCACCAGACCAGTGGAGACGCTATAGCTCAAAGTAGTGCCCGACAAGGTCATCGAGTAGCCTCCGTCGGGGTGAGACGGAAAGGCGGAGTCGCCGGACCGATAGAGCGGGCCTGAGAGCACTATGGTAGAGGCACCGGCTAGACCGAGCGTGAGCCACAGCAGGCATCCCACAAGTGCGGTTTTCATGGCGTATAGGGCGTTTGCGGAGATGAAGTTATGGCGCCCCGGTTTTGGCGGCAGGGGCCGCTCCGCCAGGACCAGGGGAAACCGTTTTGGGTGCCGCTGGGGCTTGATAGACCGGGTTGGTGGCGGCCCCCGGGGCGCTGGCGGCGAGATTGGGCGCTACCGCGGCCGGAAGTTCGCCATTCGCCCAGCGCAGCGCACCGGTTAGAATGTTGCGAAAGTTCCCGCTGGTCCAGACGTCCTCCCGGTGCCCCATCGCGGTGTAAAAAACCCGCCCGCTCCCCTCCGCGCGGGCCCAGGTGATGGGATAGGCCGGGCGCTGGTACATCGTCCCGCTCATCGCCGGGGCGTCGAGCACCGCGATGACGTGGAGATCCGGGCTAAAGTCCTTCAGCGAATACCATTCCTCCAAGGTGTCGAAGCTAGGGCCGCTCTCCGCAAAGCCGGGGAATTTCCGGTCGATCACGGTGGTCTTGGCGACCTGCTGGGCGCCGTGGATGATAAATTCGCCCCCCAGGAACCTCACATAGGGATCCGCCTGCTCCCCGTGGTTGAGAAAGCGCTCCGGCCCCTTCGTCGACTCATTGGCGGTGTGGAAGGTATCGGCGGCGGAGTGGGTCCCGACAAAGCCATGCCCCGCCTGCACGTAGTCGAACAGGGCCTGTTTGCCTGCCGGACTCAGGGGAGGCTGGCCGTCGGTGCCCCGGGTCGTTAGGTCTCCCGTGGTGTAAAACATCACGCTGTCGAACTGCGCCAGGTAGGCCTCGCTGAAAAGGGAACCGTCTTTGGAAAACGTAAATTCCCACCCATTTTTGGCGCCCAGCTCCAACAGGGTCTTTTCCGCCGCGCTGGG
>CANHIJ010000133.1 GCA_947460575.1 Verrucomicrobiales bacterium | reverse complement strand
GCAGCCACGCTGTGGCTGGGGCAATAGCGCCTGACAAACCGGGGGTTAAAACCCCCGGCTAGTCATGGATAACCCCTCCGGGGTTGCCCTGGCGCGGCATAAGTCCTCCGGGGTTGCCTTGCCTCCGCATGAGTCCTCCGGGGTTGCCTTGGCGCGGTGTAAGTCCTCCGGGGTTGCCTTGGCGCAGCATGAGTCACCCGGGGTTGCCTTGGCTCCGCATAACCTCGTTAATAAGACGTCCCCGCAAAAAGTCCAAAATCGTCTTATTTACGAGTATTTTGGAATTGATTTCCAATGAGTTGCAAAATGAAAAAGGGTCTATAACAAATATAAAAATACTTTTTGCGGGCACGTCTAAAAACGTGAGTTGACTATCCTATTCGGTGGGCGCGGCCCCGCTGGGCCGGGAGGCTTTCGCTTGGCGTGTGGCCTTTTTTTGGGGGGGCCGCGCGGGCACCTCTGCCGAACGGTCTGATTCGCCGTTAGGGCGCCCCTACAGGGCTCAAAATCCTTTTTATGCTGAGAACACCCAGGGCGTTGCCCTGGGCTAGCGCAGACCGCGCCGTTGGCGCTCTCCATCGGGCGCTCCAATGGGCCGTTCCCCATGGGCCGTTCCCCATGGGCGGCTCCACGTGTGCCGCTCCACATGGGTGCCCCAACGGGGCAAAATGCGATAGCCCAGGGCAACGCCCTGGGTCCGGTGTCCGAAAACATTCCGAGCCCTGCAGGGGCGCCACAACTCCAAATTAGACAGCGTCACCCGGTCGCCAGAAAGGAGAAAAACCGGAGCCAACCCTCCCCGATCATGGGGGCCTCATGGCAGCCTGCGGCGTGCCCCCGCCCGACGGGCGGGTCCATCGTCGCGGCGCGGTGGTGGCTTTTGACGCCGGAAGGACTCAGCCGATGGGTGAGCCTCCTGAGGCGAAACAACGGAACATCCCCCGTCTTCGTCACAAAAACGGGCCCCAGGGTCGGGTTTCAACTGCCGGTTTTAGGTTCACGGGAGGGCTGCGCGCAGGTGGTGCCCTGGGGCGAGAAGGGGTGGGTGGACTGGCTGCCGTCGGGCCAGCGCACCGTGATCTTTGGGACCGACGATGGGATGAGGAGGACGGGCGGGGCTTGGGTGAGATAGCCGCTGCCGGCGGAGATTTCGCGGGTTTGGCGGCGGCCGTCGGGCAGGGTGAAAGTGACCCTGGCGCCGATGGCTTGGGGGTTTCCTTTTTTGCCGCGGAGGCGCAGGGCGGCGAGGGGGAGGGCGGGAGCGCTGGGGAGGTAGGTGGCGGAGGTTTGGTTATTGATGCCGAAAAAGAGGGCGGGGGCTCCGGTGGGGTTTAGGGGGACGGCGGCGAGGGATTTGGCATCGCCGGCGACGGCGAGGCCGCTTTGGTGGGGCCAGACGGCGGAAAAAGTGCGCTGGCCGTCGTTGCGGAGCAGGAGGGAAACCCCGCCGTCCATGTGGCCGGTTTCGCGCTGGGGGCTGTAGGAATTGTGGGCCACGGCGAGGTCGAGGTCGCCGTCGCCATCGCCGTCGAGGGTGGCGAGGCCGAAAATGGGAGCGATTTGGGCAACGGCGGGGAGGGGGCTGTGGGCGAGGGCGATGGATCCGGGGCCGGAGCTATTGTTGTAGAAAATAGCGCTCTCCAAGGTCGACGCCTCCAGCTTGAGGGCCGATTCTAACTTTTTCTTGGTGTATATTTTCGCTAAGTCGGACGAGGCGAAGTCGTGGAATTTGGGAAACTTGGTCTTGAGCATGGGCATGGCGGCCTGGGAGCAGCTTTTGCCGCGGACGGGCAAGAGGGTGCCATCCTCGAGGGACTTGGCCTCCACTAACTGGGGGCGTCCGCTGTCGTCGAAATCGCCGTAGTAGAGGGAGACGGGGTGGCCGGGGCTGGGGTGGTATTTGGTATTAAGGCCGCTGTTGCCGGCGACCAAATCGATTTTGCCATCGCCGTCAAAATCTTCGGCGGCGAGGCTGTTCCACCAACCGGTGTGGGTTTCGGCGCCAGTGGGGACGGGCTGGAGTTGGCCGCGGTTATTGTGGAAAATCTGCAGGGTACCCCACTCTGAGGCCAGGGCGAGGTCGGGCCAGGCGTCGTTGTCCAAGTCGGCCCAGACGGCGCAGGTGACCCGAGCGGTTTGGGCGAGGGCGGGCGCGGCGGCGGCGGTGACATCTTGGAAGGTGCCGCCCTGGTTTTGGAGCAGGCGACTGCCGGGGCTGGTGGGGTAGTGTCCGGGGATGAGGCGACCGCCCACGAAGAGGTCCAAGTCGCCATCGCGGTCAAAATCGACCGCGCCGGCGCAGGAACCGCTGTCTTGCTCGGCGGGGAGGGCTCCTGGGGGGGCGGCGGCGAAGGTGCCGCGGCCGTCGTTGAGGTAGAGTCGGTCTTGATAGAGGGAGGGCTGAGCGGCGGCTTCCACGCCGCCGCTGACCACAAAGAGATCGCTGTCGCCGTCGCCGTCGACGTCGAGGAAGAGGACGCCCATGTCTTCGGCGGCGGCATCGGCCGCGAAGGGCGCGGGGGGAGCGGCGGTGAAGTGAGGTTTTCCGGAAGGGTCGAGGCCTTGGTTGAGGAAAAGGCGCCCGGCCTGACCGGCGGGGCCGCCCAGGAAGAGGTCGTCGTCGCCGTCGCCATCGACGTCGCCCCAGGCTTGTCCGGGGCCTTGGCGGGAGAGGCGGTTGGGGAGCAGGGGTTCGGCGGCGAAGTCGTCGAAGGGGCGCTCCTGGTGGGGGATGGCGAGGAGGTCGCTCGGGGCGTAGAGGGTTTTGGCGGGCGGGGGCGCGGCGGCGGGTTGGCCAGACTCGGTGATCGTTAGGGTGGGGCCGTCGGGGAATGGGTTGACGACTTGGACGATGCCGGAGGGCCAGCGGACTTCGAGGCGTTCGGGCTTGGCTTTGCCGGTGCCGAAGAAGGCCGCGGGTTCATCGGAGCTGAAGAAGCCGCGGGCGCTGGCGATGGCGCGGGACTGGGTGAAGCCGCCAGCCGTTAGAGAAACGACGGCCCCGAGGCCGCCGCGGTTTGAGGTGGTGCCGCGCAAGTGGACCGCGAGGCGGCCGCCTTCGGCCGCGGGGGTGGTGTTTTCGTAGACGGTGCAGGCTTCATTGAAATTGTTGACCACGAGGTCGGGGTCGCCATCGCCGTCGAGATCGCCCCAGGCGGCGCCAAAGCTGACGCCCTCGCGGTCGAGGCCCCAGAGCTGACTAACGTTTTCGAATTGGAACGACCAAGCGCCGCCGGGCGGGGCGCCGACGTTGCGGAAGGCCATGTCGCGGTCGGGTTTAGGGGGAGCTTGGCGCACCGGGCCGCCGCCGGGATTGGCCGCGACCAAGTCGGAGTTGAGATAGTCGCCGGTCATACCATTGGTCACGAAGAGGTCGAGCCAGCCGTCGCAGTCGAGGTCGGCGAACTTAACCGACCAGGTCCAATCGGTGGCGGCGACGCGCAGTTGGTGGGCGCACTCCATGAAGGGGAGGCCGGAGCCGCTATTGATATAGACGGCGTTGCGCATGTATTGGCGGGGGCGGCCCATTTCGAGGAACCAGCCATTTTTGTCCATGCTGCCCATGCCCATTTTGTCGCGGTAGTGGGAGGAGCCGGCCATGTCAGAGGCCATGAAATCGAAGAGGCCGTCGTTGTTGAGGTCTCCGCTGTCGCAGCCCATGGAAAACCAGGGGGTGTGGCGCAGCAGAGCGGGGGCTTGGTCTTCAAAGGTGCCGTCGCCCTTATTTCTCCAGAGGCGGTCGGCACCGAAGAAGTCGTTCGAAACGTAGAGGTCGGGGAAGCCATCGTTGTCGTAGTCCCACCAGTGCGCGGCTAGGCCGCGGCCAAAATCGGTGAGTCCGGCGGCGGCGGTGACGTCGCGAAAGCGGGGTAGCCCGTCGCGGCCGGGGCCGTCGTTGCGATAGAGGCGGTCGGCTTGGCCGGCTTTGACGAGGTAAGGGGCGCCGGGGCGCATCACGACGGCGAATTCCTCGCGGAGGTCCTCGGGGACGGAGAGGGCGCCGGTGGCGGGATCTTTGAGGAGGCGCTTGTCGATTTCCTTGAGGCGGGCGGCGTCGGCGGGGGTGAGTTTTTCGGAATCGAAGGCGCGGCTGGTGACCAGGTAGGCGTCGGCGTCGCCGTCGCGGTCGAAGTCGCCCCAAGCGAGGATGACGCTGGCGCCCTGGAAGGCCAAGCCGACGGCGGGGGCGACGTCGCGGAATTGGCCGCGCCCGTCGTTGAGGAAGAGGCGGTTGGGGGTATCGTAGCCGCAGACCGAGAGGTCGAGGTCGCCGTCGTTGTCGGCGTCGACGAGGGTGCAGCCGGAAGCCCAGTGGGCGCCGTCTTCGGCTAAGCCGGCTGGGGCAGTGATGTCGGTGAACGTCCAGGCGCCCTCATTGCGGAAGAGGCGGCCGCCGCCGGAGGGGCGGGAGAGGTAGACGTCGGGGAGGCCGTCGCCGGTGAGGTCGCCGATGGCGACCCCGCCGCCGGCAAAGGCGCCGTCTTTGAGGCCGTTGTAGCCGGGGGCGGGCTGCCAGGGGGCGGCGAAATCGATCGCGGCGGGGCGCTCTTGAAAGCGGGGCGGGGCCGGATTTTTCGCCGAGGCTAGGGACCAGGGCGGGAGGGCGGCGAGGAGGAAAGCGAGCTGCGGGCCGCGGCGAAGGGCTTGGCGAAACCTGGGGGACATGGAAGGGGGAGCTTGGGGGATTTCCCTGGGTCAGGCTTTGGCCGCGGAGGGCGCGCCGCCGACCCCGGCGGGCTGATTTTAATCGAATCGCCACAATACCCTTTGGGCTCAGGCCCTGCCAAGGAAAATCCGGAAGCGAGGGGCTGGGAGTTGTGGAGCGGGGATCCGGAGCCTTGGCGGCGTGGGGGGAGGGGACGTGGGGGGCGACGGTGGGGCGGGGGAAAGGCTTGCGCGGGGGTGTGGGAGGGAGGAGCAGTGGCCCGGCTCGGTCGCCTTTTTCTGATGACTATTTCCTATTCCTGCCCGTTTTGCGGAAGTTCCATTGCCCTAGCTGATGTCAATGTGGCGATGGATTTGGCGCTTTGTCGCCAGTGTGGTCAGACCACGGCTTTTTCTGGGATTGCGCCTTTGGGGGGGGCGGAGGCGATCGACTTGCAGCATCCGCCCAAGGGAGTGCGGTTGGAGGAGCATCCGATTCACGGAACGACGATTTTCTATCGGCGGATTCCCGGGGTGGTCTTTTTTTTGATTCCCTTTGCCCTGGTGTGGTCTGGCTTTTCGCTCGGGGGGATTTATGGGCGGCAGTTGTGGAGGGGGCAGTTTGAGATGGGGCCTAGTTTGTTTGGATTGCCTTTTTTAGTGGGCACGGTGTTTTTGTTGTTGGCGATTGGTTGGATGCTTTTTGGCAAGGTGCGGGTGGGTTTCCCGGCTGGGGAGGTGACGGTGACCTTGGAGTTGGGGCCGCTGGCTTGGACGCGCCGCTTGGCGGTGGACCGGGGGGCGCGGGTTTGTTTGGCGACGAGCGAGGTGAACCGCAACGGGCAGCGGCAGCAGGCGATCCAGATCGATTGTCAGGGGAAAACGCTGAAATTTGGGACGATGATGGAGCTGGAGGCGAAGATTTTCATGGCGGAGGCGCTGCGCCGGGCCCTTCATAAATGTTAGGGAGAATGGGTATTGCTGAGGGCGGGATCCTGCTTGAGTCGGGTGCGGGAAGGGGCATGGTGGAAGCTATGAACCGAAAAAGATTGGGGCGCAGTGGCTTGGTGGTGACGGAGCTGTGTTTGGGGACGATGACCTTTGGGCTGCAGGCGGACGAGGTGACATCGTTTGCGATCATGGATCGGGCGGTGGAGGCGGGGATTGATTTTTTTGACACGGCCGAGTTGTATCCGGTGCCGCCGAGCGGGGAGCTTTTTGGGGTGACGGAGGAGATTGTGGGGCGGTGGTTGAAGGGTAAGCCGCGGGGGCAATTGGTGATCGCGTCCAAGGTGACGGGGCCGGGGCACGGGTGGTTTCGGCCGCCGGTGCGGGGGGGCTTTACGGCGGTGGACCGGCACCAGATTGTGCGGGCTTGCGAGGACAGCCTGCGGCGGCTGCAGACCGACTACTTGGATCTCTATCAAATCCACTGGCCGGACCACGGCATGCGGCCGGAGGAGACCCTGGAGGGGCTGAGTGCTTTGGTGGCGCAGGGGAAGGTGCGGGCGATCGGGTGCAGCAACGAGACCTCGTGGGGGCTGATGAAGAGCTTGTGGGCGTCGGAGAAGCATGGGTTAGCGCGGCACGACGCGGTGCAGAATAACTTTTCCTTGATCAACCGGCGCTGCGAGAGCGAGTTGGCGCAGGTGTGTCGTCAGGAGGGGGTTAGTTTGTTGCCGTATTCGCCGCTGGGCGGGGGGGTGCTGACGGGAAAATACAATGGGGGGGCGCGGCCCGAGGGGGCGCGCTTTAGCGACTATTTAGGCAGCGGGGGCCCGCGCCAGTTGAAGATGGCGCAGCGCTTTGTGAATGAGCGCTCGCTGGAAACGGTGGCTCGCCTGGAGGAGGTGGCGCGAGATGTGGGAGTGACGGTGGCGGTGCTGGCGCTGGCGTGGAGTCGGCAACACGACTTTGTGGCGTCGACGATTTTTGGGGTTACGAGCGTGGCGCAATTGGAGGCGCTGCTGCCGGCGGCGGACTTGGGGTTGGACGCCGAGACTTTGGCTCGGATTGACGCCATCGACGAGGCCATTCCCTGTCCGATGACCGAGGACGGGCTGCGGCGGCTATGAACCGCTCCAGCCGGGCCGGGCGGCGGCCTGGCGGATCCAGGAGGCCAACTGGGCTTCGTCGAATTCGTTTTCGCGGAGGTTAATCCAGCGGGCGTCCTTGGTTTTGCCGCCGGGCGGGTTGGGTTCTAGAGAGGTGCCGAGGAAGAAGGTTAGTTTGATGTAGTGGGTGAAGATGTGGAAGCTGAGGAACCAGCCTTGGTCGGCGATGCCGTAGAAGGGAGAGTTCCATTTGACGGCTTTGCGGACGGCGGGGACGTGGTTTTCGATGAGCGCGTCGAGGCGGCGCGCCGCGTCGCGTTTCCAATCGGGCAGGGCGTCGATGTAAGCCTGCACGGGGGCGTTGCCGAGGGCTTTGGCGATCTGCGGGTTGCCCCCGGAGAGGAGGACGGGAGGGGCGGCGGGCGCAGGCGCCGGGGTTTGCGGGGCGGGCGAGGGGCGCATTCTTGGGGTGGGTGGGGTCAATGGGCGGGTTGCTGCGGGGGACTGCGAAAGTCTGGTCGGCGGATTTGGCCGCCGGAGTCGGCGACCCAGACGCCGGCGCCGAGGGCGAGAAAGGCCGCAGCGGCCGCGGCCCAGGCGGAGAGGCGGGCGCCGGGAAGTGGCTTAAAGTTGAGGCCGAGCGCTAGGGAGGAGGTGAGGGCGCTGAGGTAGAAGAGGGCCGCAGCGGTTTCGGCGTGTTCTTCGTGGATTTCCATGACCGAGGCGGCCTGGGGATCGAGGTAGGGGCGGGCGGGGCCGGACTCATAGCGGTGGTAGGCGGATTCGCCGGTTTCCATGACCAGCGGGGTCGTCCAGCCACAAACGGCGGCGAGGGCTAGGGCGGTGAGGAGAGTGGGACGGTGGCGGCGCAGGATGCCGACGAGGAGGGGGACCAAGGCGAGGCCACTGCCCAGGAAGGGGAGGTGGTTGATGGCGAGGTGGAGATGTTCCGGGCTGAGATTCATGGCGTTGGGGGGGGGGGACTGCGAGCAGAGGACGTCGGAAGGATAGGCCCAAGGCGGGGGGGCGTCCAATGATCTGAAAACCGAAAGGGCCGCGCGACCATAGGAACCTTGTGCGCCAGCCGCACGAGGCCTGATGCGTTTTTTCTGGCCTCCCGGGACTCACCCCACGGATGAGCCTCCCGAGGCGAAAAAACGGCTCATCCCCCATCCTCATCGCCACAAAAAGCCCCATCGCCACCTTTCCACTCCCGTGTTAGGAAAACCCACCTGAGCCTGCTCCCTAGCTGGCACAGGCGTCCCCTCGGGAGCCGCGAGATTCCTCCGCCAGCGCGCGCTTTCCGCCGCGAAAGCCCGTTGCGGGATCCCTCCAACAGCAGGGAAATCCTCCACCGAACCATCACCCCATCTGCCCCTACGCCGCCAACCCATCCAGCGGACTCCGCGTCACCACCCCCGGCCGGTTCATCACGTGCGTGTAAATCATCGTCGTGCTCACATCATGGTGCCCCAACAACTCCTGTAAGGTTCGGATGTCCGCGCCATTCTCCAGCGCCAGCGTGGCGAAGGTATGCCGCAGCGCATGGCAGGTCACCCGCCGCACCACCCCGCAGCGCCGGGCCGCCTCCCCCAAAAGCCGCCCCACCGTATTCTCATGGACATGCCACCGCATCAGGCGCCCCGTGGCCGCTTCCACGATCACCTGCTGCCCCCCAAACACATATGGCCACGGCCACGATCGCGCTGCCGCCGGATGCTTCCGCGCCAGCGCCCCGGGCAGCGGCACAAACCCCGCCCCCTCCTGCAAGTCCTGCTCATATTCCACGCGCCGCGCTCCCAGGTGCGCCTTCAGCCCTTCCCGGATCCGCTCCGGCAAAACCGTCACCCGATCCTTATTCCCCTTCCCTTGCCGCACCGTGATCGACCCGCGCTCCAGATCCACATCCTTCACCCGCAATTCCAGCACCTCCTTCTGCCGCAACCCCGACCCCAGCATCACCCCCGCCATCAACCACATCGCCCGGTTTCTCCCCTCCAAGTCCCCCATCACCGCCGCCGCCTCCTGGCGATCCAGCACCAACGGCACCCGACGGGATACCTTCGCCCGCAAATACTCCCCGATCGCCCCCGGCTCCTTCCCCATCCCGTGCCGAAAAAACCCGACCAAAGCATTGAGTGCCTGATTCTGCGTCTTCGCCACCACCTGTGTCGCCGCCAGCCCTTCCAGAAATCCCCGGATTTCCCCGGCCTCAACCTCGGGCAGTTCCTTGCCGGAGGTTAAACACCACCGGCAAAACCGCCGGGCCCACCCCACGTAACACTCCATGGTGTTCTTGGAGTAAGCTCTACAGGCCAGGAAACCCTTAAAGCGCTCCCCCGCCTCCTTCCAAGAGCCAGCCACCCCACTCACCCGCCCACCGCAGGACAACCCTCCCCCATCCCCTACAAGCGCCGATCGGGGAGTTTCACCCGCTTCACCGCACCGTCCCGTTCCCACCTTGGCGCCACCCGTCAGGTGAAACCACGTCGCCAACCCCGCTTTCACCGCTCCATACCGTTCCGACTCCAGCCGCTCCCGCACCTCTCCCAGCCAAGCCAATCCCGCCTCCCGGTCCGCCACCCGCCCCCGCCTCCCCGCCCAGCGCAGGAACGACTCCACCGTCGCTCGGACCACGCCGCATTCCTCTCCACTAGCCCCTAAAACCCCCATCCTTTCCAGCACTTCCGCAAGCGTGTGGGCCGACTGCGTTCCGCGATCTGTAAAAACGCGCTTCATCTTCCAAAATCCCCCCAAATGGACCGCGAAGCAAGAAACAAATTAATTTCCATACCCAGTAAAATTACAAGATGCAAAAATTCCAAATAACTTAAAAACCTGGAAATATGCTTGCCAATCCAGTGGGGTTGGATATGCTCAATTGTTATTGAGCCATATCCATTGGATGCCAGGTAGTTACAACCCCCACCAACCACCCACTATGCCCCCAATCCAGATGGATATCCCACCAGAACGGTTGGCATAATAGACTGTTCGCCATGAAAAGCTCTATGAAGGATGGTGTAAAATCTCCTGCTTTTTTAATCACAGCAGCAATTCTCATCGTGGGAATTATAGCACTGCCCGAGTCGTCATCGCCTATCGTAACACTACTCGGCGTGTTCTTCGTCTTCGGCCCACTTTTCATTTCACTAATTGTCTCGATTATCTCAGCTCATAGAACCTGCCAACTGATTCTTGTCGGCGGATCGGTTTTTTACGCACTTTGGTTTGGTTGGGTCTACATGTCGGCATTACACTGGGAAAAGAGTTCACAGAGTGGGCTGGCGTTCCTGGGTGTTGGTGTTGTTTCTCTCCCGGTGATGATACCTATTTGGGTTTCAACGTTGATTATCCGCCGTAAACAAATGAACTTGCAACAAAATGTCAGGACCATGACAATAAGTGTTCTTCATCGATGACAGCCCACATTTGGCCAAACCAAGGCGAACAAAACGGATGCAGGCAACGGCTCGTATGGCATCTGTCGTGTCAGCAACGTCTTGCGCTCGCCGTCGCCTGATCCGAAACGTT
>CANHIJ010000132.1 GCA_947460575.1 Verrucomicrobiales bacterium | reverse complement strand
GCCGCGCCCCACCTCAGGGCCGAGTGATTTTGAGGCGCAGAAAGCGGCGGTTTTCCCCTGGAAAACCCGCTGGGGAGGGATCCCGGGCGACGACTTGCAGGCGGTCCGGAAATTCCTCCCAGCGGGCGATCCAAGGGTGAGCGAATCCCTCGGCGGGAGTCCAGCGGGTGGTCCAGGGGCCGCTGGGGGATTCGGCCGATTGCAGCAGCACCGAGGTTCCCCCAAAGGCGCGGCGGAGGGGAAAGGCCATAGTTAGGCGAAAGGCGTCGAGGCCGGGCTGGATGTCCTCGGGCGAAAGCGCGAGGGGCGGCGAAGCCATCGCGAATTCCGCTAGGTTGATGCGCCCATCGCGGTCGGGATCGGCTTCGGGCGCCGCGTCGGCGGGCCGGGCAAAAGCTTGGCGCTCAGCCCAGGTCTCAAAGGTTTCGAGGACGGTGAACTGGAATTGGCTGGTGGCGGTGAGGAGGTCGAGGTCGGTGGCGGTGATGGTGATCAGGGAGACGCCGGGCGCTAGGGAGTTCAGGGTGAGCACCGAGCCGCTCAGGGAGGCGCTGGCCACCGCGGGGTTGGAGCTGGCGACGGCCAGTTTGAGGGGAGCAAGCAGGGAGGTAGCAGTGGTGCGAACCAGGGCCGCGGGGTCGTAGGAGGCTGGGGGGGTGCCGCGGACGGGGGTATTGGTGAGGGCGCCGTTAATGGAAGCGTAATTGCGCACGGGGAGCGCGGCGATGGCGTCGGCTACCGCCATGCCGCTCCCGGCGACGCGGGCAAAGACGGTGAAGCCCTCGTTTTGGCTATCGAGGTTGGAAGCGTTGTTAGCAAGGTTGATAAAAAACTGATTGGTGGCACTGTTGGGGTTGTCGCCAAGTTTGGCCATGGCCACGGTGCCGCGCTGATTAGAGATGGCGGGCTCGTTGGGCACGGGGGGCTGGGTGCTGACCGCGGAAGCGGTGGCATCGGCGCGGAAGGCCCCGCCTTGAAGGATGAAGCCGGGCACGCTGCGGTGAAACATAGTGTTGAGGAACTGCCCGCCGTTCAGATAGTTGAGGAAGTTGGCCACCGTTTGCGGCGCTGTGTTAGGGTAAAAGGCGAAATCGACGTCGCCCAAATCGGTCGTGAGCCGGGCGGCCGAGCTGACGTCGGGGTCCACGAAAAGCCCCGTCAGGGAAATCGAAGTGGGAGCCGAACCCATCGCCAGGGCCCAGTCCGCGAGGGGCAAACCCGCAGCGGGAGCTTGCAGGGCCGGGGGATTCACGAAGACGCAAATGGTGAAAGGGCTGGTGGCGGCGGCCGCGCCTTGGTGGGAAATGGTCACTTGGCCGCTGAACTTGCCCGCCGCGGTAGGGGTTCCGGTGATGACCCCCGTGGCCGCATTGAGGGAAAGTCCCGGTGGCAGGGCGCTGGCGGCATATTGGGTGGCGAGTGCCGGGGAGGATGAGGCCAGGGCAAAGCTGAAGGCCTTTTGGAGGTAGGCCGCGGCGTAACTCGCGCTCACCACCGAGGAAGGGGTGACCACACTCACAATGTTAGAAAAGGCCGATTGGGTCCCCCCCGCCCCCTGGGCTACCACGACAAAGTCGTAGGCCGCGCTCGGCTTGAGGCCCACGATGTCCACACTGGTAGTGTTAGCGGCGACCGTCCCCAGGCCGACAAATCCCGTCGCCGGGGGAATGCGCTGCCCAATAAGAAAGGCAACCTCGTCGCTGGAGTTGTCCGTCCAGGCAATGGATACGCTAGTGCTGGAAATCGCCGTAACTGATAGTCCGGTGGGCGCGTTGGGAGCCGCCTCCGCGGCGCCCGCAAGGACCCAGATAAAAAGGCTGGAAATAAGGCGGCAAAGCAGCGGGCGCATGGGGCGGGCAAATGTAAAAAGCATTCGGAAAAACCAACCATAGCGAGCCGAGCGCGCTTCGAAAAGCGATTTTCCGGCCGCGCCCAGGGGTCGGCCACCTGCGCCGTTGACGCCCCGCCCTGCTGCAAGATATTTGCGGGAAGATGAAACTGCGATTTCTGTGCAAGGCCTTTGGTTTGCTGGCGCCGTGGCTGGCGGTGCCCGGCGCGGCGGCGGCGCTGCGAGTGGCCACGCTGCATCCGCTGCTGAGCGATCTGGCGCAGCAGGTGGGCGGCCCGCAGGTCGCGGTGCTGGCCCTGGTGGCCCCGGGGGTGGACGTGCACCACTTTTCTCCCTCGCCGCAACACATGGAGCAACTGGCGGGGGCGGACTTGGTGCTGGCGTCGGGCAAGCAATTGGAAAACTACCTCGGCAAGCTGCGGGACAACTTGCGCCCTGGGCAGACGCTTTTGGAAGTCGGGAAATCAATTCCCTCGCTGGAGTTAAGCGAGGCCGCGGCCCTGCTCGAGTCGCCCGGCTTGGAGCACCGGCACGGAGGCGTCGACCCCCACTGGTGGAACAGCGCGGAAAATATGCAGCGGGCGGCCCGCGTCCTCGCAACTGCCTTTGCCCAAGCCGATGCGCCCCAGGCAGCCGCCTATCAAGCCAATGCCGCGGCCTATGCCAAGCGACTCAGCGAACTCAAGCAGTGGGCCCGCCGGGAATTTAGCAAAATCCCCCCCGAGCAGCGCAAGCTGGCCACCGCCCACCTTTCGTTAGGCTACTTCGCGCAGGAATTCGGGTTTCGCCTCATCCCAGTGCAGGGGCTCAATCCGGAAATTCCCGCCACGTCTCAAGACCTCGCCGCCGCGGTGGACACCATCCGCCGGAGCAAGGTCCGAGCCGTCTTTCCCGAACAGGGCGTCAACCCCAAGCTGCTCGCCAAGATCGCCAGCGAAACCGGCGTCACCTTCGCGGGGCAGCTGATCGCCGACGGCAATGGGACCGGCCCCCTCGCTAGCTTCGCGGGGGCCTTCGAGCACAACGTCAAAGAAATCGTCCGAGCCCTCGCCCCCTAACTCTCTCATGCGCGGCTTTCCCCTTTGGAATTTTTTCGCGGTGCTCGCCCTGCTCGCGCTGGTGGCGATCCCCCTCCGGCGCATCAGCGCCCCGCGGCCCCCTGCTTTCCCCTTCCCGCCGGGCCAGGCGGCGGCCGCGGCCCCCGGCCTGCCGGTTAGCCTGCGGCTGCGCTTTGTCCACGCCCCGCGGGAGGCCGCGCTCTTTTGCGACGGCAAGGAGCAGCCCCTCGAGGGCCAAGGGCTCGAGCGCCAGGCCACCTTACCCCTGCGCGAGGGGGCCCTGGAAGTGGAGGTCAAAGCCACTTGGGCGGACGGCACCGGCCCCACCCTGATCGAGCTGCGCGCCGCTCCCGAGGGCCAGGTGGAGCAACTGCAAAACCTCTGGAGCGAGGAAACCGCAGTCGACGAATGGCTCCGCTTTCACTGGAGGAACCCCACATGAGCGAGCTCGCCCCCCCCGCCGCCCCCGCGGAGCACTGCCACCACTGCGCCCACCACCATCAGCTACAAGTAAGTGGACTAACGGTTTACTATCGCAAAACTGAGGCCCTCCGCGACATCTCCTTTGCCACCTCCTGCGGCAACACCGTGGCCCTCATCGGACCCAATGGCGCGGGCAAAAGCACCCTTCTCAAAGCCATCGCCGGCTTGGTGCCGCGCCGCGCCGGCTCCATCCAGTGGCGCGGCGCCAAGGTCTCCCAGTGGCACCGCGAATTCGCCTATCTTCCCCAGCGCGAAGAGGTGGACTGGAGTTTTCCGGTGACGGTCCGCGGCCTAGTGGAAATGGGCCGCTACAGCCAGCTCGGCTGGTGGCGGCGCTGGCGGCCCGTCGATCAGGAGCGGGTTTCCCAGGCCCTCGCCTCGATGCAGCTCGAAAGGCTAGAGCACCGCCAGATCAGCGAGTTATCCGGGGGCCAGCAGCAGCGCGCCTTCATCGCCCGCGCCCTCGCCCAGGAAGCTCACGTCCTCATGCTCGACGAACCCTTCAACGGCCTGGACCGGCCGGCGCGGCAAAACCTCTCCACCTTGCTGCGCCAGCAAGCCGCCGCGGGGCGCCTCGTGATTGCCAGCCACCACGACTTAAACACCGTAGGCGAGCTCTTCGACGAGGTCCTCCTCCTCAACCGCGGCCCCATCGCCTTCGGCCCGGTGCGGGAAGTCTTTACCGAATCTAACTTGGCCCTGGCTTATGCCTGACATTCTTTCCTATCCTTTTTTCCAAAGAGCTCTCCTGGGGGCCCTGATCATCGGCTTCACCAACGGCTGCTTCAGCGCCTACGTGGTCCTCAAGCGCAGCGCCCTAGTGGCGGGCTCGCTCTCCCACGCCCTCCTGCCCGGCATCGCCGGCGGCATCTTGGTGGCCGGAGCCCTCACGCCCTGGAGCGCCTTTTTAGGCGCCCTCATCGCCGCCCTCCTGGTGGTGCTCGGCTCCCTCGCGGTGGCCCGCTCCTCCCGCTTGGATCAGGGGACCTCGCTCGCGGTCATTTTCACGATCGCCTTCGCGGCCGGACTCATCATGCTCAAATACGTGCCCGTGCAGGTAAAGCTGGAAGACTACCTCTTCGGCGATATCCTCAATATTTCCTCCACCGACCTGTGGGTGACTTTCGGGATCGCCGCCGTCACCCTGGGTTCGATCACCGCCCTGCAGCGCCCCATTCTCCTGACACTTTTTGAGCCCTCGGTGGCCGCGGCCCAGGGCGTGCCGGTGCGGGCCCTCAACTACCTCGTCATGACATTGTTAGTATTAGTTATGATTTCCTCCTTACAGGCGGTCGGCTGCATTTTGGCCCTGGGGTTGGTGGTGGCACCGGGGGCCACGGTTTTTCTCCTGACGAATTCCACGCGGGCCATGGTTTGGGGCGGCGGCCTGCTGGGGGCGGCGGGCGCGGCGGGCGGGATGGGCATCGCCCACTGGGGCGATTTTCGGCCGGGGGCGGTGATCACAGTGCTGCTGGGGGCCGCCTTTCTTCTCGCCTTTTTCTTCGGTCCCCGCAGCGGCTTCTTCCGCCGCAGCAGCTGAGCGCGCCGCCGCGGCTCAGCGTTGACAATCGCCCACCGCCTCCCCAGGCTGCCCTCCATGATCAAGCGCCGCCACTTCCTCGCCGCCGCCGCGGGCGCCGTCCCCCTCGGGGCCGCCGCCGCCGACTCCCCCGCTCCCTGGCGCATCGAGCGCGGCCGCATCCGCCAGTCCGTGGTCCACTGGAACATGAAACCCCTTAGCGTGGTCCAGCTGGCGGACGCCGCCGCCGCTCTCGGCATGGGCTCGGTGGAGTTAATCGGGCCCGAGCACTGGCCCCTTCTCAAGGAACGCGGCTTGACCTGCGCCATCGCGGGCAGCCACGGATTTTCCACGGGCTTCGCCCACCCCGAGGAACACGACGAATGCATCGCCCGCCTGCGTCAAAGCATCGACGCCTGCGCCGCCCACGGCGTGGAGCGCGTCATCACCTTCTCCGGCTTCCGCCGCGGCCTCGACGACGCCGCGGCCCGCCGCAACATGATCGAGGGCCTCAAAAAAATTCTCCCCTACGCCGAACAAAAAAAGGTCACCCTCTGCCTGGAGATGCTCAATTCCAAAGTCAGTGAGGAAATGAAAGGGCATCCCGACTACTGGTGCGACCACATCGACAAGGCCCTCGATATTTGCCAGGCGATCGGCTCCGCCCACCTGAAGATCCTCTTCGACTTTTACCACGTTCAGATCATGGACGGCGACCTCCTGCACAATTTCCAGCGCTGCCGGGAATTCGTCGGCCACCTCCACACCGCGGGCAATCCCGGCCGCGGCGAGCTCGATGACCAACAGGAAATCAACTACGCCCCGCTGATGCGCGCCGTCGCCGATAGCGGCTATGGCGGGTTTGTCGGCCAAGAATTCATTCCCCGCAGCGACGACAAAGTGGCCGCCCTCGCCGCCGCGGTCCGCCTCTGCGACGTCTAAAACTCCCGCCCACCGCCGCAAAATGGCGGTTTTCGCGCCCGGCTGGTTGGGCGAGTTTGGGGGAGATTCCGCCCCCGCCCACCCGCCCATGATGTTCCGCCCCCTCCTGCCCCTCCTCGCCGGCCTCGCCCTGCTGGCGGGCCCCTCCTGCACTGGCTGGCCCCGCGGCTGGAGCCAAGCGCAGCGGCACCCCGCCCCCGACGGCCTCTCTGGCGCCTGGGAAGGCACTTGGCGCAGCCTCCCCAGCGGCCACTCCGGCAAACTGCGCTGCGCCGTCTTCCCCAAAGCCCCCGGCATTTGGGAATACCGCTACCGCGCCACTTGGGCCCAAATCTTCTGTGCCGGATTCACCGTCGACTGCGCCGCAGAACCCCAAGCCGACGGCGCCTGGCGCGTGGTCGGCAGCCGCGACCTCGGCCCCGCTTTCGGCGGCACCTTCACCCACCAGGGCCGCGTCTCCGGCGACACCCTCGAAGCCCGCTACCACGCCGCCGCCGACCACGGCCTCCTTACCCTCCAGCGCCGTCCCTCCCCAATCGCCCCCGCGCCCCGCCCCACCCCCTAAAAGGTGAAATCCCCCCCGCGCTGCGCCACGCTCTGGGCCCTGCTCCTCGCCCTAGCGTGCCCTGCCTGCCAAGGCCCCAGCCCCACCCGCGGGGCTTCCTCCGGCCTCGCTCGGGTCGACCTCACCGCCCGCCCCTGGTTTCCCCCCATCGTGCCCCAGGAAGGCTTTAGCTGCGCCCAACAAGTCGGCCTCTACTACCTCCTCAGCGCCGAGCGCAACCGCCCGCGCGGCCCCTCCGCTCCCCGCGAACCCCTGTCCCCCTATCAAGCCTACGCCATCCTCGCCGAGTCCACCGTCGGCGGCACCCACCTCACCGACGGCTGGATCCTCGCCCGCGAAACCGGTGTCCCCCTCGCCAGCGACCGCCCTCACGGCGGCCGCGCCCTCATGCACGGCTTCGCCAAATATGTCCGAGCCCTGCACCAGCGCCCCGCCGACTACGAAATACTCCCCCTCCGCCGCGAGGCCGACCTCGCCGCGGTCAAAGACCGCCTCGCCTCCGGCCAATTGGTGGCCTGCACCTTCCAAGTGCGCGGCGCCAAGGTCCTCCCCCACCCGCCCGACGGCAGGCTCGTCACCGCCTGGGGCCGCCTCGGCCCCGGACACTCCATGGTCTACGCCGGCTACGACGAGGCCATCGGCTACGACTGCAACCGCGACGGCCGCCTCACCAACGACCGGGACATCACGGGCGACGGCCAAGTGACCCTCGCCGACCACGAAAAGGGCGCCTTCCTCGTGGTCAATCCCTGGGGCCCCCGCTGGGGCCAGGGGGGCAAAGCTTGGGCCCTCTGGCGGGAGCACGCCCTCAACCCCTGGCCCCCCGCGGGCGAGGTCGCCACCGTGCGGGCCGCCCCAGAAACTTCGCCCCGCCTGCTGCTGCGACTCTCCCTGCACCTCCACGAGCGCCGCGGCCTGGTCCTCAGCGCCAGTGACGGCACCCGGCACCTCGAACCCCTCCCCTTTCGCTCCCAGTCCCTGCCCCGCTCCTCCCCCGGCAGCGCCGGAGAAGCTTTTGGCAAAATGCACCGCACCGGTCCGAAAATCTCCTCGGGCCCCCTGGCCAATCCCTCGGGCGGCCCCCTCGAAATGGGCCTAGACGTCTCCGCCCTGCGCGGCCCCCGCTTCCAACTCCGCCTCGCCACGGTGGGCCCGCCCCTCCTCGGCACCCTCCAGGCCGCCTCCTTCGTGGAACTCGACCCCAGCGGCCGCTCCCTCCGGGAAACCCCCGTGCTCGGCCTCCCCGCCGCCCTCCCTGCTGCCGGGGGAACCTGGAGCACCGCCCCCTAGCGCCTCGGCCCACGCCCGCCGCCCCGCGCCGCGCGATTTCCCTTGCCTCCACCTCCGCCGCCCGCCAGAACCTCCCCCACATGAAACGCCTCCTCCTCTCTCTGCTTCCCTGGGCCGCCGCCGCCGCGCTCCACGCCCAGGACGCCCCCAAGCCCGCCTCCCTCATCCCCCTCGCCCGCCCCGAACCAAACTTGGTGCAGCGACACCAATCCTTCAACGAGGTCTCCAAACTGGGAACTTCCCAGGTGGTCTTCCTGGGCGACTCTATTACCCAGGGCTGGGAAGGCGCCGGTAAGGAATCCTGGGCCAAAACCTGGGCCCCCCTTCAGGCCGCCAACTTCGGCATCGGCGGCGACCGCACCGAGCACGTCCTCTGGCGCCTCGATCACGGCAACTACGACGGCCTCCACCCCAAACTCACCGTCCTCATGATCGGCACCAACAACACCGGACATCGCATGGACCCCGCCGCCGACACCGCCGCCGGCGTCAAAGCCATCGTGGAAAAACTCCGCGCCAAACTCCCCGAAATGAAAATCCTCGTCCTCGGCATCTTCCCCCGCGCCGAAAAACCCTCCGACCCCCAGCGCCTCCGCACCAACGAAATCAACGCCCTCCTTGCCCCCCTCGCCGACCAAAAAACCGTCTTCTTCCGCGACATCGGCAGCACCTTCACTCAACCCGACGGCACCCTCAGCAAGGAAATCATGCCCGATTTCCTCCACCTCAGCCCCCAGGGCTACCAGCGCTGGACCGCCGCCATCCAACCCCAAGTCGCCGCCCTGCTCGCCCCCTAGGAGCGCCGCACGCGATTTTAACCGCGGCTTCACGCTAAGGGAATTCCCTAGTGAATTTACTTGCCGCCCCGCCACAAATTGATACGCTGGAGCTTGGAAAATCCCTCCAGGCCTGCGCCCGGCGCGGCTTTTCCCTCATATCATACCCCCAATACATCCCTCCCGGCTAAGGCCCTCCGGCCCCACACCTCCCATCCTATGAAAACCACCCAACGAAATCGGGGCTTTACCCTGATCGAACTCCTCGTCGTCATTTCCATCATCGCCATGCTTGCCGCCGGCGCCTTCGGGGCCTACAGCAAGATCATGCCCGGCGTCCGCGCCAAGTCCACCGCCTCCACCGGCCACGGCATCCACACCATGCTCAACGCCTGGTCCCAGGACCACGACCAGCAGTACCCCACCGCGGACCAAAGCTCCAACGAAGCCTTCCGCGAACTCTTCAAGGCCAAGTTGATGGACGACGAAAAGGCCTTCGCCATCGCCAATGACCCCTGGCACGCCAACTCCCCCAGCGGCGACAAAAAAGGACCCGACAATGAAATCGGCACCGCCCCTGACTATCAACAAGCCCTCATGCCCGGCGAATGCGCCTGGGCTTACGTGAGCGGCCACGACGGCTCCTCTTCTAGCAACCTGCCCATCCTCGCCAACGCCTTCTCCGAAGCCGTCGGCGTCTACAGCGCCGACAAAACTAAAAAAGGCGGCGTCTTCCAAGGCGACAAAAACGCCTGGGTCAGCGTCAACGGCAGCGCCAAGGTCACCGACCTCAGCAACGACTTCAAGTGCATGGAGAAAAAGGGCACCCGCCTCGTCGACGTCTTCGGCAACGACTGGGGCACCAACCCCGACAACGTGAAAAACCCCGAGGGTTGATCCCCCCAGAGCGTTTCTCCCCGCTTCACCTCAAGCCCGGATTCCCCCAGGAGTCCGGGCTTTTTCGCGCCCCCCAGGCGCCCCCCGGGCAAAAGAGCGAAGACACCGGGAACGACGGAGGGAAATCGCGTTTTCGTCGCTCTTGTTGTCAATTTGCCATCGACTGTCTCCGCGGTGCTGCGGCGCGACGACCCCGGGCTTGAGGTAGGTCGGCAGTCCAGGCCGAGTCCGCGAACCCGGCCATCGACGCAGGATAATCCTCAAACCGCGACGTCAAACGCGACCATGGGGCCCCTTTTTCACCCTAACTAAGCACGTGGCCTGAGCCGTTTTTTCTGGCATCAAGAGGTCCACCCGTGGGGCGAGTCCTTCCGGTGTCAAAAGGCACCACCGCAGCGCGATTAATGGACCCGCCCGCCGGGCGGGGGCAAGCCCCAGGGTGCCATGAGGCACCCATGATTGGGGAAAGTTTGCTCCGGTTTTCCTCCTTTCTGGCGACCGGGTGACGCTGTCTAATTTGGAGTTTGGGCGCCCTTACAGAGCTTGATTTCCTTTGGTGCTGGCAAAACGGGACTGGCGTAGCGTGCCCCGCTAGGGCGCACATGTGGAGCGCCCCCTTGAAGCACGAATGGAGAGCGCCAACCACGCCGGAACCAATTCCTGTGTCGGTGCCTAACGCGGCGATGCGGCCCCTTGGGGTGCCAGATAGAGAGCCCCGTTGGGGTGCGGCTTCGCAGCGCCATCGGCGCGGTCTCGAGGGCGCCATCGGCGCGGCCTTGAGAGCGCCAACGGCGCGGCCTACGCCAGCCCAGGGCATATCCGCCCAAAAAGCGGACAGAGCCCTGAAGGGGCGATCCAATCGGTGGGCCCCATCGCGCACTTTTCCATGACGTTGGGGCGTTGTGGGGTACCCCGTTAGGGCGGAAAGGGTTATGGCCGATGAGGT
>CANHIJ010000131.1 GCA_947460575.1 Verrucomicrobiales bacterium | reverse complement strand
TCGCAGCAACCGCATCCAGCCCCGCTTGGTATGCCTGCGCTTTGGCAAACCATGATGATCTCGCGTCTGCCGCGCGCGCCGGAACGCCCGCTGCAACAGTAGTCAAAAGAGCACGCAGTTGACTCACGGTTCGGAGATGCCGCTTTTGAATCTGTCCCATCGGCGGGGCTGCTCGTGCGGCCGGGGACAATTCAGGCTCTCCTGCAGGATTTAGGTCGTCTTGGATCCCACCAGTCGCTGGCCTGAGGGGTTTTGGCGGTCCGGACCACACGGGCCTGGCAAAAAACACCGAATAAAACAAAAAACTCCATAAAGCTATCACAGTTTTCAAGAATTACGTTTTAAGTTGAGATTTCATTTTGAGTCTGCAGCAGGTTGCAGGTGGCGGCATAGAACGTGGCGCAGCCGACGCGGGGGCCGCGAGCACCGATAGAGATGCCGCGATGAGGCGTTGGGGGTTTATATAGCCATGGTATCGCATGGGGTTTTTGGTCCAGAAATCAGTCGCCCCGCGCCGCCGCACGAGATCGCAGCCCGGGCCTTGCCCAACTCAGATCGCCGCGACGCATCATTTTGAGGAGAATAGGGGCGTCATTTTGTTGGGCGTTGGGTCCCGACCCAGGCCGCAAGTTCATCCCACTTAGCGGCAATCGCGGCTGGGTTCGCGGCACGCTTGGCTTTCAACACTGCCATTCCATTGCCGGAAGCCGCATAGCGGGCAAAGGCCTCCGCCGCCGTGGCCTTTCCGAGAAAATGATCCGCCTCCGGCCAGGGACGCGTTTTGAAGTGCGCCACCACCGCGGCGGCGTCCAAGATCATGACCCCTGCAGAGTCCACGGGCATGGGAGACTCTTCCCAATCGCCCTCCGCGATGAATCCCGGGGTGCTGAAGACTTTAATGATCTCAATCAAACTTGGCGCCGAAATATTAGCGTTTTGATTGATTATATAGCGTTCCATAGCGTGCACCACCACCGGACTGCAGTCTCTAGCGATCCCAGCGCAGTCGACCGCAAACGCGGGCGCGTCGCTCTGCTTGGATGCGAGCAGTCCGACGATGTGCGGAATGAGCGCCAGGCCGTCGAACTGCAGGCGACTTGCCGCGAGGGCATTCAATCCTGATTTAAAGGAGACCACTTTAGCGTACCAAGGCGACCCCTGCCCGCTGGGCCCAGCAGGGAGGGCCGAAATAAGGGCGTCCACGGCGCGGCTCAGGCGGTTGATCTCGCGCAGGTAGCTCTTTTGTATTTCCCCGACTGGCGGCACCGCAAGCTCGGCTGCCGTATAAGGAACCGTCAAGTCGCCGGAAATTGAATCAGCTATACTGGCATCACCGACTGGAATGGTCAACCCCTTCGCAAGGGCGGCCCCACAGGCAAACAAGTGCAAACCCACGACGGCGGCGATTGTTAATCTTGATGCAAATCTCATGATGTGGGATGCTCACTTTGAATCAGGGCACACACACTGCGATCTGGGGCCGAGAAAAGAGAGGAAAACTGCCTCAAGTTGGCTTGCCGCCAGAGCACGATCCAGCGTCTGGGAGAGCTTGGCTTGATGGATCGGCGGGCGGTGGGTAGGCACGATGTAGAGTGGTGTGATAGCAAATCGCAATGCTTTAGGGAGCCTTTGCCCAGCGCATTCACTTTCGCCCAGGGTGCAAAGTTGTAGCGTCGAGAAAGGCAACGCCCAAGGGGCGGCGGATCGTTTCTCCTTCGGCGTTTTTTGGAGATGCGGCGGCACACGTCGTCGAAACCCGTCGGGGTGCCTGCGACTGATCGTGAGCAGCTTGTCCGGAAAAGAGCGCCACTCCTGTGTTTAAAGTTGACCCCGAGCTCGGAAGGCCGCAGCGCCGCAGCCGCCGGGAGGTCGCCCGCCCGCGGATGCGCCGCTGGAAGACATTTCAAATTCGCATCCCAGGCCGCATCCTCCTCCTGACTGGAGAGGCGGATAGCAGTGCGTGTGGCGAGGGCTGGGTGATGAACTTGGCAAGCCCTCATACTTTCGAACGCCGATTCTTCAATAACCAGAACAGACAAAATGTCGCCACGATCAGAACCGCAATGATGCTCCACGTGGGTTTTACAGCAGGCCCCTCGCTCGTCGATTGCGCCACAAGGTCCAAGTGCGCTTGGATGCCCGGTAATTGCTTATCCGCATCAAATGAAGCTGATACAGATTGTGGATTTGGCTTTTTAATTTCGATTTTTGGCGGCGACTTCAGGTCCGCTTTAGCGACGACTAGCGCACCGCCCACGGACAGTTTGAGCTGGTTTAAATCATTTCCAATTCCAACAACCTCAATGCTATCATTTGCGAGCAGATTTAATGCACTGAGGTCGAGGCGACTTAAAGCTCTATCCTTCATATGAAAAACATAAATTCTGTTCTCTATAATCTTGTGACCGGACTCATCAGTGATTTCGGCCTGAGCTATGAGGGTCTGGTCATCGGCCCAAGACCATCCTCGAAGATAGCCCTTAATTCCAGAATCATAGGTCACATGAGGCAGCTGCAGCATCGCCTCGCGATGGGAGCCATCGGGTTCTATCTCGTAGAGGTGACTTATTGGTCCTGAGTTGACCACAAGCCGCTTTCCATCAGGACTTAGGGATACCCCAGTTCCAGCCTCGTTGTTTCCCGTCCAATCAATCTCATAGTCTAGTTCAATTTGAATACCACGGCTGGGTATCTGAACTCGATTACGGCTGTTTGTAGCTCCGCCAGAACGAGTTCGGAAAATTTCCTCCACACCTGTGACCGACTTCACAGGTTCTACTTTTATGGGAGTGCCAAGCGATAACCATTCCGGCACTTGCGCGTTCAATTCTTGGGTCATTTGATCTGGTTTTTCCATTGCCCATACACTTGAATTATTTAGCAAAAAAGCCGTAAATACTATGTATAAATAATTTTTGTTCATGGTTGATTCCGAATATTGTTAAAAATATCACTCGCCCCGTTTTCAGCAAAATTATCTTTTACCCTCAATCCAGAAAGATTAGACATTTTGATTGTTTCAAGTGCCGCAGAATTTGATAAAAACTCAACTTCAACAAGGCAAGCTTTGACAGGAAAGTAACTATGTGTATTTCCATTATACGTTAATCCATCGCGCGTCACCGCTTTACCCTCCCGCTTTACGTTCCGGTTAATAGCACCCGCATCGTTCGCCGCGACGGCATTCAAAGTTGTTGAGTTTATAGCCAATGCTAATCTTTCGTCTTCTTCGACGTTATTGTTGCAACCCGGGTTACCATCGGACGCTTCGGCCTCGGTTCTTTCAACGAAAGTTTCCGTTCCTCGCGCTGTCGCCGAACCTGAATTGAAGTGGATGCTGATAAAGACATCCGCACCAGTGTCTCGGGCGCGCTGGGGACGCGCCGCTAGTGATGGGAAAGCCTCCGTTGTTTTACGGGTCATCACCACCCGCAGACCGCGGTTCTCTTCGGCAAACTTTTCCCTCAATCGCTGGCCAAGAGTTAACCCATAAGCGAGTGACAGGTCTTTTTCTTGAACCCCACCAGCGCCAATGGCACCAGGGTCCTGTCCCCCGTGGCCAGGATCAATAACAACCACGCCCGGCACTTCCATTTCAATCAAATCCATTGGCGCACTGACTCCTTCAATCTGAATTGTAATCCTGACTTGATTAAATCCAACAGGGGGCACATTAACGCGAACGGCCGTGTAGCCACTACCATCAACTATTGTTTCTGCCAATGTCGACCTACCTTCTCCTGATAAAATTCTGAATCCATTTTCGCCGTACGCTCCAGCTTTTTCGAAGCAGTATTTGTGCGCCGATACTGGGCTATTTAACCACTCACCGCGAATCCCTGTCGGCGCCTCATTCATCACATCATTGAGCATCCATTTTACTCTCTTGTTTTTCATTGAAGCCCCAATCTGTACCTTCAGTTCACGATGAGCTATCTTATTGGCGTGCGGATCTATCTCCACGAATGGCGTCATTGGCTTACCGCGCGAGGGATTTTCAGATCCCGCAATTGCGTTGCCGTCTTCGTCCATCGTTTTCGGCGACAAGTCGACTACCGCCACCGGCTGGAGTAGCACCGCGTGCCACTCGCCGGACTCGTGCTGGCAGGTGCCGGCGATGAGGCCGGAGTCGTTGGTGTCGGCGGCGTAGAATTCGGAGTTGGCGTAGGCGGGAGGGAGGGAGGCGAGGTTTTTGATGTTTTGGGTTTTGCCGTTGCGCCAGATTTGGGTGCCCCAGACGATTTCGCATCGGTTGTTGAGGTGGACTTGTTTTGGGTAGAGGACGGGGCGGGTGAAGCCTGGGGGGGCGGGTTTATCGGCGAGGGCGGCGTAGGGGAGGGTTTCTTCGGGGGGGAAGTCGAAGGAGTTGGGGAGTCCGAGGCCATCGGCGAGGCGGACCCAGGTTTCGGGGGTGGTGTGGACGTAGAGGCAGGGGGTTTGGCCGGGGGAGGCGGCGACGCTGAGGGCGCCTTGGCTGTAGCCTTGCGGGCTGCGGGGTTGGCGGGGTTGGTCGTTTTGGGCCAGGGGCACGGGCCAGCCTGAGGGGAAGGCGGTAGGCGCGGCGGGAGCGGCGTTGGGGCTGAATTGCCACCACAAGGTGGCGGGGCCGGAGGCGCTGGAACGGGCGGCGAAGGCGCGCCCGCCGCGGCTGATGGCGCTCCAGGCGCTGACTGCGGCCCCTGCTGGGATGGCGTCGCGGTAGTCGAGTGACTGGAAGTCCGCGGTGGTCACCCCGGGGCCGGTTTGGCTGACGGCATTTCCGTCGTGGGTTTCGGTGGTCCAGGCACCGCCCAGGGCGGCGAGGGCCCCTGGCGGATAGAGGGCGCCGCAGAAGGAGTCGTGCCCGGTTTCGTTGAAGTAGCCTCCAAATTTAGAACCCCGAATGGCGGCGCTGGAGGTGTCGGCGTAGACGAACCCGGCGCCGTCGATGCGAGCTCCGCTGACCCCCAGATTTTTGTAGGCGCCCAAAGTGGGGTGGGCCAAGCTGAGACTGGGTTCGACGAAGTGGTCGCAGCGCTGACCGCTCCACTTGGCGATTTCGTGGTCGCGGCGGATGGGATCGCCTGGCACCTCTGGGAGGACGCGGCGGAAGTAGACGTTTCCGGCGTCGTCGATGCCGAGGGGTTCGAGGATGCCAGCTTGGTAGGGGCTTTCGCCCTCGCTAGGCCAGCGGCGAGATTCTCCGATGTCGTCGCGGCCGCTGGGGGCGGCGGCGGCGGGCCAGCGGTAGGCGCGGGTGGTGTCGCTGGCGGGGTCGTGAGTGCCGATGAGGATTTGGCCGGAGGCATTGACCGAGATCGCGGCGCCGGGGCCGAGGTCGACAAAGGCGTAGCGGGGTTCTGGGCTGCGCGGGAAGCTGAGGTATTTATGGGCGGGGAAGGCATCGCCGCCGTTAGGCACTCCGTCCAAATCGCTGTCTTTGGCGAGGTCTTGGAGTTGCGCGGGGTCGATATCGACGGTGCCATCGCCATTGGTGTCGGCCGATTGAGGGTTGAGTTGGAGGGTCATTTCCCGGATGTCGGGGATGCCGTCGCCGTCGCTGTCCGCATCCAAGCGCAGGGGATTGGCGCCAGCGAGGAGGTACTCGCTAGCGGAGAACGGGGTATTCCACAGTTTAGTGCTGGGGAGGACATCGAAGACGCCCGGGCTGAGGGCGAGGATTTGCCTTTCGTACCAATCGGGCAGCGTATCGCCGTCGGCGTCGAGGAACTCGTCGCAGCCGATTTCCGGGGGGTTGGCGGAGGTGAGGGGGCGGAGCTCGGAGTCCAGGTCGCGGACCGCGCCGGATTCGGCGGCTTGGCTGGCGAGGGGGATTTGGGCGGTGTTGAGGCTGGCAGGGTTTCCGGCGAGGTGGATGCGGTCCCAGGCGAATAGGGGCGGAGAGGACGTGTTACCGGCGGTGCCGCCCAGCGGGGCGAACGAACCCTCCCCGTTGCAGCCGAGGATGCTGCGGGTGCCGGTGCCGCCGAGGGCCGAAGCGGCGGGCTGGTGGTGCCAGATCAGGGAATTGTGGGCGGCGAGGGATCCGTCGCTCCAACACGCGGCCCCGCCGCTGGGGGCGGCGTTGGCAGTGAGGGTGGCCTGGCGCAGGGTCAACTTGGAGCCGACTGCCGTCCGCAGGGCGCCGCCCTGGCTGCCGGAGCGATTGCGCACGAAGGCGCAGTTGGCAAACGTGGGTGCGCCCGCGGAAATGCTCGCCGCCCCCGCGTCCGCGACGGCCTCATTTTCCAGAAAGCGCACTCGGTGAACCTGGGTGGCCCCCGTGGTTTGCCGCAGTGCTCCACCCTGGCCCAGGGACACATTGCGCTCGAAGGACCCGCCTGCTAACCAGACCGTAGAGTTGCTCAGCAAAAGCGCCCCGGCGGCGGAGGAACCGGGAGCCGATGCCGCGCTGGGCCAGGCGCTATTTTCCGCAAAGGTATTATCTGAAAGATCCAAATTATAGTAGTAGCCCTTGATGGGCGGGGTCGCCGCGCTGAGGGCGGCGCCGGGGGCCGCGGAGGGGTCGCGGGCCAGGCAATCCTTGAGGGCGATAGCTCCGCCGCTGCGGGCGGAGTTGCGGTAAAAGGAATTGCGGGCGACTTCCCCACCGGGAATCGAATCTAGGGAGAGGGCGCCGCCCTGCAGGGCGGCGTCGTTCCAGGCGAAGGTGTTGTCGTGCAGGAAGAGGCTGGGCGCGCTGGCGAACTTGGCTGCGAGGGCGCCGCCTTCGCTGGCGGTGTTGCCGAGAAATTCGCACTTGGTGGCGCTGCCCGCGGGGAGGAAGAGGGCTCCGCCGACCCCGCTCGGGGCGCGGCAATTGACAAAGCGGCAGCGGTAGAGGGTGAGCGGAATGTTTGAGGAGTTCCAGCAAATGGCCCCGCCGTCACCACTGGGGGCGATGGCATTGCGGACCGCAATCCCCGCCAGGGAGAAGGCCGCCGAGCCGCCGCTGAGAAAGCGCGCGGCGTTCCCGCAGTCGACGATAGCGCGACTTGCGCCGTTGATGCCGACGAGGGACCCGGCCTTGGCGGCGCAGCTGAGATTGACATTGCCAGGACCCGCATAGAGTCCGTCCCAGAGGGCGATGCGCCCACCCGAAGGCGGCGCGAGAGCCAGGGCACGCGCGATGGTTTTGAGGGGGCTGGCCAAGCTGCCCTCGGCGCTGTCGCTGCCGCCGGGCGAGACGTAGAGCACCGGACCGGGCCGAGAGGTGGGGCTGCGGGGGTGGGTTTTGGCGACGTATTCCTCGTAGTTGCTAAAGCCATCCTGGTCGGCGTCGCGGTCGCGGTCGTCGGCATTGTTTCCATCCAAACCGTAGAGCCCCTCCCAGCCGTCGGGAATGTTGTCGGCGTCGGCGTCATTATATTCAAAGGCGCCGCGGTCGGCATGGCTCACCCAGGCGCTGCTGCCCGCGGGAAGGGCGCGGCGGCGGGGCAGCCCGTCGATGTCCGAGTTCGGCGCCGACGTGCTGCTGCCGCGGTCGATCATGCCCGAGCCCGCGGCTAGGCCGTAGCCATCGCCGGGCACCGCGGCCATCAGCGGATGATAGGAGCGCAGGAACATCGGATTGCTGGTGTTGTTTCCCGCCCCTGGAAGCAGGGTTCCCTGGGTGGTTGTCGCCGTGAGATTGAATGCGCCGAGAACATTCACTATCACCCCCGTGCTGGCAACTTTATTTCCCCAAATGATGGAGCCTACCATTTGAAATGGCACGGACGCCGACGATTCGATCGCGGCGCCGCTAGCCACCAGGTTATCCGCGACAGTGGCGTAGCTGAAGAGCGGGGTTGCGGCGCCCTCGATCGCCGCCGCGCCCCCTCCCCCGGCGCTGCTCTGGTTGCCCGCAAACAGGCAGGAGGTGATTTCCCCCGTGCAGGAAGCGAGCAGCAGGGCGGCGCCCCGCGCCGAACTGGTTTGAGCGACGAAGCGATTGCGCGGCAAGGCGAGCCGCGTCGCCGAAGCCCAGATGGCTCCTCCGGAAACCGTGGCGGTATTTTTATAAAAAGTGCAATCCGCCACCTCCGCGCTGGTGCCATTTAAGGCGATCGCGCCCCCGTCCGCGGCGCGGCACGATTCAAAACGACAGCGCGTGATTTTGGCAGGGCACCCATAAAACCCCAAAGCCCCGCCGCTCGCGCCGCCCTGACAGCGCGCAAACGTCAGATTGTCGATGCTGACGCTGCGCCCTCCGCCCTGAAAGGTGAGGACCGCCGCCGCTCCGCCGACTCCAGTGATAGTCGCGTTGTCGACCCCCGTGAGCGTCAGGTTGCGGGAGGAGGCCTCCCACACCGCCTGGCCACTCAAGTCGAGGGGGCCTCCAGCTCCCAGCACCACTAGCTTTCCGCCATCGGGGACCGACTGCAGGGCGGTGGAGAAATAGGCGTAGGGGTTGGCCAGCGAACCGATCGGCTGGCTCGGGTCGCTCGGCTGGCTTGCGCTCGGGGCGCGGACGTATTTAATTTTAGGTCCATTGCCATCCGCGCTCCTCGGATTGGTCTGCCAGGCCCATTCCTCCGCATTCAGGACCCCATCGAAGTCGTAGTCGCCCTCGGCATCGCGCGGGTCCACCGGGTTGAGCGCGCTGTCGATTTCCCAAGCGTCGGGCATACCGTCCCCATCGGAATCGCCCATGAGGGGATTGGATCCGGCGAGGTATTCCCGGATATTGTTCACCCCGTCCCCGTCGGGGTCCGCCGCGCGGTCGTCCACCGCGGGCTGCAGCAGGGCCGCACCCGAGGGAGTGGCTGAGCCCGCGTAGGCGAACTCCCAGGAGTCGGGCATGCCGTCGCGATCGCCGTCAGAAAACAGGGGCTGGGCGTCGCTGAAGGCGAGTTCGTCGACGTAGGAGGCCGCCCGGGCCGCCGCCCGCACTTGGAACCCGGAAGCCGAGAGGTCTAGGGGGATCTGCACCGCCACCGGCTTGCCGTTGATCCAGAGGTCGGCTTCCGCGCGGGAGCCGCGGTCGCGGCGCAGCTGGAGCCGCGTCCAATCCTTGGCGAGACCATCCTCGGCCCCCACCGCGATCAGGGGGCCTGCGCTCTGCCAGGTCGACGCCGCGGGGCTCCAATAGTGCCAGCGGGCCAAGCCGCTGGAAGCGGAGAGAAAGGCCAGGCGAAGGCCCTCCACTAAAACCGCGCCTTCGCCGGAGGCCACCGCGGCGTCCCCCGCGGAAACGGGCCCCAGCCGCAGGGCCACGCCCGCAAAGGCCACACCCTCTGGCGCCAAGGGCGTCGCCCGCTTCACCTGCACCAGGGAGCTGCCCGAGGCCCCCAGGACCAGCGCCTGCGCCCCGCTGGCACTTTCCCCCGCCTGCGCGCTGGCCCATACCGATGTGGGCGCCGCCGGGTACCCATCGAGCAGCACCGTCCAGTGCGGCGCGGCCGCGGCGCTCTGGCCAAGAACCCAGGACGAGGCACTTGCCGGGTCGTCTTCAAAATCCTCCTTCCACGCCGCCCCCCCGACCGCCCCCATCGGCAGCGCCAGCCCCGCCGAAATAGCTAAACATCTTATATATTTAAATAAGCTCCCATTTTTGAAATTTATGTTCATGTGAATGATAATGTATTTAAAACATTGTTGGTTTTATCTTTTTTACCGCTCTTTACCTGAACCCAATGAATTTCCCAAGGGGAGGTCGGCCACCTGCAAGGCCGCCGGCAGGGGCGCCGCCTTGCCCTCCGCTAGGCTTTGGCGCAGGGCGGCGTTTTCCTCGGCCCGCTGGGCGCCCCGGCCATGGACCTGGCCCGCGGCCGCAGTGGCCTGTGCCGCCAGGGGCGAAGCCGCATCGGGCCCCGCCACCCCCGCCACCCGCGCCGATCCCGACCCAGCCAGAAAAGCGCGGTCCAGGGCGCGCGGCGGCGCCTCGTCCGACTCCGGGGACCCACCCCGCTGCGCCAACCACCCCGCCAAAGCCGCCACTAGAAGACTAGAAGATACAACTCTAAATCGATAAAATGACGCATTCATAAGAGTTTTAACTTTCTTAAATTCACGATGCACTAGCGGTGATTTTTCAAAGCGCGTTAAAATAACAAAAACATTTTATACCGCAACCCGATTTTGTGAAAAAATCATTATCCAGGGGATCGCCGAGGCGCCGAACCGCCAGCGACGCGCCGTTTTTCGAAAACTAGCTACCTGGATGGGGGCACCCGACGCGGCCGCTATGGTGCCGCGCTTAGCGGTCATGCGATGAAGTGAGGCCTGGCCCGCTAGTGGTTATAGGAGTGGGCCGGGCGCAACTGGAGCGCCGCCACCGCGGCCGCGCGATCCGCTAGACGGGCCGGGCCCCGCCGAAAAGGCCATAACCCTAAAATCGCGATTTGACGGTAGCCTTCGGTGGGCGCGAAGCGCTGGCGCGGGAGGCTCTCCATTTGCGCACGGGCCTTCGTTGCGAGTCGGCGTTTGGGGGGCTACCGCGCTAGCACCCCTGCCGGGGTGCGGGCCCCCTTGGGACGCAGTTCCGGTGGTGTCGCTTCGCTCAACCACCGGCTACCGGCTGGGATGCCTCCGGCATCATCCGGGGCTGCCTCCGGCATCATGCTCGGACGCC
>CANHIJ010000130.1 GCA_947460575.1 Verrucomicrobiales bacterium | reverse complement strand
TTTGTGGTTGAAAAAATGGTGCCCCACAAGGGCTGCCGGGGACGGCTGGCAGGGGAAATCCCGAGGGGGTTAACCACAAAGAACACAAAGAGCACAAAAGGAGGCAGTTGCTGGCGAATGAGTTGCCCGAGCCAAAGGGCTACTGGGGGACTTTTGAGGGACGCCTTTTGGCAGTCATTTTTTGTGTTTTTTGTGTTCTTTGTGGTTGAAAAAATGGTGCCCCACAAGGGCTGCCGGGGACGGCTGGCAGGGGAAATCCCGAGGGGGTTAACCACAAAGAACACAAAGAGCACAAAAGGAGGCAGTTTCTGAGGCCGCGGCGGCAATCAGTGACTTTGATGCAAAGTCGGCGGTTGACGGCAAAGGAGTTTCCCGTGCCATAGGGCTGTGTGGGGATTTTTTTGCGGGGACGCCGGTGAAGTGGGGCCCGCTCGGGCGGGGCGCATCTGGGTTGCAAAGCAGCGGCGGCCCCCACAAGGTGGACTCCATGCCTTCCAAGCTCGACCCGGCGCTGCACACGGACAAAAAACCCCCGTGGATCAAGGTTCGCCTGCCCACCAATCCCGTTTTTTGGTCCACCAAGTCCATGGTGTCGGACTTGAAGCTGCACACCGTGTGCGAGGAGGCGCAGTGCCCGAACCGTTGGGAATGCTGGAGCCAGGGCACGGCCACTTTTATGATTGCGGGGGACCGCTGCACGCGGGCCTGTGGTTTTTGTGCGGTGAAGACCGCTAAGCCGTTTGCCCTGGAAGCGGACGAGCCGAGCCGAGTGGCCACCGCGACCAAGCGGATGGGCCTCAACCACGTGGTCATCACCGCGGTGGCCCGGGACGACCTGGCCGACGGCGGGGCGCAGCATTTTGCGGAAACTATCGAGGCGGTGCGGGCAGAAAATCCGGGTATCACGATTGAGATTTTGGTGCCCGATTTCAACGGCAAGGACGAGGCCCTCCAGGTGGTCATGGCGGCGCGGCCGCACATTTTTAATCACAACTTGGAAACGGTGGAGCGGCTCACGTTGTTGGTGCGGAGCCGCGCGATGTATCGGCGCAGCCTGCAGGTGCTCAAGCGGGCCAAGGAAATGTCTGGAGCGCGCATCGCCACCAAGAGCGGGCTGATGCTGGGGCTAGGGGAGACCGAGGCGGAAGTGCTCCAGGCGCTCGACGACTTGCGCGAGGCCGGGGTCACGGTGCTGACTTTGGGGCAGTACTTGCGGCCCTCGCCCAAGCACTTGCCGGTGGTCGAGTACATTCACCCGGACCAATTCGCAGCGCTCAAAATCATGGCTGAAGCCAAGGGATTCCGCCACGTGGCCTCGGGCCCGCTGGTGCGCAGTTCCTACCATGCGGCGGACTTCAAGCCCGAGCTAGATTTACTTCCCTGAAGCGGGCGGGCCTCTCGCGGAGGCCATTCTGCGACCCTTTTTTTTGACGATGCACGCACTGATTTTTGATTTCGATGGACTGATCGTAGACACCGAGTCTGCCATTTATGAGGCCTGGCGGGAGCTCTATCTTTCGCAGGGACACGACCTGCCGCTGCCCACGTATGTGCAGTGTGTGGGTTCGGTTTTTGGGCACTACGACCCCATGGAGGCGCTCGAGGCGCTGACGGGCGGCCCAGTGGATTGGGATCGGCTGCTGCCGATCAAGGACGCGCGGATTCGCGCCGGGCAGGTGGGGCTGGATGCCCTGCCGGGGATTCGCGCCTTGCTCGGGGAGGCCCGGGCCGAGGGGACGCCCTGCGTGGTGGCTTCGAGCAGTCAGCGCAGCCACGTGGGCGGGTGGCTGGAGCGGACTGGGCTGCGCGAGCACTTCGATTTTGTGCGCAGCCGGGACGACGTGGCCCGGGCCAAGCCCTTTCCGGATTTATTTTTGGCGGCGGCGGACGGCCTGGGGCTGCGCCCGGAGCAAACTTTGGTCTTGGAGGACTCGGCCAATGGGCTGCGGGCCTCGCTCGCCGCGGGGGCGCCCTGCGTGGTGGTTCCGTCGCCGGTCACGCTGGGCTCGGATTTTTCTGGGGCCACCGCCATTCTCGACACCCTGGAGGGCGTCAGCTTGGCGCGGTTGCGGCGGATCCACCGGAGCATCCAAGCATTAAGCGCGCGCTGAAGCTCGGGAGAGCCTGGAAGGCAGGAAAAATGGATCCAAGAAAAGGGTGGGACGAGTCGTTTCCCCTGATAGGGTATCTACAAATTATGCCGCCTTCTCCTAGTCCCTCTGCCTCTGCCGATCTGGTGCAGCGGGCGGTGCGCGACTTTGAATCTCCCCTGATTGGCTATATCTATAATTTGGCGGGCGACTTGGAATTGGCGCGGGATGCGGTGCAGGACACTTTTATTAAGCTTTGTGGGCAAGACCCGGCGTCGCTGGACGGCCCGGGGCTGAAAGCTTGGCTGTTCACGGTGAGCCGCCACCGGGCGATCGACCTCTTGCGCCGCCGCCGCCGCCTCGTCAGCATTGAGGACTGGCCAGTGGATCAAGTGGCGGACGACCGCCCGGGGCCGGACCGCCGCGCCGCGGACCAAGACGAGACGGACTTGGTGCTGCGCACTTTTAGCCGCCTGCCGCGCAATCAATCAGAGGTGCTCCGGCTGAAGTTTCAAAATGACCTCAGCTATCAAGAGATCGCCGACATCACCGGACTCAGCCCGGGGAATGTGGGTTTTTTGATTCACACTGGCCTCAAGCGCCTGCGCAGCCTGCTGGCCCCGGAGGTCGCGGCGAGCTCCGCCGGAGTGGGGCGACCGGGCTGATTTTTACACGTCCACTTATTCGTTTGCCATGTCCTTTACCCCTGAGCAATCCCGCTTCACTGCCTGTCTGTTAGGCGAAGGTTCCCCCGCGGAACAAGCTGCTTTTGATGCCGCCCTCCTGGGAGATGCGGCGCTGCGCGCGGAAGCGGTGGCGCTGAGCCGGACGGCGCACCGCCTGGAGGAGGCCCTCCGCCGCGAGGCCGCGCGGGCGCTGGCCGGACCGCCGCGCCAAGCGGGGCTGCCGCGGGCGGCTTCCCCAGTCCGCCGCCAGGCGCGGGCGGTTTCCTGGAGGGGCCCGACGCTGGCCACGGCGGCCCTGCTCGCTTTAGGATTAGGAGGGCTGGCCTTGCCCTGGGGTTCGCCGCCGCAAGTGGGGGACTCCCCGGGGGGGGGGCTGGCGAGGCTGGTGCTGCAGCCTGCGGTGCCGGGGCGGAAGGGGGCGTTGCCCCCCGCTTCGGTGCCTTCCCTAGAGGCGGCGGGGGTTGTCCCCGGAGCCCTCCCCATCTTGCCGCCCGGGCCGGTGGCGGCGGCCGCGCCGGAAGCTATGGCCGCAGCCCTGCCGACTCGGGAAATCCTCCGTCCACCAGCGGCCGAGGCGCCCGTCCGAAGCAAAGCGCTAGGGCCCCCGCCCGACGCGCCCGCGGGACCAGCGCCACCCGCCGGTTCCCTGGCCAGCCCGGCTCCCCGCCAGCCCTGAGGGGCGATGGGCAAGAGGAAATGGTTGGCTAGAAAGCATCCCGCGCGCGGCCGCTGGCTGCGCTCAACTGGGGATGAGGCGGATTTTTAGGGGAGCTGGGGAAGCGACCAACTGGCCAGATAGCTCAAGTGTGGCGATGGGCGCGCGCCTTCGGATCGGGCCAGATAGCCTGGGGCGTACATTATTTGGATTTCTGCTGTCACCGCCCGGGTGCATTTGCGGATCATAGTTAACTTCTTTAGCCGCCTCGACTCATGCCGTTATCCCCAGATTCATGCAGCGATGTCACCTCGGTCTGGATCACCCGATGGGAATTGATTGACCGGGCGCGGCGTGCCGAGCTGGATCCAGTGGGGTCGCGGCGGGCCTTGGAAGAGGTGATTGGGCGGTATCGACCGGCCATCTTGTCGGCGATTGCGCGGAGTGGCCTTCCGGCGGCCGACGTCGAGGATGTCTGCCAGGATTTTATTGTCAGGGCCTTTTTGACCCGCACATTGCCCAAGGCCGATCGGGAAAAGGGGCGCTTTCGCACCTTCATGCTGCATACCCTGCGGCAGTTTATCCTCGACTACCGACGGCACCAGGCGGCGCTGAAAAGAGGGGCCGCGCAGACGGTCTCGATGGAAGAATTGGACCCTGCGGAGGTCGTGGCCATGCTCACGGAGCGGCCGCGGGAGGAGTTGGCGTTTGAGGTTGATTTTGCCCTATGCCTGCACCGGCGGGTCGTGGCCCAGTTGCGGCAGGAATATGCGGTGCGCCGTCAGGCGGGGGTATTTGAGGCCTTGGAGCCGTTGATTTTGGATCGCGAGGCGGAACCGGGTTCGCTGCCGGGCATGGAAAATGTGGCGGTGCGCCAGGCGCTTTCTCGGCTGCGGGCGCGCTATGGGTCTAAATTTCTGAAGCAGGTAAGTTTGCTTGCCGACGAAGGGGAACAGCCAGAGGAGGAGATGATCCAATTGCTCAAGCTCGTTCTCATTGGGCTGCGGTCGGAAGGGAGCGCTTCCAGGTGACCGGTTGGCCAATGCCTCCGCGCTTGACATCGCCGCCAGTCTCATGAGGATCACGGGCTGCTATGAGTGGGTTATCTTCCGCCGACGCTTCTATTTCTGCTCGCGGAGCAGGGGGAATAGGGGCGCCAGGAGAAGCGGGGAGGGCGGGTGGATTTGATCGGGGGGATGTTCCGGAAGAGATTTTTCAGTGTTTTGGGGAAGCGGGTCGGTCGGGGGCACCGGTTGAAGTGGGAGATGGACGGGGTCTCTGCGGCACTTGGATTGGCCGCTATCATGTCATAGAAATGATAGGAAGCGGTGGATTTGGGGTGGTTTATCGGGCGGAACAGAGGCAGCCTTTGCACCGGGAGGTGGCCTTGAAGATCATCCGCCTTGCGGTGGAGTCGCATGAGGCCATCGAGCGCTTTGAAGAGGAGCGGCAAACCTTGGCCCGGCTGCAGCATCCGAGCATTGTGGGGGTGCTGGACGCGGGAACCACGGATCAGGGAAGCCCCTATTTTGTGATGGAGTTAGTGAGGGGGGAGCCGGTGACGCGCTATTGCGACGCGCGGCGGCTTACCATCGGGGCGCGGGTGGCGCTTTTCCGACAGATTTGCTTGGCGGTTCACTATGCCCATCAAAAAGCGGTGCTGCACCGCGACCTTAAGCCTTCTAACATTCTCATCACAGAGATCGATGGGCAGCCCGTGCCTAAGATCATTGATTTTGGGATGGCGCAGGTTTTGGCCCCGGATGCCGGAGCCGGAGGCGCGGGGGAGGACGAGGCTCCGGCGGCGATGGGCACTCCCTTGTATATGAGTCCGGAGCAGATGGCGGGGTCGCTGGATTTGGATACTCGCAGTGATATTTACGCCTTGGGAGCGGTGCTCCATGAATTGTTGGTTGGGGCCAAGCCCGGTGCCCTGGAGACAGTGGTGCGGCCCCGGCCTGGTCAGCACGAGGATGCGTCGCTGCGGGCCACCGTGGGGCGCCCCAGCTTGGCCTTGCTGAGCCCGGGGACGAGCCGGGCGGGGCCTGCGGCGGCGGCGGTGGCGGCGGATCGGGGGACGAGTTTTGCTCGGCTGATGCGGCGACTCCAACACGATCTCGACTGGGTGGTGTTGCGGGCGATGGCGCGCGATCGGGAATCGCGCTATCCCAGTGCGGAGTCGTTCGCGGATGATTTGGAACGGTGGCGCAACCGGCAGCCGCTGCGCGCTCATCCTGGGGGGGCGGGGTATCAAGCCCGCAAATTTTTGCGGCGGTATGGGTGGGGTGTGGCGGCGGTGGCGGTTTTGCTGGTGGTGATGGCGCTGGGGGTGATGGCGAGCCTGGTGCAGGCGCGGCGGGCGGATCTGGCGCGGCTGGAGATGGACGGGGCGAGGCGGCAGGCGGAGGCCGCTCTGGTGGAGGCGCGGGCCCAGGAAAAGCTCGCGGAAGCGGCCCAAGGGGAAGCGACGCGGGCTCAGGGCGTCGCGGAAGGGGCGCTGGGTCGGGTCAATGGATTGTTAGAAAAATCGTGGTTGGAGACGGGTCGCGCCTGGCTAGAGCGAGCCCGGATTTTCCAAGAAAAGGGCGAACCCCAAGCGGCGCTGCTCAGCGCCGCGCGAGCGGTGGGCTTTGCGGGCTGGGGGCGCCGGGCGCAAGAGCCGCGGGCCATTGAGGAGAGCTTTCCGCCACTGCTGGGGCGGGGGTTTGCCACAGATGTGGCGCTCGAAGGCGAGCGGCAAGCGCTGGCCTTGGAGGCAGAGGGCGTGATTGATGCGGTGCGGCCGAGCCTTTGGCCCCTTTGGTCCAGTGGGCAGGCGGAGCCGTCGTTAGGGGGGATTCATCGCATCACTTGGCATGCTGCGGGCGCGACGCTGGCGGCGGTTAATGCTAGGGGGCAGTTGCGCTTTTGGGAGGTGCGGGCAGACCGGGAGGTTTTTGATGTGGTGGCACCTTATGCGGCACCGCTGCAGGACGCGGCGTTCAGCGGCGATGGATCGCTCTTGGCGGCGGGGGCAGCGGATGGTGCCTTGGTGCTGTGGCGTTGGGGTCAGGGTGGGCAGCGCTGCCTGCGGATGCGGGAGCCCGCAGCGTTGCATCGCCTGGCGGTGAGTCCGGACGGCGGATTGGTCCTAGCGGCTTATGATAATAAAACGGTATGCTTGTGGAATACCCGGACGGGCGAGCCGGTCTGGTCAGCCCCCTTGACGGTGGCGGCGCCAGTGGCGGAGCTGGCTTTCAGCGCCCGTGGGCGGCGCATGGCGCTGGCGCTTAAAAATGGGGCGATGACGGTTTGGACCTTGCCGGAGGAGGGGCCGACTCCGGAGCCACTGCAGGGGAAAAGCCCAGCGGGCATCATGAGCATGGCTTTGGATCCGGCGGGCACTCTGATGGTGTTAGGAGGGGCGGATGGGTCGGTGCGCTGGTATGATTTGGGTTTGAAGTGTTTTCGCGAGTCCTTTCAGGGGCAGCACGTCGATAGCGTGGAAGGGGTGGTTTTTAGCGGTGATGGCCAGCGGCTGTTTAGTGGTGGCTGGGATCATACGGTGCGCCAGTGGTCGGTGGCGACGGGGCAAGAGACGGGTCCGCCGGTGGTGTATGAATCGCGCATTCATGCCATGGCGGCGACGCCTGACGGGCTGGGCTGGGTGGCGGGCACGCGCAATGCGGTCCTCCACTTGCACGAGGGGCAGGCCTTGTCGGAGACGCGTCGGGTGACCTTCCGGAGCGCGGGGGTTTCCGCCTTGGCGCTCAGTCCCGACGGGACGCAGTTGGTGGTAGGCACGCGAGAGCAGGCCATTGAAGTGTGGGAACTGGCCACGGGCCTGCGGCGCGCCACCCTGGTCGGACATGGCGGCCACATCAGTGACTTAGCGTTCAGCCCGGATGGGACGCTGCTGGCGAGTGCCTCGTGGGATGGCTCGGTTCGCTTGTGGGAAACGGCGGGATGGAGCCCAGTGGCGGTGCTCGGTGGCGGTGGGGAATATATGGAAGACGTGGATTTCCAGGCCAATGGATCCTTGCTAGTGACGGCGGGTTCGCGTGGGCGCATGGCCTGCTGGGACGTGGCCAGTCGCCAGCTGAGGAGCTCCTTGCTAGTCTCTGACAGGGGGCTGCGAGCGGTGGCTTGGCAGCCTCAGGGAAAACAGGTGATGGTCGTGACGCAGGAGGGTCGGCTGCTCATCCAAGAAGGGGCGGAGGGGCCGTGGCGGACGATTTCGGATGATCCGGGGTTTCGCGTGACGGCGGCGGCTTTTAGCGGCGAGGGGAGGCTGCTGGCGGCAGTCTCGCCTGGTGGCTTAGTGCGGATTTGGCACGTTGAATCCTTGGCGCTGCGGCAATCGATGAATGCGGCGATGCTGCTCAACCGCGTCCTCTTCGCGCCGAAAACGGGGGCCTTGATCCTGGGCTCGAATGATGGCCATGTGCAGTGGTGGAAGAAAGGGGAGGGGGACCAGTTTCGTCGGGCGGCGTTTGTGACCGCCCAGAGCGAGGCCCTCAGTGGGCTGGCCTGCAGCAGCGATGGTCGCGTGTTGGCGACGGCCGCTTTCGATGGCGTGATCCGCTTGTGGGATGCCTCCTCGGGAAGCGAGGCCTTGAGCCTTCCGGTCCCGCAGGGGCGCGCGCAGGCGCTGGCGATGAGCGCGGACGGCCGCTGCCTGGCGGTGGCCCTAGCCGATTTCCATGGGCAGGGGAGCCTTGGGCTCTGGGATAGCCTGACGGGAAAAGGGTTGGCGACTTTGCCGGGACACGCGGGGCCTGCCAAAGCGGTGGCTTTTAGTCCGGATGGCCGATGGCTTGCCAGCGGCGGCGCCGACGGTTCCCTGATGTTGTGGAATGCCCAGACGGGCGCTCGCGTGCGGAACCTGGAGCCAGCCGGGCAGCCCATCAACGACGTGGCCTTCAGCCCAGACGGTGCCCTCCTCGCCAGTGGCTCCGGCGATGGGCGGGTGCGGATTTGGGAGGTCGGCTCGAGCAGCCCCACGCCACAAATCACCTGGCAACATCCGGTCTTAGTTTCCAGTGTGGTTTTTTCCCGGGATCGCCGCAGCGTCCTCACAGGTTCCATCGATGGCCAGATCATCCGCTGGAATCTCGATCCAGGGCACGCGCCAGAGGTGCTGGCCCGCCTTGGATCTTCTGTTAGGGCTTTGCGGATGAGTCCGGAGGGTTCCGTGCTGGCCAGCTTGACGGAGGATGGGAACGTGCAGCTTTGGGCGGCCAAGGGGTTCACCCTGAGGGGCGTGTTGCCAACCCCGTGTCAGGAAGACGGCTGCCTCGCTTTTAGTCCGGATGGTCGCTGCCTGGCGCTGCGCGATGAGGGCTTTGGCATCAAAATCATCGAGATCGCCACGGGTGCCACGGTGGGACGGCTGCGAGGGCATCACGATGTGGTTTCTGGGCTCGCCTTTAGCCCGGATGGATCGAGCGTGGTGACTTCGTCGTGGGACGGTGGCCTCAAGATGTGGGACGCCCCGGGTCGGCAGGAGGGGCGGATTGCGCAGGGCCCGGACCTGCTCCATTTGTTCCGTGTCGGCTTGGTTAAGGAGTCGGGCGGCAGCCTCCAATGGCTGACCCAGCCAGGAGACCCGCCGCAGGAGCTGCGGCCGGTCGGGCTGCCCAGTGCCGCGCTGCAGCGCTTGGCCAGCGAGGCCCTCAGCCCGGAGGAGGCCTTTGCGGTGAAGATGAAAGCGCTGGCCCAAGCCGACCAATGGCAGGCCGCCCAGGGCTTGTGGAACCGCTTTCAGGCGCTTCACTCGGGGACCTTGCCCCCTGAGGAGGCCCGCAGCGCCTATCTTACCCTGCTCTATACCAGCCGACGCGATGCGGCGGCGGGGCAGGATCCGGCTTTGGACGCACGCTTGGCCACGGCCATTGACGAAGCCATTTCGAGTCACGGTCAGGCGGCGCTTCCTCCGGGCTTGGTGCCAGCGACCGACTCGGGCGGGCCGTGATCGGGGCCTAGCGCGGCGCTGGGCGGGGGGGTGAAAAAAAATTCACATGGGCTGTCACATGGGGGTGAGAAAATCCGGATTCTTTAGGTGGAGGCCAAAATCGAGCGGCGCGTTCCGGTCTGAGCTTGGCCTCGGTGAATCCCTGTTTTCGGAAAATCCTGTCCTGTTGCCACCATGTTACGAGTCGCTAAAAAGCTAAGTCGAGTGCCTCTTGGCTAATGAGAAGAATAGCAATCAGTACGGTCATGCATGCGATGTCACTTTGCCAAAAAGTTTTATTATTTTTGTCTAGCGCTATGGTGTGGCATGCCCTGGGAGGTTTAGCCTGGGCGGTGCCGCTTGCAGACGTGGTTTTATTCGGAAAAGTTTTTGCTAAGGCGCAAGGGATGGCCATCACGGGATCGCTTCCTTGCAAAATTCTGGCAACAAGCTCAGGAGCCTCGGCAGGCCGGGTGATCGCTTCTACTCAGGGTCTTTTTGCTGCTGCTGGTGCCAAGGTAGACACGTACGTGCTGAGGATTCCGCGGGGAGCGCTGGGAACGGACGTTGCTAGGGTAGGTCCGGGCGACCGGTTGCATCTTTTCCTGGACGAGGACGGAGATGGCATCCCACAGGCAGCAGAGGAAGTCCTTGAAACCCTCAGCGTCGGGCTTCTGGCCACTGCCGATAGTCGAGACGTGCGCTATTTGTCATTGAACCAACCCAACAAAGATGGGGACGGCGATGGACTTCCCGATGCTTGGGAAGGAGCACACTTCGCCTCGTTGGCTCCTTTGGCGGCGGATGATCTCAATAAGGATGGGGTGACTAACTTGATGGCTTTGGCTGGCGGGCTGAATCCACAGGCGGAAAACGCTTCGCGGATGCCGTATCTTCAAATAGAATCAAACGGAAGCTTAGCGCTATATTTTCGACAAGCGACAGCTCCAACGGGGACCATTTTCCGCATCGAATCCACCTCTCAACTGTCGGCAGGCAGTTGGGCCCCTGTCACTGGGATCTCGCCAGTGGCGGTCTCGAACGAAGGGGCTTCCACGCTATGGAAGGCCGTGGTTTCAGCCCCCTCCGAGATCACCTCACGAAACTTTTTCCGGATTGCGGTCCACTCAGTTCCATGAAGCCTACCCCGCCCATGACCGCTGGGTTGGCTGTCTCCTGCTTCTTTCTGATGGCGGTCAGTTGCCACGGTTTGTTTGGTGCCGAGGACAAATCAAAGAATGGGGTTTCCCTGAATTCCATCTCGCTGCCTTCAGGCCCCGGTTCCATAGAGGGCTTAGGTGAAGCCTTTCAACCATCGCTCAATACCGGGACCGGAAAGCACGCCCTCTCCATCAAATTGCCACCCGGCACGGC
>CANHIJ010000129.1 GCA_947460575.1 Verrucomicrobiales bacterium | reverse complement strand
GGCGTCGCCTTCCCGGCGAAGCATCACATCTACGACTACGTCTTCACCGATTCCAAGGTGGAACGGAAGTTCGCCGAAGAACTCGACACCAACGCCGAGGTGAAGGTCTATGCGAAACTGCCGAAAGGATTATCCATTCCCACGCCTGTCGGCGACTACAACCCGGATTGGGCCATCGCCTTCGATTCCGGCAAGACGCGCCACGTGTTTTTCATCGCGGAAACCAAAGGTAGCATGTCGTCGTTGGAACTCCGCGAGATTGAGAAGGCCCGCATCAGTTGCGCCCGCAAGTTTTTCGCCAGGATCACCTCAAGCGAGGTCAAGTATGACGTGGTGAACAGCTACGAGAAGCTGATGGAGCTGGTGAAATGAATTTTGGGAAGCCGTAACCGAGGGCGTAGCACGACCCGGAGCGTAGCGCAGGGGCGTGCCTAGCCCGTAGTGGAGGCTTCCCCAAATCGCGGCCACTTTCCTGAGGGGCTTTTATGGTTTTTAGGGTGAGTGCTTTTCGGTTTTCATGCGGCGGGCTTCATCTCCTCCGCTGACGCCGCGATCCGCACGAGAGCTTCTTGGCAAAAGGCCGCTGGCGTAAGATGGCCCAGCGCCTCGTGGGGCCGCCATTCATTATAGCGCTTAAACCAGTCGGCCAGCCCTGTCCGCAGTGCTCCGAGCGTGGCGTGCTCGCGCAGGTAGATTTCCTCGTATTTCACACGGCGCCACCGCCGCTCGATGAACCCGTTGTCCATCCAGCGGCCGATCCCGTCCATGCTGATCCGGATCCCTTGCTCCAACAGGACTCCCGTCCACTCCATCGAGGTAAAGTCTGGGATCGTGATGCGCGGCCGACACCAGATCGCCTCCCGCCGCAACCGCTGCAGGCGCTTGCGATTTACCACCAATCCATGGTCCCGCTCCAACACCGTCACCAGACGGCGGCTCCCCAGACAGGGATCCTTCAGATAGATCTCATCCAAAAGACGCCTCAAGCGCTGATTATCACCACGTTCCGGCACTGGCTGATAGCTCAGCGACGACCGGGCCACATCCAGCAATTGACATTGCCGGCGCCCTCAATGGGGGATCGTTTTTTTCCACCAGCTCGCGTCGTTCCCTCACAGACCGAGCTGAACGGCTCATCCCCCGTCCTGATCAGGAAAAGGGCGCCCTAGGCAGCTTTCAACTCCCGGTCTTAGGTTAAGATCAGCTTTTATTGAGTCTTATCCTGATGGATGGAAGAGCCGACAATAAGGACTCCGGTTCCGGCGATAAAGCCTGACGCCTCAGTCGCCGAGTAAGTGCCCGGAGGTTGCGCTTTGCCTTCGAGGGTGAGCTGGCGAATTTTGATCTGGCCTTTGAAATTGAGTTCCAACTTGGCACCACTGGCGATGGAGATTTCACATTGGGCAGAAAGGCTGCGTTCGCTGGCGATGGCGAGAGTGCCGCCATGAATGGTGACGGGACCGGTGAAGGCGTTGGCGCCGGAAAGCGTCCATGTTCCCGTGCCGCTTTTGTCGATCGCGGTGATGGCTTTCCCATCGCGGAAGTGGGGGTCGGTGATGGCGGCGGCGAATTCGCCGGTGCCCGTGCTGCTGCCGGTGAGGGCGATGGTTTTGTTGGCCCCATAGCCGGAGATGAGGAGCGGGCTGGTAAATTTCAAGAGACCCGTGCCCGATTGTTCAAAGGTGACGGTGGCGTTTTTTCCCGCGAGATTGATGACGCGGTCGGTGCTCTCGCCAGCGCCGGTGTAAATGAGCGCGCCATCGCCGTCCTGGCCTTCTTCACCAATGACGATCTCGCCGCTTTCGATATCGGTGGGCGCGCCAAGGCTGCTGCTAGGGGTTCGTTTGCCCTCGGTGAAACAGTTGAGCGACGCGACACTAAGGCTACCGCTCTCTAGGATAGTCTGGCCGGTATAAGTATTATTTCCCGAAAGCCGTAGCGCCCCGCTGCCACATTTTTTGAGAAGAAACGCGCCGCCGCTAGGGCCTTGGGAATCCTCGAGCTTCGCTGAGATGGTGACGGGCTGCGTCGCGTTCTCCGTGTCGAGACAGAGGAAAGAGCCGCCCAACATGCCATTGTCGTTCACGCGGCGCGTGAGGTTTCCAAGCAAGGCGCCGACTTGCTCGCCGGTGAATTCGCCAGGCCCGCCGACATTCAGCCGGAGCGTCGCCGCTTGGTGGATCGTGATGTTTGCCGCCGTCCATTGCGCGGCGTCCGCGTTGTAAAGGGATGCGGCTTTTTTCACGACGAGCGTTCCGGGGAATAGCTTGGTCGGCCCCGTGTAGGAGTTCGTGCCGGAGAGGGTGACCGTGCCGCCGGGGATCATGCTAAGATAGGTGCCGTTGGTGCCAAACATGGTGAAGCCGCCGGGCCCGCTCATGTTACCGGTGATGAGGCAGTTGCCGATGAATCCCGCGTTGCCTTGCAGCGTCATCGGGCCGCTCAGGTGGCAGTGAAAAAGCGTGCCTTGATTGACGACGATCGGGTTCGCCAGTTCGCGCTCGTTGGACAAGGTGCCGAAGTGGTCGAGCGTGACCGCTCCGCTGCCGAGACCGTCGCTTTGCCGCACGTTGATTTTCCCGCCTTTGATGAAGGTCCCGCCGCTGTAGCTGTTAGAGTTGTTGATTTGCAGAATGCCAAAATGCACATCGTGGAAATTGATGCCCGCGACGTTAGAATCGCCGGAACTTTGCAAAGTGAGCGCGTGCGGGCCGGAGATAGGCTCGTTAAAGGTGATGAAGCAGTTGGGGTCTTTGGCGGGAGAAGTAACGACGGAGAGGTCGTCGTGGAGCGCGACGGGCACGTTGATGTCCACGATCCCGCACGTCGTCGCGCGGATCGCGGGAAGGATTTGGTTCGTCGGCTCCTTGGCGAAAGCGAATGCCTTTCCGCCGAGAGTCAGCCCGCCGGAGCGCTCGCCGAGAACGAGTTGGTTCAGCACAAATCCCGCCACCAAATCATTGTTCGACGTGCCTTTGCCGGCTTGGTTGAAACGGAGCATGTAGTCCGGCGAACCCGCCCGCACCGGTGCGGCTGTGCTATCAGTCCACCGTGCGGCCTCGCTCCAATTCCCCTCCCCCACTTTCGTCCATGTAAATGCGTTCGCCTTGTCGCTCGGCACCACCGCAACCGCGACCGCTTGCGATGATCCATCCTGCGCCGTGATTTGGTAAGTTTGCGGCTTCGTGAAATCTCGGGCCACGCCCGAGGCAGGTTCCGCCCTAGCGAAAGCCGACAGCCCAAATGTCGGCGCCAGTGCGGTCACATCCGTGCCCTTCGGCACATAGACCGCGATGCGATGCTGCGAAATCGCCACGGAGCGCGCCCTCGGCAGCGTGAACGCCAGCATATCCTTCGCCTGGCTCACCGGCGTTTGCTTCACCGTGACGACATAGCTTTTCACCGTCCCATCGCGCCCCGTGACCTTGTATGTCTGCGGCTCGGAAAAATCGCGCACCGCACCCGAAACCGGAACGACGGTCGCATCGCTGGACACCGTTATTTTCGGCGCGAGCGCCGCGACATCCGTGGCGTGCGGGACCGTCACCGTGATCTCTCCCTGGGAAATCCTCGCCGGATCCAGATCCGGGAAACGAAACTCCCGGATCTCTCCTGACGGCGGTGCCATGAACGGCTTTTCGTCCTGAAGCCGCGCAAACGGCGGCGCGTCCTTCGCGTCATCCGCCGTGCGCGGCAGCGTCGCCGCCTTCTCCGCATCGATATACTTCGCGAGGTCGCGCATCGCGATGCACTGGTAATGGTTGTCCTTCAAATACTGCATCATCGCCTTGAACTTCGCCGGCTCCAGACTCACCGGCGGATGCTCCCTATCGGGCACCCCATGAAATGTCAGCACCACCACCCGGCCCTGACACGCCTGCTGCACCGCCTTGACGAAACTCTCACCCGAAACCCCATCCGTCATCGAGAACGACGGCACATCAAAAGGATGATCCACCGTGGGACGGTAGGGCCGCTCATGCCCGCCGCGCCCGAACCAATAGCCATGCTGCAGCAGCCGCGGAATGATCGGCCACACCACTTGATAAACCGGCCAGCACACCGTCGTCATCTTCGGCCCGCCATTTGCCATCACCTCATCCTCCATCCGCAAGTAATTCTCCAATCCCCCGCCATGCCCGTGGGTGTGATTCCCAATCTCCAATCCATCCGCGTGCATCGCGTTCATCTGCCGGTAAGTCTGATACCAGTCCTTCCGCGTCTTGAACGAATCGAAATTGCACACATAAATCGAACCCCCAAACCCTAGCGACTTCAGAATCGGCGCCACCACCGTGGCATGACTCGCCGGAGCATCGTCAAAAGTCAGCACCACCAACCGGTCCGGAATCGGCTGCCGCAAAACCCCATTAGCATCCCCGTCTACCCCCGACTGGGCGACTGCCACCACGGACGACGAAAGCATAGCGAGGAAGGAAAAGAATCTCATGACTTGACCACTTTTCCTGTCTGCACCTGTGACAAGCAATCCTAATTTTGAAAACCCAAGGAGCCCCTTCAACTCCCCTGATGACCCAAGGATGTGGCGAAAATCCTTGAAATGGCTGCCCGAGACCCGGTCGGAGATCGCGATCGCGGGGCCGCCGCATCGCCGCAGCCCCAAAGGGGCGCACCGGGCAAGGCTCAACCCTTTTACAAAACCAACCATAACACCCCCAGCTTTGGGGCCCGATTCTCGTGGACTTGCAAAAAGGCGGCCCTGATGGTTCATATGGCCTCGGTGGTCGAGGTTTGCTCGTTTTCCCAGAACCACGCGGTCGCCTGGCCGAAGCCGCCAGCACTTCCATTTGAACGAACCCCGGGACCCTTCCGCATTCTCACTTCCGATGCCTTTCTCCATCGCCAGCTGGCCAACCATGAAACGCTTCGGCAGACTTGCGTCCTTGCTCCGTCAACTGCCGACTTACCAGACATGGCTAACCCTGCTTTTTTTGCTGCCGACTCCGGCCTCCCATGCGGAAACAAGTCCGGGTGGCGCGTCCGCGTTTAGTACCAAAATCAGGCCATTTCTAGAAAAGTACTGCTTTGATTGTCATGACGAGGAGACGCAAAAAGGAAAAGTTTCCCTGGAGGGTCTCCGCGATGTTTCTGCGGACAATGCCAGCCTGTGGAAGCGGATCTGGGAACAGGTGGCGTTGAAAGAAATGCCGCCGCGGAAGAAAACCAACCAACCGCCCTTGATGGAGCGCGGGGAACTTTCGACGTGGATCACCGATGAACTGACCTCGGCGATGAAAGACAAAGGCGGCTTTGTAGACCACCTGCGTCCCAGCAAGGGCAATCATCTGGATCACGACCTCCTTTTTGGCGACTTGCCCCAAAACCTCGAACCTGCGTCCACCCCAGCGCGGATTTGGCGCATTCACCCCCAGGAACAACTGGTTCGCCTGAATGATCTCGTTAGCCTGAAACGGAAATACGATCCGCAGCGTCCCGGTCTCTGGACCCATGGCGATCTTATCCCGTCAAACCTAGAAGGGGAAACCAAGGTCTATTTCGGCCTCGATGGCTATCTGGGAAGTTTTAGTGACGCCTATAATTTCGGCGTCGGCGGATTCCAGTCCAGTTTGTCGATGATCCGCGACCACGGCTTGCGCAACTACCCTATCTTTTATACTGTCAATAGTGCGGAGTCCCTGCAGATCGTCGGCATCGCGGAAAAGGTTCTGCGTTTTATGGCCTACGGACCCGCCGCCGAGCCTTACCAATTTGCGGATGACATCGAACAGGTCCCCGGAGAATACCGAGGGCTGAATATCATTTTCTATAAAAAGGGGATCTATCGGCCCCTGACGCCGGTCTATGAACTGATGAAAACACCCGGCGTCAGCGATGCTCGCCTTATGGAAGCGATCGCTTTTCTATTTGAGTCCCTAACGCTGCGTCCGCCAAGCGAAGCGGAGACCGCCACTTACCTGGAAATGGCCCATCACTCCATCGCGGAACTTGGCAAAGAAGCAGGTGCCCTCCTCGGGTTGGTGCCGATCTTCCTCGACCGCGACGCGCTCTTTCGCCCTGAACTCTGCCAAAATGGCCAGCCTGACAAGTACGGTCGGGTGCCGCTGGAAGGCGACGAACTCGCCCTCGCGATCAATGCCGCCTTCTCCTACATCCGCCCGGAATCCGATCATCTGCGCACGGCCCTGACCGAGGGAAAACTCAAAACCCGCGAGGATGTCACACGCGAAATCACCCGCATTCTGAATGATGACAGCATCCGCAAGCCACGCCTGCTGCAATTTTTTAGGGAATACTTCGACTACGATCGCGCGGCCACGATCTGCAAGACCAGAGAGTCGATCGAGGGACAAGGCGCTCACTATGAATCGCATCCGGCGGTCATCAACAGCATGATCGCCAACACCGATGGTCTGATCGAGTTGATCCTGCGGGAGGACCAGGAGGTTCTCCAGGAGTTGCTGACGACCCATCGCTTGATTTATCAACCCTACACTTCAGTGCGGGTCGCCCGCGGCATGACCACCGACATCGCCTATTTTATTAATCGAAAGAAACCGTTTGTGCCGATCAAGACTTACCATCCGGCAACCGTGAAAAAAGGAGAGGAGGAAAAAGAGCAGCATGAGGTCACCAATGGGAATCAACTGCATCACATTTTGCCGAATCCGGCCCAGCCGATTTATGTGCGCCAGTCACCCTTCGACAATGGTATTTTCCCGCCGGCCAAAGACGCCCTGAAGGCTATCACCACCGTGGACCCCAGTGAACGACGCGGCATTCTCACCCACCCCGTTTGGTTGATCGCGCACTCGGATGCGATGGAAAACCATGCGATTTCGCGGGGGCGCTGGATCCGCGAACGCCTCCTCGGCGACGCCGTGCCGGACATTCCGATCACCGTCGATGCCAAGCTGCCGGATGAACCCGATTCCACCCTGCGCCATCGCATGCGCGTCACCCGGAATGAGGAATGCTGGCGCTGTCATCAGAAAATGGACCCGCTCGCGCTGCCCTTTGAAAGGTACAATCATCTGGGAATGCTGCGCGACAGCGACAAAGGTAAACCGGTTGATACCAGTGGCGAAATCCTCTTCAGCGGCGACCCCGCCCTGGATGGGCCGGTGAAAGATCCCTTGGAGATGATTCAAAAACTAGCGGTCAGCGAACGAGTCAAGCAGGTCTTTGTGCGCCATGTTTTTCGCTTTTGGATGGGCCGCAACGAAACCATCCACGACGCGCCCATCCTCCAGGAGGCCTATAAGGCCTATCGCGACAACCACGGCAGCATGAAGGCCTTGTTGACATCCCTCCTTACTTCTGACGCCTTTCTCTATCGAAAAGTCACAAGATAGAATTTTAACAAATTACTACAAAACCAGTCATACCCCCAAAAGCGGTGTGGCTGATTGGCCTCATTGCCGAACGAGCCGCCCTTGAGGCCGCGCCGGAGATCTACAACCATCCGGGCGCGGCAAACCTCGGGCCCGGCGAGGCCACACGCCCGGGCCGCTTAGACGGTGGCGGCGTCGCCGCTGTGCTGATTTACTCCGATCCGGTTGACAGTGGTGCGAGCGCCGACGCCGGGGCGGAAGTAGCCGGTTCTCACGCCGTCCGCGCTTCCTCAAACAAGGCGGCGGGCATGGGGTGGGACAACTCCCAGACGATCGAAATCGGTCGGTTGCCTTCCGCGCTTAAAATCTTTTCCGCCGATCCCAGGAAAACGAACGGAGCGGTCTCGTCTTCGATGCGTTTTTCCAACCGAGCGAAAAACAAAATGGTGTAGCCGCGGGACTGGAAGTTCAGCAGGTTTTGGCCCGTGGCGCTGCTCTGCGTCGTGATCGATTGGCTTTCCCAGTGCAGTTGCGTGCGGCTGATCGGGTAATCCCGGTATTGGGTTGTGGGCGAAAAATCCTGTTCCGACTTCCTAAAAGTCACCAGGTGCACGTAACACTTGAGGGCCTCGGCATGAAATACCCCGACGCCAGTCGGTCCGGACTTTTCCAAAGTGCACAGGTTGAGCGCGGCTTTGATTTCCGCAGAACCGTAGGCGGCGTGCAGGTGCAGGCCGCAGGCGAAAGGCAGGTGCACCGGCGGGGTTGGGTAGGCGGGGTGACGTTGTATGTGCGCGAGGATTTCCCGCAGGTCGCGCATGGCACTCGGGTTGCGCCGCCATTTGGCCAGCGATTCACCGACCGTGCTGACTCCGACCTCGCCCGCTTTTTTGCCCCAGAGTAGGTAGTGCAGGCCGACTCCGTCGCTTTCACTGAGGCGGTCGGTGGATTCCGCGTCAGCCTGGTCCGCGGTCGCATAGCGTTCGAGGAGGGCGAGGATGCGCGGATCGGTGCGCAAGAGCACGCGGCGGTGGGCTTGGCGGCAGGCGTCTAGATCGGGATCCGTGGGCGGGGTGCCGTGGCGGGCGAGGGCCTGCCATTCCGACCAGGTCTTGGTTTTGAGCAGAGTCAGCGGCGAAATCTCGGTGGCGCGCACGAAGTTGCCAAACGTGGGGGCGCAGCCGTGGTCTTGCGCGAAGGTCGCTAGACTTTCGATCACCAGGGCGCGGAGGTTTTTGAGGTTTTCGCGGATATTGCCTAGGACGTATTCGCGGGCGACGCGTTCTAACTGGATGTTGCAGCCGGGCGGGAGGTGAGGGAAGTCCTTCTCTACCTCTTTGTCCATGCGCTGTCGGTCGCGCGTTAACAAGGCGGCGAACTTGCGCTCAATGCGGTAACGGCGGTGACTTTGGCCAATAAAATCCAACACCGTGAGGCAGTCCTTGTCGCGGTGGTGACGCAGGCCGCGGCCGAGTTGTTGCAAAAAGACGGTCAGGCTCTCGGTGGGGCGCAGAAACATCACCAGGTTAATCTCGGGCACGTCCACGCCCTCGCTAAAAACGTCGACCGTGAAAACGAAGGGGAGGCGGCCGGTGCGGAACGCGCGCACCCGTTCGGCGCGGACCTCGCGCGGAGTTTCGCCGACGATGACTTCGGCCAGCAGCCCGTGTTCGTTAAAGGCGGCAGCCATGAACTTGGCGTGGTCCACGCTGGCGCAGAAACCGACCGCGCGGACTTGGCGCAGGTCGGGTTGGTAGCGGCGCAGGCTGGTCAGGATGACGTCGAGGCGCTGGCGGGCGCGAATGTCGTCGCCGGTGTAGGCCGAAGTGAGGGCGGTGACGTCGTATTGGCCCCCTTTCCAAAAGCGTTCGTCGGCGAGCGAGACCGGGTCAGTGACGCCGAAGTAGTGGAAGGGGCAGAGCAGCTTTTCTTCGAGGGCCTCGGGCAGGCGGATCTCCGCAGTACATGCGCCGCCAAAGTCGGGTAAAATCGAGCTGCCATCCATGCGCTCGGGGGTGGCGGTGAGGCCGAGCAGGACGTTGGGCTGGTAGTTCGCAAAAATAGGCCGGTAGCTGTCGGCCGAACTGTGGTGGGCCTCGTCGATGACGATGAACGGATACGCAATGGCGCCGGGCTGCCGCCAAGGCTGGGCGGAGGCCAGGCTTTGCACCGAGGCGAACAGGTAACGCCAGTCCTGCGGGCGCGCGCCGCCGACGAGGAGTTCGCCGAAATTGGGGTCGCGCAAGAGCGTGCGAAAGCAGTCGCGGGCTTGTTCGAGGAGTTCTTGGCGGTGGGCGACAAAGAGCAGGCCGGGCGCGGGCGCGGTCGGGGAGGCAGCGGCGGCTTGGGCGACGAAGCGGGCGTAATCAAAACCAGCGATGACGGTTTTCCCGGTGCCGGTGGCGGCGACGACAAGGTTGCGGGTTTGGCCGACGGCACGGGCGGCGGCGAGCGCGTCAAGGATGCGCTCCTGAAAGGGATGCGGGCGCAGATCGGCAAAAAAGCGGCGCGGCTCGTTTAGCCCGGCTCCGGTCTTGGCGTGGTGAATGGCGGAAATCAGGCGGGCGGCCTGGCTAGCGTCGTAGGTCTCGAAGTCGGGGCTGGCCCAGTAGGTGGAAAACTCGGCGGCGAAGCGCTGGAGAATGTGGGGCAGATCTTGCTCGGTGACCTTGATGGTCCATTCGAGGCCGCTGGTCATGGCGGCCTGCGACATGTTGGCCGAGCCGATGTAGCCGGTGGAAAAACCGCTGCGGCGCTGAAAATGGTAGGCTTTGGCGTGGAGCCGAGTGCGTTCGGTATCGTAGGAGACTTTGACGGCAAAGCCGGGGCGGTCGGCGAGCCAGGCGATGGCATCGGGATCGGAGGCACCCATGTAGGACGTGGTGACGATGCGCACCGGCACTCCGCGCTGGGCGAGGGATTCGAAGGCTGGTTGGAGCAGGCGCAGGCCGGACCATTTGACGAAAGAAATCAGGATATCGACCCGGTCGGCGGTGGCCATTTCGTGGCGCAACTCATGTTCGAGTTGGGGGTCGTGGCGGGCGCCAGTCAGCAGGCTGCTGGTGGTGAACGGGGTTTCGGGTCGGCTGAGTGCCGGGGCGGTGTCCTGACCGGGCAGCGGTTGTTCCAGGGCGAGGAGGAGCGGGGCGGGGGCGGCGAGGAGGATTTTGCGCTGGAGGTAGTCGAGCCCGTCGGTGGCGGAAATCAGGGTGATCAGGCGATTGACGAGGGGGAGGCGCTCCTCGGGTTTGCGGGTGCGCAGGGCGTGGGCTAGCAGGTGGGAAACAAACTGGCTGTAGGCGTGGGGGGCGTCTTCGTCGTCGAGTTTACCGAGCAAGGCCTTGAGCTCGGGTTGGGCCGCCAGGGCGTCGGCCAGTTCCACGTCGAGGAGTTGCTCGTAGAGGCCGAGGCTGAGGGAAGGAGCAGGAAGGGCGGACATGGCAGCGCGGGCGGGGGGCGGGAGCAAAGGCGGGAGCGGATTGGCGCGCAGGGGGCGGGGGCGGGGCCGGGCAGAAAAGTAGCGAGGAGCCCGGCTTTCGCTACTCAAAGCGTTATAAAACTATTTTTGGCGTTAGCAAATCCAGACTGCCCCGATAATGGCCGCCGGTTTCCGCCCCCCCCCTTCAGGGCAGACTCCGGGTGTGGCATTCCCTTAAAGACGTGCCCGAAAAAGTTTTTTTATATTTGTTATAGACCCTTTTGATTTTGCAACTCATTG
>CANHIJ010000128.1 GCA_947460575.1 Verrucomicrobiales bacterium | reverse complement strand
TGCCCGCCGCAGCCCAACTTGCCTGGGAAACTATGCGCCACCCCGCCGCAGCTCAACTTGCCTGGGAAACTGTGCGCTGCCCGCCTCAGCCCAACTTGCCTGGGAAACGGTGCGCTGCCCGCCTCAGCCCAACTTGCCTGGGAAACTATGCACCGCCCGCCGCAGCTCAACTTGCCTGGGAAACGGTGCGCTGCCCGCCGCAGCCCAACTTGCCTGGGAAACGGTGCACCGCCCGCCGCAGCCCAACTTGCCTGGGAAACGGTTCGCCACCCCGCGGCAGCTCAACTTGCCTGGGAAACGGTGCGCTGCCCGCCGCGGCCCCGGCCTCCCCAAAGCCTGGTCCTCCCCGGGGTACGCCAATCCCCATTTCCTACCCCGACTCCTTCCCTGATCATCGGCGCCACATTTCCCAGTTGGCCGACCGGCCAAACGCCTAGGCATGCCTCCGAGTTGGCACGAGCACAAACCTAAGCCATTCAAGGCCTCCCGCCGCCCTGCCCCACAGCCTTCCCCTCAGCCTTCCATGCGGGCCACCCCCCGCGCAGGATCAGCAATTCCCGGTCGCCCAGCGGCGTTTGGCGCAAGCGGTCGCGGATTTCGCGGCTGGCGGCGCACTGTTGCCCGTCGCAATAGATGACGACGGCCGCGCCTTCGGGGGCTTCGGCTAGTGCCGGGAAAGCGGCGATCAGGAGGTTTTCCCAGTCGGCCACATTGAGCGAAAGGGCCCCAGGGATGTGCTCCAGGGCGAACTCCCGAGACTGGCGGGCGTCGAGCCAGACCACCGGCCCGGCGGCGGCGCGGGCGAGAGCTTCTGCCACCGTGACCTCCCCCGGCCCCGCCTCCTCCTGGGTCAGGTAAAGTTCCGGGCGGTTGGGGTGAAAATGCCACACCAGGACTCCGGCGGCGGCCGTCAATGCTAGGAGCGAGGCGATCTGAAGCAGAAGGCGCGGGATCATTTTTTAAGAAAAAGGGGTCGGCGGCGGCCCGGCCCGGCGCTCCGCGGGAGCAAAACCTCTCACTTGCCGGGAACCCCTGCGGGCGCGGCGGGCTTTTTGTCGGTGATATTGAAAAACACTAAGCGCTTTTGATAGCGGGGAAATTTGCTGTCTGTCTCCACCCGCACCAATCCTAGCACCTTAGCTTCGGTAGTGGTCGGCGTAACCGCAATCTCATATTCCTTGCCGGCGCTGATTTCCCGAATCGAGGTCTTCATGACATCGCGCGAAGGCACCGCCGCCTTGATGACCACGGCCTCGCCGCCCAGCACTTTGATATTGACCGTCTTGGCCACGGCCGCCTCGCCCACCTCCCAAATCAGTTGCGCGGGCGCGATCTGAAAAAGCCCTGGTATGCTCACCTTGAGCACCAGGCGGGACTCCGGTTGGGCGGCGTCATCGGTGGTCACCACCACCTCCTTGCTCAGTTCGCCCTCGAAGCCACCCACCTCAAAGGCAGTATCAATCACCCCAGTCTCGCCCGGCTGAAACTCGCGCTTCCCATCCAAAGTATCGGCCCGCACGCAGCTGCAAAATGTCCGAATGTCCAGTATTTTGACCGGCCGGTTTCCCGTAACTGTGAAGGCAAAGCGCGTCCCGATTTCTGCATCTTCAATCTTCACCGAAGCCGTCTGGACTGGCTGGGCAAACTCCAGGCCCGCTTCCGCTAGGGGAGCTGCCGCCACACTGGCCGCCAAGAGCAGAAGCATCATTTTCATCCTCCACCCTTAAGCGCCCCCAGCGCCAAATACAAGTTCACAGCGGAGGCCGCCGCCCGGGGAACTCTCCTGCAAAAACCCGCGCCCAGCAACTTCCCTATCTCTTCATGCCGCCCCAGGCCGCCTGCGCCGAGACTGCTGCGCACCAATCTTATTCTAGCTTAATCCCTGCCTTCAAGCCTCTAATCGCTTCGCCGGGCTGCGCTCGCCGCTGCCCGCTGGCTCCTTGCCCTTCTCCTTTTCGCGGGCGGCCTCCCCCGGTTCAGCCTTCACCTTGAGCAGGCGCGCCAAGCGCTCGGTAAGCCGCTCCGGCGTCAATCCTTGGATGAGGTCTCCCTCCACGCTGAGCGAAATGTGCCCCGTCTCCTCCGACACGATCACCGCAATGGCGTCCGTCTGCTCGGTGATGCCCATCGCGGCCCGGTGGCGCAGCCCGATGCTGCGGTCCTGCATCTCCCGCTGGCTAATCGGAAAAACACAGCCCGATCCCACGATCCGCCCCGACCGCAGAATCATTCCCCCGTCGTGCAGCGACGTCTTGGGGTGGAAGATCGTCAACACTAACTCCGGCGAAAAACTGGCGTCGATCTCCACCCCCGTCTCCAAATACGGCTCCAATTCCATGCCCCGCTCAAAAGCGAAAAGCGCCCCAAAGCGCTTGGCCGCGAGGTCCCGCACCGCCTCCTCGAGCGCTTCTAACAACTCCATATTTTCTCGGGCCCCCGAAAACAACCGGTGGCTACCCAAGCTGACAAAACTCCGGCGCATCTCCGGCTGAAAAATAACCACTAGCGTCACCCCCACAAAAAAGGCAAAAGTGCGCACCAACTCGAGTTTTAAAGCATGCGCCAGCAGCACCAGCGCCAACACCATCAGCAACACCGCCGGCAGCAATTTGGCCCCCGCGCTGCGCCGCAGAAACCACCACGCATACAGCAGCGCACTTCCCATGAGGATCACCTCCAGAAAGTCGCGCCAATGTTGATGAAAATAAAGACCCATGCGCCAGATGGCTTTACCGTAGACCAGTCAAACGCATTCCGCCAGCGGGAAGTCAGGAGCGCTAAACCAATTGCCCCAAGCCGCAATCCCTATGCAGCATGCCCCACTATTAGCTAGGAGGGCGCCCGACTTCCTCGGACCGCCCGCACGATTCCTGCTTTCCAGGCCTCCCTGCCCCGCAAAACCCGCTGCACTTTCCCTTTTCTATTCCCAAAAACCTGCCCACTTGACCCCGCATGAACATCCACGAGTACCAAGCCAAGGAACTTTTCCAAAAATACCACGTCCCCACTCCGGGGGGCTCCGTCGCCGCCACCCCTGAGGAGGCCCGCGCGGCGGCGCAGGCCCTCGCGGGTAAAACCATGGTGGTCAAAGCGCAAATCCACGCTGGGGGCCGCGGTAAAGGCGTCTTTAAAAATGGCTTCAAGGGAGGCGTCCACCTCGCCAGCTCCCCAGAGCAAGCCGCCGATTTTGCCAATTCTATGCTGGGACAAGTGCTCGTGACCCACCAAACCGGCGAAGCCGGCAAACAGGTCAACAAGGTCCTCATCGCCGAAGGCGTCGACATCAAAAAGGAATACTACCTCGCCATCCTGATGGACCGCGAAACCATGGCCCCCGTCATCATCGCCAGCACCGAGGGCGGAGTCGACATCGAGCACGTCGCCGAACACACCCCCGAAAAGATCATCCACCTCGGCGTCCACCCCCTCGCGGGCCTGCAACCATATCAAATTCGCACCCTAGCCTCCCAATTGGGCTTCAAAGGCGACCAGGCCAAACAATTCGGCCTTCTCCTCGCCAACGTTTATAAACTCTTCCTCGGCGCCGACTGCTCCCAAGTCGAAATCAATCCCCTCGTGGAAACCCCCGATGGCCGCATCCTCGCGCTCGACGCTAAATTCAACTTCGACGACAACGCCCTCTACCGCCATCCCGACATCGTGGCCATGCGCGATACCTCGGAGGAAGATCCCCGCGAAGTCGCCGCATCCGAGTACAACCTCAACTATATTGGCCTCGATGGCGACATCGCCTGCCTGGTCAATGGCGCGGGCCTGGCCATGGCCACCATGGACATCATCCAACACTTCGGCGGCAACCCCGCTAACTTCCTCGATGTGGGCGGCGGTGCCTCCAAGGAACAAGTCATCGCCGCCTTCAAAATCATCCTCGGCGATGCCAACGTGAAGGGCATTCTCGTCAATATCTTCGGCGGCATCATGGACTGCAACATTATCGCCGAAGGCATCGTCGCCGCCGCCCGCGAAGTCGGCCTAACGCTACCCCTAGTGGTCCGCTTGGAGGGCAACAACGTCGCGGCCGGCCTCGCCACGCTCAATGCCTCCGGCCTCCACATCACCTCGGCCACCACCATGGCCGAAGGCGCCCAAAAAATTGTCGCCGAAGTGAAGGCCGCCGCCTAAGCCGACGCGCGGCCTCCCCGCCGCCAGTTCCCCGCTCCTCCTTTTACCTCCCGCTTCCCATGTCCATTTTAGTCAACGAAAATACCCGCATCCTCGTCCAAGGCATCACCGGCAGCTTCGGCGCGCGCCATGCCCAACTCAGCCTCGACTACGGCACCAAACTGGTCGCCGGCGTCACTCCCGGCAAGGGCGGCCAAGTGTTTGAACACGGCGGCCACAAAGTCCCTATCTTCGACACCGTCGAAGAAGCCGCCCGCCAAACCGGCGCCACGGTCTCCTGCATCTTCGTCCCCCCAGCCTTTGCCGGCGACGCTATCCTGGAAGGGGTCGGCGCCGGTCTCGACCTCGCCGTCTGCATCACCGAAGGCATTCCCGTGATGGACATGATGCGCGTGCGCGCCGCCATGGAAGGCAGCCGCACCCGCCTCATCGGCCCTAACTGCCCAGGCATCGTCACCCCCGGCACCGGCAAGGACTCCCACGGCGGCTGCCGCATCGGCATCGCCCCAGGCTATATCCACAAGCGCGGCAGCATCGGGGTGGTCTCCCGCTCCGGCACCCTAACCTACGAAGCGGTCTGGCAACTCACCTCCCGCGGCCTCGGCCAGAGCACCTGTGTCGGCATCGGCGGCGACCCCATCAACGGCACCAACCATCTCGATGTCATCAAGATGTTCAACGAGGACCCCGAGACCGAAGGCATCATCATGATCGGAGAAATCGGCGGAACGAACGAAGAGCAAGCTGCCGAGTGGGTCAAAGCCCACTGCCGCAAACCCATGGCGGGCTTCATCGCCGGAGCCACCGCCCCGCCCGGCCGCCGCATGGGCCACGCCGGAGCCATCGTCTCCGGCGGCAAAGGCACCGCCGCCGCCAAACAAGCCGCCATGGAAGAGGCCGGCATCGAAATCGCCGCGACCCCGTCCGATATGGCCGACGCCCTGATCCGCGCCATGAAGCGTTAGAAAGCCAGCCGCCCGGCCGCGCCCCTCCCGGCCGCCGGGCGGCCAAGCCCTCCGTCCCCCTCCCGCTCGCTGCCCACCCCTCCGATGTCCCCCGCTCGCGCCGCTCTCCTGGCCTGCCTTCTCTTCGGCTCTGCCTCCGCCGCGGCGCCGCCCGCCCCCGCAGCGCCGTGGATCCCCCTCTTCAACGGCCGCAACTTGGACGGCTGGACGATCAAAATTGCCAAACACCCGCTCGGCGAAAACGCCTTCAACACCTTCCGGGTCGAGGAGGGCATCATCAAGGTCAGTTATGACGACTACCCAAAGTTTGATAGCCGCTTTGGCCACCTCTTCACCAATATCGCGTATTCCCATTACATCCTGCGCCTGGAATACCGCTTCACCGGCCACATGATGGCCGACGCCCCGACCTACGTCAATTTGAACAGCGGGGTCATGATCCACGCCCAATCGCCCCAAAGCATGCGCTTCGACCAGGGCTTTCCCAGCAGCCTGGAAATGCAGTTCCTCGCGGATGAAGGCCACGGGCCCCGCAGCACCGCTAACCTCTGCACCCCCGGTACGAACATCCACCTCGCTGAAAAGTTAGTCACGAAGCACATCATCGAGTCCAGCGCGCCCACCTTTCCCGCCGCCCAGTGGGTCCGCGCCGAAGTCGAAGTCCACGGAAACGAGGAAATCATCCACCGCATCAACGGGGAAGAGGTCCTCCGCTATCAGCGCCCCCAACTCGACCCCGACAACGACAACGCCCCCGCCTCCGACCTCCTTCAGGCCGGAAGCCCCCTCGCGCTTAGCTTCGGCCACATCGCCCTCCAGGCCGAAGGCCAGCCCGTCTGGTTCCGCGCCGTGGAGCTGAAATCGCTGGAAACGCCCTAGCTCTTCCCTAGCTGCGCCGACAGTGTTCGGCGGTGCGCCCCCGCTGGACTCAGGCCACCACTTCCAAAATCGGTTTCCCGCTCGAAATCATGATCGGCCGCCCCTGGGCATCTTCCACCTCGCTGCGCGGGTCGATCCCCATTAGATAGTAAATCGTGGCCGCAATGTCGTCCGGGGTCACCGGATCCGCCGCCGGATGGCTCCCGGTTTCATCGCTGGCACCGTGGACAAAGCCCCGCTTGGTCCCCCCGCCCGCGAGCAACACGGTGTAGCAATGCGGCCAGTGGTCCCGGCTGCTGTTGGCGTTGATCTTGGGAGTGCGCCCGAACTCTCCCATCCACACCACCAGGGTCTCGTCGAGCATCCCGCGCTGCTCTAAATCCAGCAACAGGGTGGGCAGGGTCTGCTCGGTAATGGGCAGGTGGTATTGCTCAATGATGGGAAACATCCGCGTGTTGTTGAATCCGTGGGTGTCCCAGCCCCCGCGGTCGGTCTTTTGCCCTCCAATGCTGTCGCTGAAATAACAAGTCGTAAACCGTACTCCGCTCTCTGCGAGGCGTCGCGCCAGCAAGCATCCCTGGCCATAAGTGGTGCGGCCGTAGGCTTCGCGCATGGCCTCAGATTCTGCCCCGATATTGAAGGCCTCCCGGATGCGCGGGCTATTCAACATGCCCAGCGCCTTCGCATAGTAGTCGTCTAGCCCCCGGGCCTCCGCACTGAAGTCCATCAAGCGAGCTTGCTGGTCGATGAACTGCTGCAGACCGCGGCGGTGCCGCAGGCGATCCATTCCGAGGCCCTCCGGCAAGCTGAATTGCGGCAAGCTAAAGCCCGCATCATTGGGGTCCGCGGGCACGTACAGGGGGTCGTGACGCTTCCCCAAAAAGCTGGCGAACTGCCCCGGGGTCGGACTGCCGTCCGCGATAATGTGCGGATAAGAAACATAGCTCGGCATCGCCGGATCCCGCTGCTCCATCAACTTGTCGGCCACCGATCCATAGCCGGGAAAAAGCTCGATCGATTCCCGCAGCCGCTGGTCGTCGCTCGGCGGCGCCTTCCCAGTTAGGGCATAGTAGCCCGCGGAATTGTGGTTCGACATGGTGTGGTGCACACTCCGGATCAAACTCACCTTGTCCATCACCGCAGCCGTTTTGGGCAGCCGGTCGTTCACCCAAATATCCGGGCAGGCCGACGCCATCCGCCGGTGCGGCCCGCGCACCGACTCCTCCGCGTTGGGCTTCATATCGAAGGTTTCCAGGTGGCTCGGCCCGCCCCATTGGAAAAGGAAAATCACGCTCTTGGCTCGCACCGGCGGCTTGGGCCCGGTGTATTGGTTAGCCGCCTGCAAAATTTTGGGCAGGGACACCCCCAGCAACCCCATCGTCCCCGCACTCAGCAGGGCGCGGCGCTTCAACAGGAAAGAGCGATCAAGAGGCGAGCGAACGAACATGGCAAAGATAGTGCTAGTGCCTCAGGAGGAATTCCTTGGCGTTGATAAGGCTCCAGGCGATGTCCTCCAGGGCGGCGCGCCGCTCCCCGGGATCCGCGATGAGCGGCGCCAGCCGCGCCTGCTCGGCAGCGCTCGGCGGGCGGCTCAGGGTGCGCCAATAGAGGTCCCTTAGGGCATCGGCCGGATCCAAAAAGGGATCGGCCAGCGCCGCCAAGTGGTTGTCCGCGGCCCCGATGGCCGCGGCAATGCCGGGCCCGCTCGTTAGGGTGAAAACCTGAGAAAGCGAGCTCTCGTCGCTGCGCTCGCAGCCGCAGGTCGTAGTGCGCGGCGACTTCCCAAACTGTTTGAGAAAGCGGTCGCTTTCCGTGGGTTTGGGCTGGCGCGCCCCAAATTTAACCCCCGGCAGGCCCGCCGCGGTCAGGGCACCCGGGTAGGCCGCAAAATCCGGGCGGCGCCCCACCGCCCGATAGATCCCGTCCAACAACACTTCCGCGGGCAGGCGCCGCGGCACCGGGTGCGAGTAGTTCAGCGCATCTGCGGCATTCTCCGGCACGGGGGTGCTGGAAAGTTGATAGCTTCGCGATTGGCATATCAGGCGCAGCAAGGGCTTGGCCCGCATCCCGTGCTGGATAAAATGCGCCGTCAGGGCGTCGAGCAGCGCCGGATTCGAAGGCGGGTTGGTCAGCCGGAAGTCGTCTATGGGATCGACTAACCCGATGCCCATGAGGTGCGACCACAGGCGATTCACCTGCACCCTAGCGAAGAGAGGATGCTCCGGGCGCGTCATCCAAGCGGCCAGGGATTCCAGGTGATTGGTGTCCGGCGGGAGATCCGCCTTTTCCCCCAGCAGCCCTGGAGGAGGCACGGCCTCGGTGCGGGGGTCCTTCAGCTCCGCCTGGTTGCTCAGATAGAGCACTTGCTCGCCCACGAACTCCAACTTGTCGTTTTCGTCGCCGCGCTTGTTTTCCAAGATGGTATAACCAATGCGATCAAAAACCGCCGAGAAGCGATAGTAGTCGTCCTGCGTCCAGTGCTCAAAGGGATGGTTGTGGCACTTCGCGCAGCCCAGTCGGGTCCCCAAAAAGACCTGGGCCACGGCCTCGGCGCGCTGGGTGGGCTCGCGCAGGGCGCGGTAAAAATTCGCCGGGGCATTCCCATACGTGCTGCCCAAGGACGAGACTACCGCCCGCGCCGTGGCGTCCAGCGGACGGTCCTCGGCCACCCCCTGGCGGATCCAGCCGTGGAAGGCTGCCACCCCCGAGGCGTCCAAAATGCGCTCCTCCACCCGGAGCAGGTCGGCCCACTTCATGGCCCAGTGGTCCGCATAGGCGGGGCTTTCTAACAAGGTGTCGATCAGGCGATCCCGCTTGGCCGGATGGCGGTCCGCCACAAAGGCCTCGGCTTCCGCGCGGGTCGGCACTTGCCCACAGAGATCGAGAAAAACCCGGCGCACAAAGGTGGCGTCTGAGCACTCCGGCGACGGCAGCGTGCGCATGCGCTGCAGCTTGGCGAACACCCCTTGGTCTACCAAGTTGCGCGGCTCCGGGGCGCTCCACGCCACGTCCCGACGCTCTCCCAAAAAGGCCAGGCGCACCGGCGTCTTGAACTGCTCAAATCGCACCACCACCGTCGTTTCCCCGGCCTGCTGCGCCTGCACCAGTCCCCCTGGACTGACTTTAAGCAAAAAATTGGAAGGCTCATAGACCGCCCAGCGAGTCACGTCGCGCGCGCTGCCATCCGAAAACGTCGCCGTGGCGATGAGCTGGATTTCCCGCTGCGGCGCGTCCACGATGGCCTCCCCAGGGCTCACCGACAAGCTAGTTAGAACCGGACTATCCGGCCCATCCATCGGCGCGCCCGCCGCGATCCAGTCGCGCAGCAGGCGGTATGCTTCCGAGTCCGGCGCGAAGCGCCGCCCGCCCTCGTGCGCGGTCAACTCCGATGGCTTCTGCAAAAGAAAACTGGCCTCGGGGTGGTCCACGTCGAGCCGCTTGCTACGCACATTTTGCGTGAGCACCGCGTGGTCCGCGCTCGGCCGCTCGCCGCGCAGGCTTAGTTTTAAATTTCCCTTCCCCCCGCCGCTCCCGTGGCAGGCCCCCATATTGCACCCCGCCCGACTGAGCAGCGGCATCACTTCGTGGGTAAAGCTGGGTGCCGCCTGCGCCCCGCGGGCCGCCGCCACGGCCATGGTGGCGCAAAAAATTAGCCGTTGGGAGTTCACAAAATTATCCTGATAGGGGGGTTACCTCGAAAAGCTAGGCCGGGCGCAGCGGCACCGCCCGCTCATTCACCCGCTCAACTCCAGCGAGACCTATTTGAAGTACTTTTTCGCGTTCACGGGCCCGGCTTTGGCCTCCGCCGGAGCGGCGGGCTTTTCGGCCGCCCCCTTGTCCGGGGCCGCGGGCGGCGCCGCCTGGTCCTCCGGGGCCGGTTCCGATGGCGTCGGCGCAGGGGCCTCAGCTCCGATCACTTTAACTTGCTCAGGCGAATATAGCTTGATCTCCAATTTGCCGGGGCTCTCCTTGGACGCCCCCTTGGCGCGAAATTCGATCACGGTGCCCGTGATCTCAACGGCCTTCCCCTTGTAGAGCTTAGCCGGGCTGCCGCCCACGAATTTGTCGTAGCGGTCCTTCCAGACAACCGCAGTAAACTTCCCGCCTTCGAGGTTCAAAAAGGTCATTCCCTTGGGCGACTCAAAGGCCTCCGCGACCTTGCCGACAATGATGCTTTTCTGGCCCACCAGGGCGCGCACCGCGGCCTCCTCCACAGCCTGGGCGCGCGGCAACTCCTCCGCCCGAAGCACCCCGAGCATACTAGCACAACACAACAGGGCGGCGAAAGGAAGGCGTAGGCTCATGGGGAGTGGGCGGCGTTGGGGGTTTCAGTTCGCAAAATGACCCCATCGTGAGGCCCCCCCAAACTCCAGGTGACCCGCCGACTGCGCAACGTTTTTGTGCGATTGCAGGATGGCCTCCTTTCCGCTGAGCTAACCCATGAAATCGACGGACATTGCAGCCCTCGTGGCAAGCGTGGTAGATCGCCTGCGCGGCCGCGGCCTGCGCCGCACCAAGGCCTTGGACCTCCTCATCACCGAGATGGCCCAGCACGGCCACCCCATGACCATCGCCGACCTCACCGCCACTCCTAGCCTTTCCGGCCAGTGCGACCCCGCGACCGTCTACCGCCTCCTCATGAAACTCGAAGCGCACGGCGTGGTCCGACGCTTGGGCCTCCACGACCGCGCGACCTATTTCATCCTGGTGCAGCCCGGGCAACACCACGATTACCTCGTCTGCACCGGCTGCGGCAAAATCGCGGAAATCGACCTCGAATGCCCCGTGCGCACCTTGGAGCGCCAACTGGAAAAACAGTCCGGCTACCACCACGTCTATCACGAGTTGGAGTTCTTCGGAGTCTGCCCTAGCTGCCACGACGGCAAGGAGCACCAGGGGCGCGCCCACTGCTGCTAGATTAAGCCCCGCCGCGCGCGGCGAGCCCCCCGCCTGATTTGGAATAGAAACGGGAGGCGACACTCTCATCCGGCGGGCGCGAGGGGGTGGCGCGGTACCCTTCTTCCTCGCCCTGGGGCTTTTTGGTCGGCGAGGCGCTGGCCCCGCTCCCGCGAAGCGCGTCGTGCCGGTTC
>CANHIJ010000127.1 GCA_947460575.1 Verrucomicrobiales bacterium | reverse complement strand
TCCCAAGGGGGCCCGCACCCCGGCAGGGGTGCCCGCGCGGCAGCCCCCCAAAAGCCCGCGAGCGAGGAGAACGCTTCCCCCGCCCCCCGAAATCGATAGTCAACTCGCGGTGTTAATCTTAACAAATCGGTCCGCCGCCGGGCAGGCCCCGCTCTGGCACTGGACCGCGCCGGAGTTCGCCACCAAGTGATTTAAGCAGTGCCACACGTCCTCCGCATCCGCCCCCAAACGATCCGCTAGGGCGTCCGCGGTGATGGACTCGCCAGCCAAGAGCCCCCCCTGGACTGCCCCGAGCAGGCGAAGGAACTCGCCCGCCGCTTTCTTGCCGGCCTCGACCCCCGGCTGGTGATAGGCGTTGATGTTGACCAGGCTAGCGTAAAAGCCAACGGCCCGCTCGAACACCGCAATGAGCATGCCCAAACTGTGGGCGTCGAGCTCGGCCACACTCAAGGTCAGGCTCTCCCGGCCGCCCTCGCTGAGCGCCCGCCGCGTGCCCCGCAAAAATCCCTGCAAGTAGTCGCCGCAAGTCACGCCCGCTTCCACCTCCAGCGCCACCCCCCGCTGCGCTTGGCGCACCTCAATAAAAGTCGCAAAAAAATTGTTCACCCCATCGCGGAGTTGCTGCACATAGGCGTGCTGGTCAGTGGAGCCCTTGTTTCCGTAGACCGCGATGCCCTGGTGCACCACCGCCCCGGCGCGGTCCCGCTCCTTGCCGAGCGACTCCATCACCAATTGCTGAAGGTATTTGCTCATCAGCACGAGGCGATCTTTGTAAGGCAGGATGACCATGTCCTTGGCTCCCCGGCCCCCGCCCGCCGCATACCACATCGCCGCCAGCAGCAGCGCCATGTTTTGCCGCAGCGGCAAGGAGCGCGTCTTGGCATCCACCGCCGCCGCCCCCGCCAAAAAGGCGTCGATGTCCACCCCCTGCAAGGCCGCCGGCACCAAGCCCACGGTGTGCATCACCGATGTCCGCCCCCCCACCCAGTCCTGCATCGGAAAGCGCCGCACAAACCCTTCTGCTATCGCATAGGCGTCCAGCTTGCTTCCCACCCCCGTCACCGCCACCGCGTGCCGCCCAAAGTGCAGCCCCGCGGCTTCATACGCGGCCTTGGCGCAAAGCATCCCATTGCGCGTCTCCGCCGTGCCCCCGCTCTTCGAAATAACCACCACCAAGGTCCGACCCAAGCGGCCCGCCAGGCGCCCCAGCACCCGCTCGATTCCATCCGGGTCGGTGTTGTCCAAAAAATGCAGCGCCAGGGGAGCCTCCTCGCCCCCTAGCGCCTCCGACACCAACTGCGGCCCCAGCGCCGAGCCCCCAATTCCGATAACCAGCAAGTCAGTAAAAATGTCGCCCCCTTGACTGCGCACCGCCCCCCCGTGGACCTCCGCCGCGAAGGCCTTGCTGTCCGCGATGTCCGCCTCAATCTGCCGCCGGATCGCCTCCGTCGGCGCCAAGTCGGCTCGGCGCAGCCAGTAGTGGCCCACCATGCGCTGTTCGTCGGCATTGGCCATGGCCCCGGCCTCGAGCTCCTTCATTTCCGCCAAGGCCTGCTCCGCCAGTGCCTCCATTTCCCCGAGAAAGCGCTCGCCGCACTGCATCCGGCTCACGTCTAGCCACAGGCCTAGGTCGTCATAGCGGACAAAGGATTGGCTGAAACGAGACCAGGTGGCGGCAGCAGACATAGAGCAAATGAGAGAAAAAAGGGAATCGCCAGCTATCCTCCAATTCCCCGTCCGGGAAAGGGAAAATCTTCCCCCCGACCCCGGACCCGCCAAGCGCTCCGGCCGCCGAGCGCCCTAACTCGACGCAGAGAACCCCGCGGCCCCCATGCCCAGGCTAGGCAGTGGTGTAAACCTCCGCCCCGCCCTCGACGAATTCCTTGCTCTTCGCCGCCAAGCCGCGCTGCAGCGCTTCCTCTTCAGAAATCGCCTGTTCCGCGGCGTACTTCCGCACGTCTTCCGTGATCTTCATGGAGCAGAAATGCGGGCCGCACATGGAGCAGAAATGGGCCGACTTGGCCCCGTCCTGGGGAAGCGTCTCGTCGTGATAGGACCGCGCCGTGACCGGGTCCAGCGAGAGGTTAAATTGGTCCTCCCAGCGAAACTCAAAGCGCGCCTTACTCAGGGCGTTGTCCCGGCCTTGCGCCCCCGGATGCCCTTTGGCGAGGTCGGCGGCGTGGGCTGCTAGCTTGTAGGTGATGACCCCGGCCTTGACGTCCTCCTTGTTGGGAAGACCGAGGTGTTCCTTGGGGGTGACATAGCAAAGCATCGCGCAGCCGTACCACCCGATCATGGCTGCCCCAATGCCACTCGTGATGTGGTCGTAGCCCGGGGCGATGTCCGTCGTGAGCGGCCCCAGGGTGTAAAAGGGAGCCTCGTGGCACCACTCCAGTTGCTTGGCCATGTTCTCCTCAATCATGTGCATCGGAACGTGCCCCGGCCCTTCGTTCATCACCTGCACCCCTTTGGCCCAGGCCCGCTGGGTCAACTCGCCCTGCACTTCGAGCTCCCCAAATTGCGCTTTGTCGTTAGCGTCGGCGATGGATCCCGGGCGCAGTCCGTCCCCAATCGAGAAGCTCACATCGTAGGCCGCCATGATGTCGCAAATGTCGTCCCAGTGCGTGTAGAGGAAATTTTCCTGGTGATGCGCGAGGCACCATTTGGCCATGATGCTGCCGCCGCGGCTCACAATTCCCGTCATCCGCGATGCCGTCATGGGCACAAAGCGCAGCAAAACCCCCGCGTGAATTGTAAAATAATCCACCCCCTGCTCAGCCTGCTCAATCAGGGTGTCGCGGAACAATTCCCAGGTGAGGTCCTCGGCTCGGCCATTCACTTTTTCCAGCGCCTGATAAATCGGCACCGTACCGATGGGGACCGGGGAGTTGCGCAGGATCCACTCCCGGGTGGCGTGGATGTTCTTGCCCGTGCTCAGGTCCATCACCGTGTCCGCCCCCCACTTGGTCGCCCAGCGCATCTTTTCCACTTCTTCGTCAATGCTCGACGCCACCGCGCTGTTTCCAATGTTGGCGTTGATCTTAACTAAAAAATTGCGCCCGATGATCATCGGCTCCAGCTCCGGATGATTCACGTTAGCGGGAATGATCGCCCGGCCCGCCGCTACTTCGCTGCGCACAAATTCCGCGGTGATCTCCGCCGGAATGCGCTGCGGAAACCGGCGAAAAATGCTCGGCGTGTAGTCGGTTTGTACCTGGGCGCTGCCCACGTGCTGCTTCGTCAAATCATCCCGCCGCAAGTCCTCGGTGAGGTCGGCGATTTTGGCCCGGCCCATGTTTTCCCGCAGGGCGATGAATTCCATCTCGGGGGTGATGATGCCCTGGCGGGCGTACCACAGTTGGGTCACGGGATGCCCCGCGCTAGCCTTGAGCGGGCGGCGGCGCTCCGCGCTCAGCCCGGGAAATTCCACTAGGCGGTTGCGCTCCGCGCTGCTCGCGTACTCGGCGTGCTTGCCCGAAAGATACCCGTTGTCCTGAGGCTTGACTTCGCGGCCGTCGTACGGCGCCACGTCCTGCCGCGCCGCCAGCCACGGCGCCCGCAGCGCCGGCAACCCCTGCGCCGATGTCCCCTGAAACGACTCGTCGCCCCAGGCCCCCGAACAATCGTAAACCCGCACCGGCGGGTTTTCCTCCACCAGGCCGCCCGGGGTTTTCGTGTTCGCCTGCGAAATCTCCCGCACCGGCACCCGAATATCCGGATACAAGCTGCCCGCCACATAAACCCGGGTGCTGTTCGGCAAGCGGTCGGAGGAGTGCGGGGCGGCGGAGGATTCGTCGGGAGCGATCATAAAATAAAAAATTCAGGCGAATGGATTCAGCTAGGCAGTGCAAAAAGGCGAGAAGAAAGCGGGCAGAAATTTGAAAAAGTTAGGCGCGGAAAAGCCACGGTCGCCGGAGGGGGCGGACGTGGCCTGCTGATATAACTTTGACTCCCTGCGCCGCCTTGACTCGGTTCAGGTTCAAAGGGTTCCCCCGCGTGTGATTTCGGTGGATCTCAGCCGGATTCGGTCCAGCGCCCCTGCGTGATGTGGGCGCCATTCTAGGGGCGACCCGCCAAATGGCAAATGCAGAAGTCGATCACCTCATCGCCCCCCAGTCCGCCGCACCTCCCATCCTTGGCGAGACATTTTAGCTGGGATTAAACCGGGACATTTCCCAGGCTAAATCCTAGTATCTCCCCATGATGAGGTCCCTTTCTGCACTCCTCGGCCTGCTGCTCTGCGGTCCCGTCGCGCCCGCCGCCCCCGCGATTGCGGAATTCATGGCCTCTAATGCCACCACCCTCAAAGACGGCAACGGCCGCTACCAGGACTGGATCGAAATCTGGAACCCCGACTCCACCCCCGTCGACCTCGCCGGATGGCGCCTCACCGATGACTCCGGCAATCTCGGCAAATTTGTCTTCCCAACCAAAATACTGCCTCCGGGAGGCCGCCTCGTAGTGATGTGCTCCGGCCGCGCCGACTCCACCGGCCCGCAGACCCACGTCGACGCCGCAGGCTATCTGCACACCAATTTCTCCCTAGCTAAGTCTGGCGAATACCTCGCGCTGCTCCACCCGGACGGCCGCACCCCGGCCAGCGAGTTCGCCCCCGCCTACCCGGAGCAAGTCACCGACCTCAGCTACGGCACCCGGGGCAGTTTTGAGCCCCTCGTCGATGAATCCAGCGCGGTGCGCTATCTAGTCCCCACCTCCACCGCGGCCGACAGCGCCGCCACCCCTTGGCGCGCTCATGCCTATGTCGACACGAGCTGGAAAGTGGGCTCGGGAAGCGGCGTGGGTTTCGAGCAGGGCGCGCCAGTGGGGGTTTGGCTCTTCGATGAATCCGTTGGCGCCCCGGCCGCCGCCGACGCCAGCGGCAGCGGCCATGCCGCGCCGCTCAACGGCACCGGCCAGACCTTTGGCGCCGCGGGCCACGCCCCGCAAAGCGCCACCGCGGTCGAATTCAGCGGTGTCGGCGGTCTCACCGTCCCCTATTCCGCTAGGCTCAATCCCCCCGCCGCCTTCACTTTCGCCGCCTGGGTATATCCCCGCGGCGGCAGCGGCTACCGCACCGTGGTTTCCTCCCGCAGCACTACCGCTAGCTTGCCGTTCGGCTACACCCTCTCCCTAACCCCCGCAGGCACCTGGGAATTCCGCACCGGCAACGGCACCTCCTGGCACCTCCTCGCCAGCGGCCCCGCCACCCTCAACACCTGGTCCCACCTCGCCATCACCCGCAGCGCCACCGGCACCAAGCGCCTCTACATCAACGGCGTTTCGGCTGCCACCGCCAGCGGCGGCTATGCCCCTAACACTGATCCAGACCACGGCTTTCACCTCGGCGCCGGCGACGACACCGGCACCAGCCAGTCCTTCACCGGCGCCCTCGACGACGCCACCTTTTTTCCCGCCGATATCGGCCCGCTCCTCGTCCAGCAGCACCGCGACCAAGGCGCCGCCAGCTTTCCCAGCCCCCTCTATCCAGCTCACTACCAAAACGATGTCCAAAGCGCCATGGCCGCGGTCAATCCCGGCATCTATACCCGGCACCGCTTTGTCCTCCCCGACAAATCCCTCGTCTCCGCCCTCCGCCTCCAAGTCAAATACGACGACGCCTTCGTCGCCTACCTCAACGGACTCGAAGTCGCCCGCCGCAATTTCGCCGGAACCCGGGCCTTCAATTCCGTCGCCGACACCGACCGCGCCGATTCCTCCGCGGTGGTTTTCGAATCGATCGATCTCCCCCCCGCGGCCCTAGCGGCTTTAACCAACGGGGCGAATACCCTCGCGATCCACGGCTTGCGCCGCTCCCTCGGCCACGAGGACTTTCTCCTCACTCCCCTATTGGAAGCCGCCCAGGTGCCCGCCGCCCAGGAATCCGGCTACTTCGCCCAGGCCACCCCAGGCCTTCCCAACCACAGCCTAACGGTTTTACCTGGACCCGCAATCGAGGACCTAACTCACAGCCCGGCAGAGCCCGTCGCTGGCCAAACCGTCACCATCACCGCCCGCATCCGGCCTCGCCTCGCCCCCATCGCCAGCGTCACCGCTACCTGCCGCGTCATGTACACCGCCGAGTCCCCCCCCGTCGCCATGACCGACATCGGCCCCGCGCCCGGGACCACCGACGGCAGCCGCCTCTACGCCGCGGAAATTCCCAACTGCGGCGGCGCCACCGCCAAACGCATGCTGCGCTACTGCGTCACCGCCACCGACACCTCCGCCCGCACCTGGCGCGAACCCTGGCCCCTCGACCTGAGCAACGCCGACGGCGTCTCCCAATCCCCGCAATACCGCGGACTGGTTGTCAAAGACCCCGCCCTGACCGCGGGCATGCCCATCCTCCAATGGTTCACTCAGGACATCTCCAACAGCGACACCCGCACCGGAAGCCGCGCCAGCGCCTATTACGCCGGGAAATTTTACGACAATATTTACGTCCGCCAGCGCGGCGGCTACACCTCCGCGGGCTCCCAAAAATTCAACTTCAACGCCGACCACGGCCTCTTCGTCAATCAAGCCCTCGGCACCGTCGGCGAGGTCAATCTTAACAGTTCCGGCGTCGATCCCAACGGCTACCGCGTTGCGGGCAGCTACGACATCCTGCGCACCAGCGGGCAGCCCGCTTGTGAGGCTTTTCAAGTGGCGATGTTCCGCAACGCCAGCTTCCAGCGCATGGCCGTTCTCATCGAACAAGTCGACGAAGACTACCTGCAGCGCCGCGGCTTCGATCCCCAAGGCGCCATGTACAAATTCGTCCAGCGCCTCGGCGAAACCCCCCTCGCCGGCGGCGACTATTCTAACTCCCCAGCCTTCGGCGATACCCTCTACGGCATCGAGAAAAAAACCCGCACCCGCGAGGGCCTAGCCGATCTCGATGACTTTGTCAGCGGGCTCACCACCGGCAGCGCCGCCGCCAAAAAAGCCCACCTCTTTCAAAACCTCAACCTCCCCAATTTCGTCAACTTCATGGCCATGCGGCCCCTCCTCTCCGACAGCGACACCAACCGCAAAAACTTCTATTTCTACCGCGACAGCGACGGCTCCCGCGAATGGTTTCTTTTCCCCTGGGACAAAGACGGCACCATGAGCGGCACCATTCACCCCTGGCAAGCCACCCTCACCTACAAAGCCGAAGCCAGCAGCACCAAGCAGTGGAATGTCTTGTGGGAACAAGGCTACCAGTCCCTGGAAATCCGCGCCATGGTAGGGCGCCGCCTGCGCACCCTCATGGATAGCCTGATGGGCCCGGTCGGCACCCCCGCGGGAACCTCCGTGCTCGAACAGCGCATGGCCGCGGTGCGCGCCACCATGATCCCGCTCCCCCCGGGCGTCACCGTGAGCAACTATAACAACATCAGTTCCTGGACCAGCTGGCTGAGCCAAAACCGCACTTGGCTCTATACCACCTACGGCCCGACGAGCTCCGCCAACTTGATCCCCGCGGCCGCCAGCCTCACTCCCCAGGTGGTCATCCACAGCGCCGACCCCAACCCCGCCAGCGGCAACCAAGATTTAGAATACCTCCTGATCCGCAACCAGGGCCCCGAAGCCGTCGACCTCAGCGGCTGGACCCTCAGCGGCGGTGGCATCCAGCACCGCTTCGCCGTCGGCACCGTCCTCGTGGGCACCGCCGTGAGCAACTCCCTCAATCAAGCCTACGTCTGCAATCAGCGCGCCGCCTTCCGCGCCCGGCCTGGCGCCGCCGTTCCCGAATTTGTCCTCGGAAACTACGACGGCGCCCTCACCGCCCGCGGCGGCACGGTGGAATTGCGCCAAAGTAACGGCGCTCTCGTTTCCAGCTTCCTCCTCCCCACCGCCCCCACCCTCGCCCAGCAGCAACTTCGCCTAACGAAGCTGATGTATGCGCCCTCCCCGGCAACCCTAGCCGAACTCGCCGCCCGCCCCACCGCCGACGCGGAGGATTTCGAATACCTCGAAATCCACAACCTGGGCGCCGTCCCCCTCGACCTGTCAGGCGGCCGCTTCACCGACGGTATCACCTTTTCTTTCCCGCCCGGCAGCACTCTCCCCGCCGGGGCCCGCCTCGCCCTAGCGCGAAACCCCGCCGCCTTCGACCAGCGCTACGGCACCGGCCTCGCCCGCCTCGGCCCCTACGAAGGCGCCCTCGACAACCGCGGCGAACGGCTCCGCCTCGTTGACGCCGTCGGCGAAGAAGTTCTCGACTTCACCTACGACCCTAGCTGGTATCCCTCCAGCGACGGGCAAGGCTATGCTTTGGTGATCCGCGACGACGCCGCCCCCGACCCCGCGAACTGGACCCTACCCGAAAAATGGGCCCTCAGCGGCGCCCTCGGCGGAGCGCCCACCGCCGCCCCGGACTTCTTTTCCCAAGAATACGCGGGCTGGACCCATACCGCTTTCTCCCCCGCCGAGCGCGCCAACCCCGCCATCAGCGGCCCCGCCGTCTGCCACAACCCCGCCGCCCTCAGCAACCTCATGGCCTTCGCCCTCCAACTCGACCCCCGCGCTCCCGCCCTCGCTCAACTTCCCCAGCCCGCCACCGTGGTCGAACTCGGCCAGTCCTACCCTGCCCTGCGCTTCCGCCGCTGGAAAAACGCCCCCGGCCTCACCTACACCTTACAAGTCGCCCGCACCCCCGATGCCACCGCCTGGGAAACCAGCGAAATCCTCCGCGAATCCACCGACCACGGCGACGGCACCACCACCGCGACCCTCCGCGCCCCCCTTTCCCTGCAGCAAGCCCCCCGCCAGTTGCTGCGCCTCAAAGTGTCCCTTCCCTAACCGCAGTTCCCGCGCCCCGGCGGTTCTAACCGCGCCGCGGAATAACGCGAATAAAGTTGCTTCCGGGCGGAAAATCCCATCTTTAAGCAAGTTCCTAGCGCTGCCATCGGCCCATTCCCTCGGGATCCCCTTACGCGGCGCCTCACCCGGTTTTTATTTTTATACCTTTATGAAACCACGGCTCTTCGCTTTCGCCCTAACGACCGCGGCCCTGACCGCCCTGTCCCCCGCAGCCCTGGTGGCCCACTGGCCGCTTGATGCCAATGCCGCCGACGCCGCCGGAGGGGCCCACCACGGCACCGTCACCGGAAGCAGCGTCAGCTTCGGCGCCAGCGGAGCCAGGCCGTCCACCGGCACCGCCGCCACCTTCAGCGGCACCGGCCACATTGAGGTGCCCTGGTCCGCCCGCCTCAACCCCGGCACCTCGTCGGCCGATGGTTCGGGCAGCTTCACCCTCGCCTTCTGGGCCAAGCCCTCTTCCGTCGGGGGAACCCACCGCTCCCCCTTCACCTCCCGCGAAGAAAATAGCACCGTCAACGGCCCCATCATCTACATCGAACCCGACGGCACCTGGGCCTATTGGGCCGGCAATCACGGTCCCTCGGGCGCTTGGAATCCGATCAAAGCCGGTCCCGCCGCCGCGGCCACCTGGACCCACGTCGTCATTTCCTACGACGCCGAGTCCACCACCCGCAAAATGTTCCTCAACGGCGCCGAGGTCATCAACCAGGTAGGCGGCATTTCCGCTAATGCCTCGCGCAATTTTCACATCGGCAGCGGATCCGACCTGGGCACCGCCTTCTATTGGCAGGGGCAACTCGACGACGTCGGATTTTGGGACAATGCCCTCAACGAAGCCGAAATCCTTCAAGTCATGGAGCGCGGCGTCGCCAGCGGCCCGGTGCTTCCCGACCCCCGCCTAGCCGTGACGAGCCCCCTGATGCTCCCTTTTAACGGAGGCCAGCAACAGTTCGACATCGCCGTCACCAATACCGGACTAACGAAAAACTTGATCCTCACCGCGCCCACCTTCAGCGGCGCCAACGGGGCCAATTTTTCCGCCATCCCCGTCGCCATCCCCGGCCCCATCGCCCCCGGGGCCACGGGCACGCTCCGCATCGCCTTCGATGCCCAAGGCAGCAGCGGCGACATCGAGGCCACCCTCAACCTCCACAGCAACGATCCCGCCGATCCCAGCCGTGCCATCACCCTGCGCGGCAGCATCTACGACCCCCAATTGACCAACGCGGCCGCCTACGCTTTCCCCAAACTGCCGCTCGGCAGCGGCCCCCAGACGGCGCGCTTTGCCATCCGCAACAGCGGCGGCAGCCAAGTGCTCCACCTCGACGCCGTCAGCCTCTCCGGCCCGCACGCCGCCAACTTCACTGTCGACAGTTTTCCCGCCACCCTGGAGCCAGGGGCCATCGGCGATATCGTTATCAGCTTCGACCGCCAGGGCGGCGACGGCCTCTTTAGTGCCTGGTTAGAAATCCTCAGCGACGACGCCCGCAAGCCGACGGTTTCCATTCCCCTGCAAGCCGAAGTGGCCTTCACCAATCCCTTGTTAGCGTGGTGGCCGCTCGACCGCGATGCCGAGGACGCCAGCGGCAACGGCTATCACGGCCTGGTGGTCAACTCCATAGCCTTCGAAGCCCCCGGCGCCACCCTGGCCACGGGAACCTCGGCGTTTTTCGACGGCACCGGCCACATCGACGTCCCCTACGCCCCCAACCTGGCCCCAGGACTCAGCACCCCTAACGGTTCAGGCAGTTTCACCGTCACCCTCTGGGCCCTGCCCACCGACACCGACAGCAACTACCACGCCGCGTTCACCTCCCGCGAAGACAACGGCACTACCGTCAACGGCCCGATCCTCTACAATACCTTTAACGGGCGCTGGGAATATTGGGCCGGCAACCACGGCCCTTCCGGTTCCTGGAATCCCTTGGATCTCGGCGCGGTCAAAGGGGAAACCTGGGTGCACCTCGCCATCTCCTACGACGCCGACACCACCACCCGCAAGATGCACCTCGACGGCGTCGAGATCCTCAGCGAACTCCAAGGCGTCTCCGCCAATTCCCTCCGCGACCTCCACCTCGGCGGCGGCAGCGACGACGGCAATTTCTTTGGCTGGATCGGCGGCCTCGACGACATCGGCTTATTCCGCAAAGCCCTCAGCACCGCCGAAGTCCAGCAAGTCATGCGCGGCGGGGTCGGCAGCCTAGCCACCCCACCAGCCCCGGCCTTCGCCATCGCCAACTTCTCCCGCAACCCTGCCAACGGGCAAGTCACCCTTACTTGGCCCGCGGCGGCCGGTGTTTTCTATCAAGTAGAGCGCTCCGCCGATCTCGCCCACTGGCAGAGCCTAAACCTCGCGCCCATTCCCGGCAGCGGCGCCCCCGCGTCTTTTACTGATACCGCCTCGCCCCCCAATGCCACCCGCCTCTACTACCGCGTGCGCAACCTCCCGTAGCGTTATCCTCCAGGCGCAGCGCTAGGAAGCAGCGCCATTTCGGCCTGCTAAGCGCGGCGCGCTTCCCGGCACCGCGCATAGTGGCGCCGCTCCCGCCAGGCCAGGGGGGCCAGCAGGGCCAGCACTGCGCCCAGGCTTCCCGCTTCCGGCACCGTGGCGATGGACACCGTGACCTCGCCCGCGGTTCCCGCGACCCACGCGGCGCTGCCCAGTCCGCTGAT
>CANHIJ010000126.1 GCA_947460575.1 Verrucomicrobiales bacterium | reverse complement strand
TGGTGGACGCCCTGGACCACGAGCGCCTGCGGGCGGGATTGCTCCGTCGGCCCAAGCTGTATGTCGGCGAGACGTGGGCAATGCCCGCCACCTGGGGCATCTGGCGAAGCGCCATTCTGCTACCCCGGGGGGCGGCCACATGGTCCGGGGAACGGCTCCGCCATGTGTTGTGGCATGAATTGGCTCACATCGTCCGGCGGGATGCCCTTGCCTCAATGATGGCCGTCCCCGCCACCATGCTGCTTTGGTTCCATCCCCTGGCGTGGATCGCCCGGCGGCTGATGCATGAAAGCCGGGAGGCGGCCTGCGATGACTGGGTCCTCACCCGCGGGCAAGCCGAACCCGCCGCCTACAGCGCCGACCTGCTCACGATCGTTCGTCAGCATTTTCATCAGGGCAAAGTCACCACTGGACTGGCGATGGCCCAGTCCAGCAAGGTAGGAAACAGAGTGCGCCGCCTTCTTGACCATAGCATTTCCCGCGACTCCCTGACGACCGGGCAGCGCCTGCTGCTGACCGCCGCCGGACTGCTGACGCTGGCAACGGCGACCCTGCTCATCTCCTGCCGCACCACCGGCCCAACGATCGCAGAGACGGCTGCGCCACCCATCAATAGCCCTCTGCCCCACGGAGCGAAATTGATCACCTACGAAGTCCATTTCATCGAAAAGGAGCCGGGCGTGGATTGGCCCGGAAAACAGGTGCCTCCGACCCAAAGCTGGATCGGAGAAGTCGCTAAGTTGCTTTCCTCCTTAAGAGGGAAACCGGGCATTTCCGTCGTTTCGTATCCGAAAGTCACCGCCTTGGCGGGGAGCGAAGTGCTTTTCAAAAGTGGTGCTTCTTGGAGGGAGAATCCCAAGCCCTCGCCTCTTTCCGATCCATTTGATGATCAATTCAAGGAACCGGGCCTCTTCATCAAGCTGTGCGGCAAACCTGTCACCGGAGACGAGCTGAACCTTGATGTGGATTGGAAATTCATAAAGGAAGTATCTCCGGCGAAAGGATCGGCCGAAACTTTTCCCAAGACTCAAGTGACCCGTCTCGCTTCAAGGTGCTTTTTGTCGAATGGTAGCGACTGTGCACTGATCCCTTTTTCCACCTTTTCACCTCAGAAGCCGGGAAATCCCCTTCTGGAATCCATTCTGATGATCACCACGACGCAGACCGTAAATCCCTGATCCTTCCCGAAAAATGTCAGACCTCCCCCGGGAAAGGGAAAGACTGGCATCTCCGGATTCAATCATCCGCCTTGTCGTCGTCCTCGATGACAAACCGCGCCTTCAACGTGGGCACCGGTTTGGCGAGACCAGCATGTTCGACGCTTTTCAGAGCTTTATAGAAAACTTGTAGGTGTCAGGCGATTTATCAATCGGTTAGCGGCGGAAAACCACTATTTTCCAGGTAATTTGAGCGGAGCGCCCGGTAATTTGAGCGACGTGGCATTCGGGTGGAGGGAGAAGCGCCGTCACGCGGTGGACAGGGATTCCCGGGAAGGAGGCGGCGGGTTGATTCACGGCGGGTTGGCGCGGAGTTCCTTCGCCTCGAGCAAGGGGATGCGCCAAGCAAGGCGGGGTCGGGGTCTAGGAGCCGGGTGCTCGGCAATGCGGGGCTATGCCGTTTTGATGTCCGGTGCGCTGGAGGCGGCGTGCCACATGGAGAGCAGCATTTATCGCTGCACGCGGACGCGGAAGAATTGTTTAGCACCCGTTGGAGCTGGATTTTTGCGCAGTTGCAGAGAGGATGCGGTGGCCGACTCCCAGGAGCCTGCCTCCCAATGGATGGCGTCGGGGCTGCTCTCGAGGCGGTACCGCAGGCCCGGGGTGCTTTGGATGGTTAGATTGGTGCCGGTGCCGTCTGAAGTGATAGCGGTGATTTCGGTGACGGCGTTGGCCGCGCCGGGGGTGGGCAGCGTGGTGCGGAGGTTCTGGGCTAGGCCATCTGGATAGCGGCCGCCGGAGATGTCCGAGGCTTGTGGTCCGAAAGCGACCTCGTCGATGCGGCGCCCGTCGGGAGTACTCAGGGTGAGGGATTCTCCGGAGGCGCTCAACTTGAAGGGCAAGTGCCAACCGAGTCCGAGGGCGTCCTGTTCAGGCTGGCCATCGGCCCAGAGCAGAAGAAATCCGCTTGGAGGAATGGACGCCCCGGGAGGTAGGCGATATTTAGTGAGGTTGGCGGGGTCGTCGCTGATGAAGAAGCCCTCGAGGGAAAGGTCTTGGGCGCCGTTGTTGTGCAGTTCGCACCAGTCTTGGAACTGGCCATCTGCTGGATCGGCTAGGCCTCCGGCGCTGGTGCTGTCGGCCATCCATTCGTTAAAGGTGATTGGGGGTATGGCGGGTGGGCCTGTCACGGCGACGTTGAGGGGGAAAGAGCTGAGTAAATTACCCCGCAGGCCGATGGATTCGACTGTGAGGCTGTTAGAAGCGGAATAGAGTTTGAGAGGGAGTTGCCAATTTTTTTGAGTGGTCCATTGCGGGGTGTAGAGGATTCCGTTGATGCGCAAAAACTTGGTGCTGGGCGGCGCGGTGCCAGCGATCGTGAGGAGACCGTCGTCATCGGATAGGCTATTGCTGCCAGTGAGTGCAAAGGGGGTTGTGCCGTAGGCCGCGGTGAGTTGGCTGACGATGTAGCTGCGCCGACTGGCAACGTAGGTTTTGACGGCGCTGACTTCGCTGGCATTGGCGGTGATGCCGTTGGCTTTGAGGCCGGCCACCATGGCGTCGATGCGGCCATTGGCGTTGGCGGCGAGCATGGGGCCGTCCACGGCGTCCCGGTAGGCGCTCCAATAGGCGCGGCGGAAAGCGGGTTGGTTGCGAAACTTTTCCGCTAGGGGGTCCTGGGAATTGGCAAAGAGGTCGGCATTGGCGGGCTCTCCGACGAGTCCCAGGCTGAAGTCGATGTCCCAGGCGGTCATGGACCAGGGGCCGCGAGTGGGCTTGTAGATATACATGTTTTTGCCGTAGAGCCAGCCCCAGGTGTCCCAATTTCCCGCGATGCGCTGGATGGCAAGGGCGCGGGCCCAGCAGTCTTCGTCGACCAGGGGATCTAGCGCGGCGAAGTAGGCTGGATCGGATGCGGAGGTGCCGGTGTTGTGGGCATCAATGAGAGTTGTTAGGTCTGTCCAATCGTCAGCGGACGAGGCTACGGAGCGGGGGGCCCACTGGTAGCGATAGGCGGCGGGCTTGTGGGCGTTTCCGGTGGTGACCTCCTTGGTAAAGAGGGCGCGAAGGGTGGTTTGGAAGGTGGCGCCGTCGTCGCCATATTCGATCCAGTCTTGAGCTTTGTGGAGGTGGCCCTGGCTGTCGTCTGGCCAATATTCTTCGATCCATTCGCCGGAGGGCTGCTGGGTATCTTCGAAGAGGGTTTGGCGCTGTACGCCGTTGATGAGGACGCGGCAGAAGCGGCGGTGGATGCTAGGGAGGCCCATGCGGCGGGCCATCCACCACATGGTTTGCTCGCGGATGAAGGAGCTGTCGTCCCCGAAAGTTCCGGGTCCGGCGAGGATGAAATCGGTTTCGCCAAGGAGGCGGTCGTCGGTGGGCACGTTGCAATCGTAGTCGCAGGCATTGCCGGTGGGACCGCTGAATCCACCCGTGTGCCAGGGGCTGCCGCTGTACTGTGCGGAGGCGTTGTAGATGACGCGGGAGTTTCCGTAGATGAAGGTTATGTCGAGGGGGGTATTGCTGTTTTTGATGCGCGATGTCCAGGTCGCTTTGGTGGCGGCAGTCATCCACATGCGGTAGGCGGACAAGCCGCCCACTGGGGTGGGTTCGCCCCAGCGCACCAAGCACTCGCGGGCAGGGGCCTCTTGGGGGAACGCGCTCAAGGTATTGCTAGGGTCATAAGCGGTGATGTGGAAGGCGACCAGGGTGCCGGCGGGTTGGCCGGGCAGATCGGCGCTGTAGAGACCAGCGCCGCGGTAGTTCATGGGGATGCTGCGCAGCGCGGTAGCGGGGTCGATGCGATAGTGCAGGCGCGGAAAATAGACTCCATCCGGGGCGTCCATCCGGGCATAGACCGTGGTTATTTGCCCGGTCTGGGGCAGGACCGGGCGGTGCGTGACTTGTGAGATCGCGGGGCCGACGCTTGGGGTGTTAGAGGAATTAGGTTTGCCGGGGGTACCGCAGACCAGGCCTGGGGGGAGGATGTTACCGATGGCTTCCATGCCGCCACCGTGGAGGCGGAGGAGGATTTCGGGATGCCCGCGGAGCCACTTGACGCGGGCCCGAATGGTCACGCTGGTATTTTCCGCTAGAGAGTCAGACAGGGGTGCGGTGAGTTGATTCCCGGCTAGATTCCCTCGCTCGACGGCGCGCAGGTGAAAGGAGTGGAGCCCTTGGAAGCCAGTGTCCTCCACGGTGCCGGCGTCGTGGGTGCCCTGGAGGAGCCAATCGGACGCGCCCAGTTCGAAGCCGCCGTTTTCGAGGCGGTTGGTGCCGCCAGCAGGAATTACTTCTACCTCATCGATCAAGCATTCGCCTTCGCCCTGCAGCATGACGTGGAGGCGGTTGATGGCGGTGCCGGAGCTGTTGTCGATGATGCCGGTAGCTTCGATGGTGACCCATGCGGCGGCGCTGGGAGTGGCGCTGTCCACCCAGTTAGAAGCGAGGCGGCCGTCGCTTTGCAGGTCCTTCAGTTCTAGGCTAGAGCCACCGCCGTCACTCCACTGCCCCCAGCGGCCTCCGGTTCCGTAGGTGACAGCATCGATGGTGGCGAAGCTGGTTGCGGGGGGGGCGTCGGCACTGCGGAGGGGTTTTTCCAGGCGCAGGGTTTCGCCGGTTCCGCTGTTCAGGCTGCCGGAAAAGGCATAGATGGCCAAGTTGGCGCCGGGGGCGAGTGGGGTGCCGGAGGGGAAGTCATAACTGATTCCTCCGCGGAGGCGCCAGCCAGTGAGATCAAGCGCCTGGGCCGTGGGATTGGCGATTTCGACGAAGGGGGGCTGCAAGCTGCCGACGGGGGGGTGGTAGAAAATTTCCGAAATGACGGCCTCGCGCGTGGCGCGGGGGGCATTTTGGGCGCCAGGGGAACGGCGCTGCAGGGTGGAGATTTCGGGGGCCCCATCGGGGTAGCGTCCGGCCGCTTGGTCAGCGGGGAGGGCTCCATAGCGGAAGGCATCAAGCACGCGGCCCGGTTTTCCTAGCAAGCCTGGGGCGCGCAAGTACAGGGTATCGCCTGCCGACTTGAGGGGAAAGCCGAGGGCTTCTGCGGTCAAGCTGAGCCAGGCCCCGGCGGCGAGCGCGGTGCCGTCGGGGAAGGCGTATTTGGCGGTATTGCGGTCATCGCTGAGGGCGCAGCCGGAAAGGTCGATGGAGTTTTCGCTATAGTTATAGAGTTCAATAAAATGGGCGGCGGCGTCAGGTGAGGTGGCGAAGACTTCGTTGATGAGGACGGCCCGGTAGGGGTCGACCACGGCAGGCTCTGCGGCCCCTGGGCTACCGTCTAGATTTTGGCTCATTTGCCAGGCCCGGGGATCTTTCATGCCAAAGCTGGGGCGGGCCAGCACGAGGGAGTGTCCGGCGCCGTCAGGGGCGGCTGGCCAAGGCGGGCGAGCATCGTAGTTGGTGGTAAAGACTACGGCATTGGAGATGTCGATGAGGTTTATTTTGCCGCCGCTGTTGTCGAGGGAGCCGGTCCAGGGGCCGAGCACGCCGGTGATGCCGTAGGCGGACATGACGTCGTCGGGTCGGGCGGCGACCACGAGGCGACCGCCCGCGGTGAGGGCGCTGCCGGGAGGGAAGGTGTAATTGACTTCGCCGACGATGCGGAAGCCTGACAAATCTTCGGTCCAGGGCTGAGAATTGTAGACTTCAATGAACTCCAGGTTTTTGAGGTCGGCGCGGGCGGCGGGGTGGTAGTGGATTTCTGAAAAGATAAAGGGTCCGCGGCGGGTGGCGGGGCCGATGGGTTCCGGGGCGGGGCGGACCAGCTCTAGCGGGGCGGGGAGGGGCCGCGGACCGGCAACGAAGCTGGTTTCGGTATCGCCGAGGGGGTTGCCGGAGAGGTCGTTGAGGTGGGAGATTTTGAGGGTGTAAGTTTGCCCGGGAAGTAATCCGGAGGCCTGGAGGGTGAGCATGCCCGGCAGGGGGCCGGCAACCCAGGAGGCAATGGCGCCGCCGGTTAGGGCGAGGGAGAGGTTGGGGCTGAGGGGGTCGACGGATTCGCTGAAGGTGAGGAGAATCTGCGAGGTTGGAGTGAGGGTTTGGGGAGAGTTGGCGCTGAGCAGTTGCGGAGGGGTAAGATCTCTAACGGTCAGTTGAGCGCTTTGGGATAGAGTTCCGCCGAAGGCATTGTAGATCACGCAGCTGAACGCCGCCTGATGGTCCGCCGGGGTGGCGGCGGCGATGGTCAGGGTGGTGGCGGTGGCGTCGGGAATATCCACGCCATTGCGCAGCCAGCGATAGGTGGCTCCGGCGGCATCGCGCAGCGCTACCGAGAAGGAGGCGGGTTGGCCCTCGTCGACCACTTGAGGGGTTGGCTGGGAAGTGAGGGCGGGGGCGGTCCCGGCGCTGGGGGCGAGCCAGGCTTGGTAGTGGGCGGCGAGGGCGGAGGCGGGAAGGGGTTCGGCGTAGAGCGCTACTTCGTCGATGCTGCCGGGGAAGGATTCGAGGCCACCAGAGGCGGCGGCTCCGATGAGTGCGGTCAGGTTAAGTCCTTTGCCGAGAGCTTGGGTGATGGTTCCCAAGCTGAGGCCGTTGTGGTAGAGGGTGGCCTTGCCGCCGCTGCAGACTACCGCGAGGTGCATCAGGCGGCCCAGGGCGGCTGTGGGGAGGGTCCAGGTGGGGGAGGTTAGGCCGTTGGAGAAGCGGACGCGGGTGCCTGCGGATTCTAACTGTAAGCTGTAGCGGGTATTTCCGACCTGGTCATTGCGCACCCCGAAGAGGGTTGCGTTGTAGCCGGGGACGGTGGCCTGATAGGCAAAGAGTTCTACGGTGCCGCTCCCGTCGGGAAAATCCCAGGCGGGGTCTTTGGCTAGGTTGACCCAGCCATTTCCGTTGAGGGCGAGGCCCTTGGTGCCGACGGTGCGCCCGGCGCGGCTTTCCTGGGCGGCTCCGCCGCCGGTGGCGCCGCTGAAGGCGGGATGGCGCACATTGGCGAGTCGGGGGGCGGTACTGCCATCGACTGGGAAGTAGGCGAGGAGAGAGGGTTCGGCTTGGACGGCGCTGGCGTAGGCGGGGCCGCCGGCGGCGGCGGGGGTTACGGTCAGGGTCGCGGGGTTGCTGGTGCCGCTGCCTTGCTGGTTGGCGAAGCGGCAGTCAAAAAGGGCGCCCTGATCGGCCGCGTTCACGGGATCGGCGAGGAAGAAGGGGGAGGTTTGCCCGGGGAGGTCGGCGCCATTTTTTCTCCACTGATAGGAAGTAGCTCCGGTAACTCCGACGGAGAAGCGGGCTAGTCCGCCTTCGATGGCGGAGGTGCTGAGGGGGTGGGAATTGATGACGGGGGGGAGGCTGGTGAGGTCGAGGACATTGAAAAAGGTGAAGGAGGCCCCGGCTTTGGCCCCGCCGGTCTTATAAGTCAGGCCAACTCTGGCATTAGAGAAACTAGTTTTATAGTTGATCGCGGCCCCCCCGATTTGGGTCCAGGGAGCTGCGGCGTTGGTTTTGAAAAAGAAATTGTAGGTGTCGACGGGGCCGCCTTCGACGACTTCCACGCGGAGGATCACGCTGCTGGCGGTGGTGGCGACCGCGGCGTTGGGATCGTTAGTGCCGAGTCCCTGCAGGCGGACGGCGCGGGCCGCGGGAGCCCAGTTGTCGAGGCCGAAGGAGATCTCGGGGCGGGCGCCGTCGGGTCCTCCGTAGAAGGTGAGGCCGGCGACTTGGGAATCTTGGGAGACGCTGTTGAGGCGGACTTCGGTTTCCACGATCCACTGGGCGCCGGGGGCCAAGCCGGAGGGACTGGCGGTCCAGGCGATGGCGGCGTTGTTGCGAAGGGTCCACATGTCGGTGTTGCCACCGGCGGTGAAATCCAGTTCGTCGTTGGCGGCGTCGAAGAGGACATTGCCGGCGGCGGGGGCGGGGACGTCGAGGAGGATAGTGGGAGGAAGGGAGGCTTCGTCGAAGGTGGTGACAACCACGGCTTGGGAGGACAGCGGCACCAAGAGGAGAAGCAAGGCAAGGCATTTCATGGGGCAAAGTTGGCAGTTTTCGGGGCAGAGTGGAAGCACTGTAGGAGGAAACTGAAATGGGGTGGGGGATGGCGGCAAAATGCGCTTTACTTCCCCCCCGCGCTCCCGAAGACTTGACCTCGTGAGCGCAGAAACTACCCTCCTCGATCAAGGCGCCGGAGCCCCCTCGGACTTCGGCAATGAATCTCCTTTTAAAAAGAAGTCCAAACCCAAGGACCCCTTGGGCAATGCGCTTCAGGTCATCGGCATTCTCGGACTGGCGGTGAGTCTGGCGGCCGCGGCGATGGCGGCCTTTACCCTCTAATGTCATCTGGCCCGGCGGCGGCGCGGGGCTTATTTATTGCGAAGCGGGGCAACACCACGTTGCCCCGCTTCATTTTTAGGCATTCAATTTTTTTATTTAGCTATGGCCAATGTGATTGTGACTGGCGCCCAGTGGGGCGATGAGGGGAAGGGGAAAATTGTCGACGTGCTGACGGAGCACGCTGACATGGTGGTGCGGGCGGCGGGGGGCAACAATGCTGGGCACACCGTAATCCAGGGGGGGACAAAATACGTGCTGCACTTGATTCCGTCCGGGATTTTGTGGGGGGACAAGCAGTGCGTCATTGGGAATGGGGTGGTGATGGATCCCCAGGCGCTGTTGGGGGAGATCGACAAATTGCGGGGCCAGGGCCTAGTGATCAACGAGCAGAATCTGCGGATCAGCGACCGGGCGCACTTGGTGATGCCCTGGCACCCTAAGTTGGACCAGCGGCGGGAGAAGCTTTTGGGGGCCAAGGCGATTGGCACCACCGGAAGGGGGATTGGTCCGGCTTATGCGGAGAAGGTGGAGCGGCGCGGTTTTCGCTTTATTGATTTGGAGGACACCGCGGGCCTCAAGGAGAGAGTGGCGGAGCGGGTGGAGGAGTACAACGCTTTGTTTGAGGCCGCGGGCATCGCCAAACTGGAGGCGGCACAAGTGATTGACGATTTGCTGGCGGCGGGAGAGCGCTTGGCGCCTCACCGGGCGAACACGGCGGTGGTGATTCACGAGGCTATCAAGGCTGGCCAGAGTCTGCTTTTTGAGGGGGCCCAGGGAACCTATCTCGACATCGACCAAGGGACATATCCGTTTGTGACGAGTTCCAACACTACGGCGGGGGGAGCGATCACGGGGAGCGGGGCACCGCTGCGCAAGATCGATCGGGTGGTGGGGGTGGCCAAGGCTTATACGACGCGGGTGGGGGCGGGTCCCTTTGTGACGCGCAACGACGCCATGGAGGATCGGCTGCACAACATGGGCCGGGAGTTTGGGGCCACCACGGGTCGGCCGCGCGGCTGCGGTTGGCTTGATTTGGTGCTAGTGCGCTATGCGGCGATGATCAATGGATTTGACGACCTGGCGGTGACTAACCTGGATGGACTGGACGATTTGGATGAGATTCAGATTTGCACGGCCTATGCGCTGGACGGCGAGAAGCTGCAGGTGCCGCCGCCGACGGTGGAGCAATTGGAGCGCTGCGTGCCGGTGTACGAGACCTTGCCAGGGTGGAGGCGGGACATTTCTGGGGTGCGGCGCTACAAAGATCTCCCGAGTCATGCGCGGGCCTACCTTGAACGCATGGCGGAGCTGGCGGAAACTCCGATTTCCCTGGTGGGAGTGGGACCTGACCGGGCGCAGACGCTGGAGGTCGATTGAGGGGGCATGAGTGCATGGGCGCAAGCTATGGATGAGCGGATCCAGTTTTTTGGAGGGTGGGGCGGGCCCGTCTTTCTCTAGCTCCTTAGGCTGCCATGGATTTTCCGCCCGAAATACGCCCTGATGCCATTCCGCGCCACATTGCGGTGATCATGGATGGCAACGGCCGCTGGGCGAAGTCGCAGGGGTGGCAGCGCATCAAGGGGCACCGGGCGGGGGCGGATGCGGTGACCCGCTGCGTGGAGGCCTGCGGGGACTTAGGGGTGGAGTTTCTCACGTTGTACGCTTTTTCCACGGAGAACTGGCAGCGGCCCAAAAGCGAGGTGGCGGCGCTGATGACCCTGCTGGAGCGCTTTTTGATAGAGCAGCGCAGCCGCATGATGGCCGACAACGTGCGGCTCCAGGCGATCGGGCGCCTTGCCGATTTGCCGCAGTCTTGTCAGGATGAATTACAGGGCTGCATAGAGGCCACCCGCGAGAACACGGGGGTGACCATGATATTGGCGCTGAGCTATGGGGCCCGGGAGGAGATGGTGGATGGGATTCGCCGCCTGCTGCGGGAGGTGGGGGAGGGGCGCCTCGCGGAGGCGGCGATTACGCCCGAGGAGGTCAGCAAGCATCTCTACACGTGGTCCTATCCAGATCCGGATCTTTTGATCCGCACCTCAGGAGAGATGCGGCTATCCAATTTTCTACTTTGGCAGTGCAGCTATGCGGAGATCGTGATCCTGCAAAAGCTCTGGCCGGATTTTCAAAAGGAGGACCTCTATGGGAGCGTGCGCGAGTACCAGCGGCGCCAGCGGCGCTTTGGCGGCCTCTAGCAGCGCGCGAGGGAGGCGGGGGCCCTGAACTGGATTGGCATCAGCCTTTGAGGCGCTGCATTTTGGCGCCGAGAAGGGCGAGTTTGTGGTCGATGTGTTCGTAGCCGCGGTCGATGTGGTAGAGGCGATTGATTTCGGTAGCGCCTTCGGCCATGAGGCCGGCGAGGACGAGGGCGGCAGAGGCGCGGAGGTCGCTGGCCATGACGGGGGCGGCGCTGAGTTGGTCGACGCCGCGGATGATGGCGGTGGAGCCTTCGAGGGTGATTTTGGCGCCCATGCGGGAGAGTTCGGGGACGTGCATGAAGCGCTGGGGGAAGATGGTTTCGGTGATGACGCTGAGGCCTGGGACGGTGGCGAGGAGGGCGGAGAATTGGGCCTGCATGTCGGTGGGGAAACCGGGATAGGGCTCGGTGCGGATTTCGGCGCCCTGGGGGTTATCGGCGCGGGAGATGGTGATTTCGTCGCCGTCGATGGCGATGGGATAGCCGCAATTTTGGAGGGTGGTGATGAAGCACGTCATGTGTTCTGGCTGGGCGCGCTTGAGGGTGACGCGCTTGCCGGCGATGGCCCCAGCGACGAGGAAGGTACCGGCTTCGATGCGGTCGGCGATGACGGTGTGTTCGGCGCCGTGGAGTTCTTTGACGCCTTCGACGATGATGGTGCGGGTGCCGGCGCCCTGGATGTTGGCGCCCATTTTAGTGAGGAAATCGGCGAGGTCGACGACTTCGGGTTCGGCGGCGGCGCCTTCGATGACGGTCGTGCCGGGGGTGAGCACGGCGGCCATGAGGAGATTGTCGGTGCCGAGGACGGTGGGGCCATTTTTGCCGCGCATATTGATGGAGCGGCCGCCCATGGAGCTCGTGGCTTTGACGTGGATATTGCCTCCGGCCACTTTGATTTCGGCGCCGAGGTGTTCGAGGCCCTTGAGGTGGAGGTCGACGGGGCGGTCGCCGATGATGCAGCCGCCGGGCAGGGAGACCATGGCTTCGCCGGTGCGGCCGAGGAGCGGGCCCATCACGCAGATGGAGGCGCGCATTTTTCTAAC
>CANHIJ010000125.1 GCA_947460575.1 Verrucomicrobiales bacterium | reverse complement strand
TACGGCCACGGCTTTTCTAGCAATAGCGCCCTCAGCCTCGGCCTGCTGCGCGAACCCTTGTTCACCTGAGTCCCGAGGGAACCGGGTGCGGCGTTTTCGGCGCGGGCGAGCGGGCGACAGAACGTGTTATGCAACCCCGGGAAGCCGCTGCGCGGAAAAGCTAGGGGGCGCGGGGTTTGCGGCGCGCGTTGGGGCGGAGTTCCGGCCTGGAGGAGTCGTCACGCAATGGCGCTGGACGGAAATAGGCTTTGGCTCCAGGGAGTATGCTGCCCCCGGTTTCCTTTTTCTCCTATGCGCGCCACCTTGCTCCCGCTGTTTCTTTTTTCTGGCCTAGCAGCAGCCCAGCCGGTCGACCTCCCGGGCCCGCGGCCGGACGGCTCGGTGCTCTTGTCCAATCAATGGAGCTTGCGCCCTGCGGGCCGCCAGATTCCGGTGGGGGATTTTCCGGTAAACTTGGCGCTGCACCCAGGCGGCCAGTACGCGGCGGTGCTGCACTGCGGCTTTGGCCCGCACGAGATTGTGCTGTTGGATTTGAAAGCGGGCACTATCGCCTCGCGCCGCCCCGTGGGGGAGGCCTTTTACGGCCTGACCTTCTCGGCGGACGGCGCGCGCCTATTTTGCTCGGGGGCCGCAGAGGAAACGATTCGCATTTTCGATTTTGCGGACGGCCAGCTCGCCGAGTCTCGGGCGGTGGCGCTGCGCGATCCCAAAAAGCGCGGCATTCCCGCGGGCCTGGCGCTGAGCGCGGATGGCCGCACCCTCTTCGCGGCCAATGTCTGGGGCCACAGCATCAGCCGTGTGCGCTTTGACGCGGCAGGCGCGGCCGCGGTCGACGAACTCTCCCTCCTCGACCACCCCGAGGCCGCGGCGCCCCCGCCCGCGGCGACCACCGATGATCCCTCCATCACCAAGCGCGCTAACCAAGCGCTCGACACCACCGACCCCAGCGCGCCGTTCCCCTATGCCTGTGTCCTCGATGAAAAGCGCGGCCGCCTCTATGTGTCTTTGTGGGCGCAGGCCGCGGTCGCGGTAATCGATACCGCCACCTTTCAAGTCGTGGGCCGCTGGGCGGCGGAGGGCCATCCCAACGAGATGCTCTTAAGCCGCGATGGGCAGCGCCTCTATGTGGCCAATGCCAACCACAATACCATCAGCGTATTGGATGTGGCCGGAGACGGCCGCCCGGTGGAAGTCCTCCTAGCGGAGCTTCAGCCGAACTCCCCTCCGGGCAATACCCCGAATTCTCTAGCCTTCAGCCCGGATGGCGCGCGCCTCTATGCGGCCAATGCCAATATCAATACCGTGGCCGTCTTCGACATCGCCACCCCAGGCAAGTCCCGCTCGCTCGGCTTTATTCCGGTGGGTTGGTACCCCACGAGCGTCCGGGTCAGCGCGGACGGCGCCACCCTCTATGTCGCCAATGGCAAGGGGCAGACGTCCCAAGCTAACCCGCAAGGGCCGCAGCCGGGCCAGAAGTCGGCGCCGGGCGTGAAACAATACATTGGGGAATTGCTCCAAGGCACCGTCAGCGCGATTCCTCTGCAGACCGGGGAGGCGGGGGAAGCCCAATTGGCCGCCTGGAGCGCCGCCGCCTATCAGGGAATGCCGGAAACAGCGCGCCAGATCGCGGCCCTGCCGGACGCGGGAAACCCCATCCCGCGCCGGGTGGGCGACCCCTCCCCGATCAAATACGTCCTCTACCTCATCAAGGAAAACCGCACCTACGATCAAGTTTTAGGCGACCTGTCCCAGGGCGATGGCGACCCCAGCCTGTGTCTTTTCCCCGAAAAAATCACCCCCAACCACCACGCCCTAGCTCGGGAATTCGTCCTCCTAGACAATTTCTATGTCGAGTCCGAAGTCAGCGCCGATGGGCGCGAGTGGACCATGGGGGCGTATGCTAGCGACTTTGTGGAAAAGAACTGGCCGCTCAGCTATGGGCATAGCCAAAGCGGCAAGTTTCCCTATCCTAGCGAAGGTGGATTTCCCATCGCGACCCCGGCGGGGGGCTATCTTTGGGACCGGGCCGCGCAGGCCGGGGTGAGCTACCGCAGCTACGGCGAGTGGGTGGCCAACGGCAAAAAGCCGGGCGATCCCGGTACCGCCAAGGCCAAGGCCCTGGAGGGCCACTTCGACCCCGGCTTCCGCAGCTTTGACATGGATTACCCCGACGTGAAGCGCGCCGAGCGCTTCCTCTCCGAGCTGGCGCGCTTCGAGCAGGAGGGCGAAATGCCCCGACTCCAAGTGCTCCGCCTCCCCAACGACCACACCAGCGGCACCAGCCCGGGCAAACCCACCCCGACGGCCCACGTGATGGACAACGACCTCGCCTTCGGGCGCGTCGTGGAGGGCTTGAGCAAATCTAAATTCTGGCCCCAGATGGCGATTTTTGTGGTGGAGGACGACGCCCAGAATGGCCCCGACCACGTCGATGCCCACCGCACCATCGCCTTCGCCATCAGCCCCTACATCCGCCGCGGCGCGGTGGATTCTACGATGTATTCCACTAGCAGCATGCTGCGGACCATGGAGTTGATTCTCGGCCTCGCCCCGATGAGCCAGTTTGACGCCGCGGCGATGCCGATGTTTGCCAGCTTTCAGGCCCAGCCGGATCTCACCCCCTATCAGGCGCGCCCGGCGGCGGGGAACCTGGACGAGCGCAATTTGAAAACCGCTTGGGGCGGCAAAGCCAGCCGCGCCATGAATCTCGCCCAAGAAGATGCCGCCGACGACTTGGCGCTTAACGAAATCATCTGGAAATCGGTGCGAGGAGCCGCGTCGGCGATGCCGCCGCCGCGCCGCGCCGCCTTCGTCTTCACGCCGCCGGAAGGCCAGGATGCTGAGGGCGAGGATGAGGAGGAGGATGGGAAGGAGGGGAGAGATGGCAAGAATGGGAGGGATGGGAGGGATGCGAAATAGGGTGCGGTTTTTATAAGAGCGCATCAATCGCCCGCAGGGGGAAAGGGGGGAGTCTGCTGGCGGCGGTTGCGGGGGGGGGGAGAAAAAGTGGGTTCCTTTGGTACGGGGGCGTCGGGGCGTCCGTAAGTGGAGGACTGGGGCCTTGGCCCTGGAGATCTGGCGCCGGGGAGCTGGGGGGGGGGCGGAGCCGCCCGCCTGGCGGAAACTTGGCGAGAGATTGCAAAACCCAAAAAAACCCAACAACTCATGAAGAAGCAAAATGCAACAATGGCTGGCCTCCGGTCGGCCAGCGGGATCGGGACGGATGTGCCGTCTCCGCGGCACCTCATCGGCGGCCGCCAGGCGGTCAGTTTAGCGGCCTGTGCCCTGGGCCTGTGGCTGGGGACGAGCCGGGGCTGGGCGAATCCGCAACTGGGCGGCGACGCCAGCAAGTGCCCGGTGATTGGCGGGGTGCAAAAGAGCCCGGCGGACCGGACCACGGCGGCGGGGGGGATGTCGAATGCCGACTGGTGGCCCAAGCAACTCAACTTGCGCATGCTGCATCAAAACCCGGCTAAGGGCAATCCGCTGGGCGAGGACTTCAAGTACGCGGAAGCCTTTAAAAAGTTGGACCTGGCGGCCTTGAAGAAGGATTTGGAAGTCTTGATGACCACTTCCCAGGACTGGTGGCCGGCTGATTACGGGCACTACGGCCCATTCTTTATCCGCATGGCCTGGCACAGTGCGGGAACCTATCGGGTCTCAGACGGCCGCGGGGGGGCCTCGGATGGGACCCAGCGGTTTGCACCGCTCAACAGTTGGCCGGACAACGCCAACCTCGACAAGGCGCGCCGCTTGCTCTGGCCGATCAAGCAAAAATATGGCCAGACCATTTCCTGGGCCGATTTGATGATCTTTGCGGGCAACTGTGCCCTGGAGTCGATGGGCTTCAAGACCTTTGGATTTGCCGGGGGGCGCGAAGATGTGTGGGAACCCCAGGAGGATATCTATTGGGGGCCCGAAGGCAAATGGCTCGGCGACGAGCGCTACAGCGGCGATCGCAAGTTGGAAAACCCCCTCGCGGCGGTGCAGATGGGCTTGATCTACGTCAATCCGGAAGGGCCGAATGGCAAGCCGGACCCGCTGGCTTCGGCCAAGGACATTCGGGAAACCTTTGCCCGCATGGCGATGAACGACGAGGAAACCGTGGCCCTGATCGCCGGTGGGCACACCTTTGGCAAGGCCCACGGGGCGGCCAGCCCGGAAGGCAACGTCGGCCCGGAGCCGGAAGGCGCTGACATCGCGGAGCAGGGGCTGGGCTGGAAAAACCGGCACGGCAAAGGCAACGCGGGGGACACCATCACCAGCGGATTGGAAGGTGCCTGGACGACCACACCGCGGGCTTGGTCGCACGGGTATTTTACGAACCTGTTTGCCTTTGAGTGGGAATTGGTCAAGAGCCCGGCGGGCGCCCAGCAGTGGGCTCCCAAGGGCGAAGCCGGCAAGGGCAGCGTCCCCGACGCGCACGATCCCGCCAAGAGCCATGCGCCGATGATGTTCACCACGGACATGGCGCTGCGCCTGGACCCCAGCTATGAGAAGATCTCGCGGCGCTTTCTGGAACATCCTGGCGAGTTCGCCGAGGCCTTTGCCAAGGCCTGGTACAAGCTGACCCACCGCGACATGGGGCCGGTAGCGCGCTGCCTGGGGCCGCTCGTGCCCGAGCCGCAGCTGTGGCAGGACCCCGTGCCCAAAGCGAACTATGCCAGCATCGACGACCAGGACATCGCGGATCTGAAAGGCAAAATCCTCGCTTCGGGACTGACGACCTCACAATTGGTCTCCACCGCGTGGGCGGCGGCCTCGACCTTCCGCGGGACGGACAACCGCGGGGGCGCCAATGGCGGCCGCCTGCGCTTGGCCCCGCAGAAGGATTGGGAAGTCAACCAGCCCGCCAGCCTAGCCAAAGTTTTGCAGGCCCTGGAAAAAGTCCAGCAGGATTTCAACGCTGGGCCGCGCGGCGGGAAGCAGGTTTCCATGGCCGACCTGATCGTGCTCGGGGGCTGCGCGGGAGTCGAAGCCGCCGCCAAACAAGCGGGCCAAACCGTGGCCGTGCCCTTTGCGCCGGGCCGCACCGATGCCACCCCGGAGATGACCGACGCCGCCTCTTTTGCGGTGCTCGAGCCGACCACGGATGGCTTCCGCAACTACTTCGGGCACGAGCACGACCGCCCAGCCGAAGAGCTGCTGCTCGACCGGGCTAACCGCCTAACGCTATCAGCTCCGGAGATGACGGTGTTAGTGGGCGGTCTGCGGGTGCTCGACACCAACGTCGGGTTCCCCCAAATGGGCGTCTTCACGGCCCGGCCGGGAGTTCTCACCAACGACTTCTTTGTCAACCTGCTCGACATGAGCACGGAGTGGAAGCAGTCGCCCATGTGCGAGCACTTCTTTGAAGGCAAAGACCGCCAGACGGGGAAGGTGAAGTGGACCGGTTCGCGGGTCGACTTGGTCTTTGGGTCGAACTCGCAGCTGCGGGCCATTGCCGAGGCCTATGCTTCGGGGGACGCGCAGGCCAAGTTCGTCCGCGACTTTGTGGCGGTGTGGAACAAGGTGATGAACTTGGATCGCTTTGACCTGCGCGGCTGAGGTCGGCGGGGCCAGGCGGCCCTAAAATAGCTCGAAATGGGCCTGTTCGAGGAATCCCTCGGGCAGGCCCTTTTTGGTGGGCGGGTCGGGCGCGGAGATGGCTATCCGGTAGTGCGGAGCCCAGAGGCGAGGGCGTTGATGCTGAGGAGGAGGTCGGGGAGCATGGCTTCGCTTTCCTGGAGGCGGTCGGCGGCGGCGTGGGCGCGCCAGGTTTTGAGGAGGTCGATTTGTTGGGCGTGGAGGACGCGGAGGGGTTCCTCGCGGATGGCTAGGGTGTAGGCGAGGCGGGGGCGGCGGGCGGCGAAGGGTCCGTTGAAGAGTTCTTCCAGGAGGGTGCGGGTCCGCTGGTGTTCGGCTAGGATGAGGGTGAGGAAGTGTTGGCGCAGGGCGGGGTCGGGGACGAGGGCGGCATAGTCCTGCATGAGGGGGAGGTTGGCGCTGACGAGGGAACTTTCGATATTGGTGAGGACGTAGCGCAGGAAGGGGGAATCCTGCAGGGCGCGGCCGAGGGCGGCGAAGCTGGCGGGGTCTTGCGCCTGCAATTTTTCGAGGGCGCTGCCGGCGCCGTACCAGCCGGGGAGGTAGAAGCGGGATTGGGTCCAGGAGAAGACCCAGGGGATGGCGCGGAGGTCGTCGAGGGTGGCTTGTCCGGTGCGGCGGGCGGGGCGGGAGCCGATGCGGCTGTGTTCGAGGGCGTCGATGGGGGTGGCGCGGCGGTAGAACTCCATGAAGCGGGGCTCGCTGAGGAGGGCGCGGTAGGCGTCGCGGCTCCAGGGGGCGAGTTTTTCCATGATGGGGTGAATGGGGGCGGAGACGGAGAGGGGGAGGCGATGGCGTGCGGTCGCGGAGGCGGCGGAGGCCATGAGGAGCTCGATGTTGTAGACCGCGGAGCCGAGGTCGGCGTATTTTTGGGCGATGGTTTCACCTTGTTCGGTCATGCGAAGGAAGCCGCCGAGGGAACCCTGGGGGAGGGCTTCCATGAACCAGTGGGTGGGGCCGGCGCCGCGGCCCACGGTGCCGCCGCGGCCGTGGAAGAAGACGGGGCGGACGCGGTGGTTTTGACAGGTGGCGGCGAGGTCGGTTTGGGCGCGGTGGAGGGCCCACTGGCTCGCGAGGATGCCGCAGTCTTTATTGCTATCGGAGTAGCCGACCATCATTTGGAAGGACGGGCGGTCTGGGGCGAGGCTGCGCTGGGTGATGGGGTGGGAGAGGAAATCGTGGGAGATGGCGGGGGCCGCGGCGAGGTCGCCCATGGTTTCGAAGAGGGGGGCCACGGGCAGGGGGCAGCGCAGGCCTTGGGGGGTCCACTCCATGAGGCCGGCTTCGCGGGCCAGCAAATAGACCGTGAGGAGGTCCTCGGGGTGGCGGGTCATGCTGACAATGAGGGCGCCGAGGCCGTCATTGCCGAAGCGGGCGCGGTGGGCGGCGAGGACGCGGTAGCAGTCGAGCACGGCGTCGGCTTCGGGGCCGGCGGAGATGCCAGGGCTGAGGAAGGGGCGCGGGGAGTTGAGTTCCTGTTCGAGGAGGGCCCGTTTTTCGGGGAGGGGCATGGCGGCGAGGGAGCGCCCGGCGAGGAGGCCGCTGGCCTCCATGAGTTGTTGCAGGGCGGCCTCGTGGAAGGCGGAGTTTTGGCGGATGTCGAGGGTGGCGGAGTGGAATCCAAAGGCTTCGAGGTTGCGGCGGAAGGGGACGACGTGTTCGACGGCGAGGGCGGAGGCGCCGATGGCGGTAAGAGAAGCTTCGAAGTGGGCGAGGTCGGCCAGGAGGGCGGCGGGGTGGGGGTACCCGGCGGGGTGGTCCTCGGAGGCGAGGACGAGCTTGGCGCGCATGAGATAGGCGGCTTCGCGCCAGGGTTCCTCGCGGTTGCGGGCTTGGATGTAGTCGAGGTCGACGGCGGCGGCGAGTTCGGCGCGGAGGCGGTCGATGAGGTCGCGGAGGGCGGGCGGGGTTTGGCGGAAGAGGGAGCTGATGGGGGTGTGTTGGGCGAGGGCCTCGAGGGCGCGGCGGTGGACGCGGAGGGCGTTTTGGCGGAGGGCGGCGAGGGAGCGGGCGGTGACGGCGGCGGTGACGAAGGGGTGGCCGTCGCGGTCGCCGCCGATCCAAGTGCCGAAGCGGAGGAGTGGGGGGAGGGCGTCGACGTCGGCGGGGTTGCCCGCGGCGGCGGTCCAGGCCTCGCGGAGGTGGAGGTGGGCGCGGCTGAGGGCGGAGGGGAAGATTTCGCGGAGGTAGTGGAGGGTATTTTGGAGTTCGGCCTCGATGGTGGGGCGGGTGACGTGAATTTCGCCGGTGCGCCAGAGGTTTTCGAGGAGGTTTTCTAACTGGGATTGGAGGCGGGCCTGTTCGCGGGGGGTGGCGGCGGCGTTTTCGTGTTGGCTCATGAGGGCGAAGATGTCGCCGTGGAGTTCGCGGACGGTTTCGCGCTTGGCCTCGGTGGGGTGGGCGGTGAGGACGGGTTCGACTTGGACGTCGCGGAGGACGGCGAGGAGGTCGGGGTGGGAGAGGCCGCGGGAGGTGAGTTGTTGGAGGTGGTCGGGCCAGAGGCCTTGTTCGGCCTGGGGACCTTCTTGTTTTTCGCGGAGGCGGCGGACTTGGGCGGCGACGCGTTCTTCGACCACGTTGAGGAGCTGGAAGGCGATGGAATAGGCTTGGCCGAGGGAGCGGTGGGGGGGAGGGGAGGGAAGCGGGGCGGCGCCTAACCAGGGCAATTGAGCGGCGAGTTCGGGCTCGCCGAGGCGGCAGAGCACCGCGGCGAAGGCCTTCATGAGGAAAGTCAGTTCGGCGTTGAGCAGGAGGAAGCCGTGTTCGCGCAGGGAGACGGAGGAGGAAGGCATGGAGGCTGCTTAGCAGCAGAAAGAGTGCCTGCCAGGCAAAAGGTGGCGGGAGGGAGTCGGTCGAGGGGGCAGCATTGCGCTTGCCGAGGGGGCTGGGCGGGAGTGTGGTGGGGGGAAAGCGATCAACTTTATTTATGTGGAAAGGCAGATTTCAGCAGGAGACTTCCGGTTTGGTGCAGCGCTATGGGGAGTCGATCTCCTTCGACTGGCGGCTGTATAAATATGATATCATGGGCTCGCAGGCGCAGGCCGAGGCCTTGGCGTGGGCGGGGATCATCACGGAGGCGGAGCGGCAGGCGATTGCGGGCGGGCTGGAGGAGATTGAGGGGGAGATTGAGGCGGGGACGTTTCGCTGGCAGGTGGCCTTGGAGGATGTGCACATGAATATCGAGAAGGCCCTGACCGAGAAGATTGGGGCCCCGGGAGCCAAGCTGCACACCGGGCGCAGTCGCAACGACCAGGTGGCCTTGGATTTGCGGATGTACTGCCGGGCGGAGGGTGCGGAAGTGATCCGCCTGATGCGGGGATTGCAGGGGGCGCTAGTGGAGTTGGCGGGGCGCTGGCCGGGGGTAGTGATGCCGGGGTACACCCACTTGCAGCGCGGCCAGCCGGTGCTTTTTGGGCACCACTTGCTGGCCTACGTAGAGATGCTAGAACGCGACGTTGGGCGGGTGCGGGATGCGGTGGGGCGGCTCAACGTGATGCCGCTGGGGTCTGGGGCCTTGGCGGGGTCGACGATTGTGTTGGATCGGGAGCGGGTCGCGGAGCGCCTCGGTTTTGCCGGGGTGACGCACAACAGTATGGATGCGGTGTCGGACCGGGACTTCGCGGTGGAGTTGGGCGCGGCCCTGGCGCTGTGCGGGACGCACCTGTCGCGGCTGAGTGAGGACGTGATATTGTGGGTCACCGCGGAATTTGGCTTTGCCACTTTGAGCGATGCCCACACCACGGGGAGCAGCTTGATGCCGCAGAAGAAGAATCCGGACGTGGCGGAGCTGACGCGGGGGAAGACGGGGCGGCTCTACGGGAATTTGATGAGCTTGCTGACGGTCTTAAAGGGGCTTCCCCTGACGTATAATAGAGACTTGCAGGAGGACAAGGAGCCGCTCTTTGACAGCTTCGACACCCTCAAGCTGGCCTTGGAGGTTTACGCGGAGATGATGCTCGGGCTGCGGGTCAATCAGCAGGCGGTGGCGGCGGCGGTGGCGGATCCGTTTTTGTTGGCCACGGACCTCGCGGACTATCTGGTGCTGCGGGGCTTGCCCTTCCGCGAGGCCCACGAGGTGATCGGGAAGCTGACGGCGCTGGCCCTCGCTGAGGGAGTGGCCTTTCCGGACATTCCGCTGGAAGTGTACCGCGGGCTCTGCCCGCTCTTCGGGGAGGACGTCTATGCGGTGCTAACCCTGGAGCAGGCCATGGCGGCGCGGCGGGCCACCGGAGCGCCCTCGCCAAACAACGTGGCCCGGGAATTGGCGTCCTGGGAACGGCGCCTCGCGGCGGAGGCAAAGCCGCCGAAAGCCGCGGCCCCCTGAGTCCTTATTTGCTTCGCCCGGGCGGTGCGCTGACCGAAGTGCGCCGCCCGATGCTCCCCCCCCTTTTTCCTAAAATAATCTATGTGGTTTGCTCCAATGCTGAAGATGCGCGACAAGTTGTCGCGGAAACGGAATGTCTTGATGGAGGACGAGGAGAAGCCGTTTCTGGAGCACCTCGACGATTTGCGCAAAATGCTGATGCGCATCGTGACGACCTTGCTAGTGTCGGTGACGCTGTGCTTTGTCTTCAACGATTGGTTTTTCAAGGTGGTGCAGTACCCCATGGAGCGAGCCGGCCTGGCTTCGGCCCAAGAACGCAATTTGCCGCCGGGCTTGAACTTGGAACAGTGGAAGCAAGTGCACGGCGCGGCCCGGGGGGCCTCGGTGCTGGAGGGGGCGGGGCGGGAATTGTTCCTCGGCAAGGCGGTGCCCGACGCCCGGTTGCGAGCCTATGCCGAGGCCATGTTAGTATACCACACCGCCGACCTCTTGCCCCCGGCGGAGCAGCCCGGCTACATGGAGGAGGCCCTGAAGTTGCTGCCTCCGCCGCTGCAGCCTAGCGCTTTGGAGGCGGGGCGCGCCATCCTCAAGGTGCGTCCGCAGTCTAGCTTGGAAGCGCTCAAGCCCGTGATCGAGACCGAGGCCTTCGCCCCCGCGGAGACCTTCATGTTGTCGATGAAGCTCTCCACCTTTGCAGGGGTCATCGTGTCCTTTCCGCTGCTCTTTTACTTTTTGCTAGAATTCATCTTGCCGGGGCTCAATCCGCGGGAGCGGCGCCTGCTGTGGCCGGCTTTGGCGATCGGGTTTGGCTTATTTTTGACGGGGGTATTTTTTGCGTATTATTTCGTGATTCCCAATGCCCTGGAGTTTTTCCACGAATACTCGCACGACTTGGGCATCCGGGACGGCTGGCGGATCGGGAGCTACATCGCCTTTGTGACGAGTTTTTGTTTGATCTTTGGCGTGAGTTTTGAGCTGCCGGTGGTGGTCATGATTTTGGTCAAGCTGGAGCTGTTGACCTCGGCCACGATGCGGCGGACTCGCTCCTGGGCGATCATCATCATCACCACGGCGGGGGCGATATTGACGCCGACGGGGGACATCTTCACCCTGTCGCTGCTGGCGGGCCCGATGATTTTGATGTACGAGATTTGCATCTGGCTGGCGGTGGCTTCGGAGAAGAAAGCGGCCCTCGCGGAGGCGGCGGAGGCGGAGCGGGACATGGCGCGCCGGGCGGCCCTGTTTGGGGTGGCCAAGGTGGCGGCGGCCCGGCCGGGGAGCGAGGCGGCGGAGGAAGCGCACCGCGCCGCGGGGCCCTATGAGGATCCCTATGCGAGCGTTGCAGAAGACCAGTGGAAGGGGCACCCGCACCATCCCGATCCCGCCAAGCCCACCGCCGATGAAGAATACCAGCAGTACATGCGGGAGCACGCCCACTTGTTCCCCGCGTCCCAGACCCATCCGGAGGAAATCCCCGCGGAGCAGCGCGGCGAGGCCGCCCAGGTCGATCAACCGGAAACAACCGCCGCGGAACCGAGCGCCGTGGAACCGAGCGCCGCGCCCGCCGAGGTCCCGGCAGAAGCTGCGCCCGAGGTTCCGCCCGCGGGCGAGGGGCCGGGCGGCGCACCGGGCGAGGTGAAGCCTTGAACCTAAACACGGGAGTTGACTAGCTTCATTCGCGAGCGCGAGGTCTCGGTGTGTTAGGCTTTCTCCTGGCGCGTTGGGTATTTTGGGGGTGCGGAGCGCTGGCACCCCTGCCGGGGTGCGGATGATGCGAAAACGGAGCAACCGGTGGTGTCGCTCCGCTCAACCACCGGCTACCGGCTGAGATGCCTCCGGCATCAGGATGTCGCCGGCGTCGGGCTGTCTCCGGCATCAGGCGGGAATGTCGCTGGCATTGCCGCTGGGCGTGTCGACCATTCACGATTCGGTAGGGGCATATGCCAACGGAAGGGATTCACCCAATGGGTGAGCCCTTTGCGCGGTCAAAAGCCCCCATAGCGTGGCCGCTAGAGGCGTCGGGCGGCGATGCGGAGGCAGCCCAGCATATGAACCAAGAGGCAGCCCGGGATGATGCCGGAGGCATCCCAGCGGGTAGCCGGTGGTTGAGCGAAGCGACACCACCGGATCCCATTCCCGAGAGGG
>CANHIJ010000124.1 GCA_947460575.1 Verrucomicrobiales bacterium | reverse complement strand
GGCCGGGGCCGGGGCGAATGGGTTTGAGTCGATTTTGGGGGAATCTGCCGCGGGGCGGCCTGCGGCGCCGATGGGGCCGAGCGCGCCGGGGAGCGCGGAAAATCAGCATTGAACGCCAGGGGGCTCCCGCGTTCTAATACCGCAACGAATTGCTCACCTTTATACCCTGCACCTTGCCCATGAAATTGCTCACTCCCCTCTCCTCCCGTTCGCGTCGGCGCGGCTTCACCTTGATGGAGCTCCTGTTGGTGTTGGCTATTATTGGGCTCCTGATGGGGGGCGGCGCAGCCGTTTACAGCGGCATCATGGACAGCGCCAAGGTCACCAAGACCCAGACCAAGTTGGGTATTTTGGGCGGTCAAATTCAACTCTACAGCTCGCAAAAGAGCGGCAAATTGCCCACCCAGAGCGCTGGCCTGCAGGCCCTGAAGACCGCGGGCCTGGTCCGCTCGGAAGACGAGGTCACCGACGCCTGGGGCAACCCCTTAGTCTACACCTTTCCGGCCAAGCGCGGCGGTGACAAGTACGACCTCTGGTCCAAGGGGCCGGACGGCTTGGAAAACACGCCTGACGACGTGGGCAACTGGCCCAGCCCAGATTGATCCGCTCCGGCGGCGGTGCCTGGCGCCGCTCCGCTGCCTTTTTCATTCCCCCTAATCCATGAAACGCCGCGCCTTCACGTTGATGGAGATGTTGGTGGCGCTGGCCATCATCGGCTTGATCGCCTCGGGCAGCATGATTGCCGCAGGGTCTTTGAACGACGAGCGCAACCTGCGGGCGCCGCTCAACGAGTTGCGCATCATGGCCAAGCGGGCCTGGGCCCGCTCCATGGAGGAGCAGCGCGCCTGGCAGATCAAGCTGCTGCCGGATCAATTTGTGCTCGAACCCAAGCAGGCGGTTCACGAGGAGGACCTCAAGCTCTTCAAGGACGTCGATGCCAAGCTGAAGCGGGGCAGCGGGGTGGATGTCTACCGCATCGACCCCGAGGTCCGCATGGAAGTGCGGCATTGGGGAGAAGCGGAGTGGCACGTGGCGCGCCCTGACGCGTGGGTTTTCGAGCACAGCGGCCTCTGTGAGCCGATCAATATTCGCTTCATCTCTGATTTTGCCACCATCACCGTTTCCTTCGACCCCCTCACTGCGGCCCTGTCCAGCGAGGAATTCCAACACGCCGGAGAGCGCTAGGCGCTCGCCTTCTCGACCTCGTTTTTCGCCATGACGCGCCCACCTTTATCCCGCCCGCGCGGCATGATCCTGATGGAGTTGATCATGGCCATCGCGATTTTTGGCATGGTGGCGCTGGGGCTGATGCGGGCGCTGTCCATCGGGGCGCAGACCGCGGTGGTGGGCCAGTTGGAGTTGCGGATGCTGCTGCGCCTGCAGTCCACTTTGACGGAGTACAGCAAGCTTCAGCGCATGGAGGAGGGCGTTTTTGAATCCGACCCGGACGACCTGGGGGTCATCACCCGCACCGAGATCGTCAAGTTGGACAAGTTGGAGAACGCCGACGGCCAAGCGCTCCAGGACATGTTTCACGTCATCGTGAGGGCGGAGTACGACAACTTCGGCACCAAGGGCGAAATGATGGCCGACACCTACCGCTACGCCAAGCTTTACCAAACCCAGACGGGAGCCGCGGCGGCCCCGGCCCCCGCGGGGGCTCCCTAATATTATGAGAGGCCCCAGCTCCAGTTTAAGCCGCGGCTTTACCCTGATCGAAGTCCTCTTAGGGCTAGCGCTTTTTGGGATTCTCACGGGCGGGATTTTTTCGGTGCAGCGCGGGGCCATGGAGGTCAGCAAGGAGGTGACCGAGCGGCAGGGCAAGACGATGCGCATGCACAGCTTTTGCGAGCTGCTGCGGCGGAATTTTGAGGCCTTGCCGGGCAATGCCAAAGTGGTGCTGCTGCCGGTGGGCGGCCCTCAGTCCGGGCTGAGCGACGTGGCTTTTACGGATTTCCCCCTGGCCTTCACGTGGCCGGGGGTGCCGGCGGGATCAAACAGCGTGATTTTTCGCACCGCCCGGGCGGACTCCGGGGTGGGGCTGCAGGCCTCGCTGATCTATCTGGATGAGGAGCAAAGCGCCGATTACGAGGCGGACAAACTGGACGAGCGCAAGGTTTTGGCCAAGCTGAACCTGATGGAGGGCATCCTAACGCTCAACTGGCGCTTTTTTAACGACAGCACCCAGGAATGGGAGGAAGAGTGGCTGCGCACCCAGACGCAGCGGCCATCCTTTGTGGAAATGACCCTGACCTACCTCGACGGCCAAGACCCGGTGCGCCTGGTGTTCTGGATTCCCCAGATGGTCAATCCCCAAACCCTGGCCCAAGGGGCCCGTGGGGCCGGCGCGGGCGGGGCCCCGCTTCAGGGACCTCCGCTGGGCGGACCAGGCGGCCCGCCCCCAGGGGCCGATCGCCCTACCGGGCCAGGTGGCCCCGGTGGACCAGGCGGCGGCCCGCGGGGGAATCGGCCTCGCGGCGGCGGCGGCGGTGGGGGCGGCGGGGCGCGCAATTTTGGAGCCCCCCCGGGGCGGGGCGGGTTTGGAGGGGGCGGCGGCGGCCGGGGCGGCGGTGGCGGCTTTGGGGGCGGCGGTGGAAGCCGAGGCGGCGGCCCCGGCCGCTGAGGGCCTTGGTTTTGAAGCCCCCCCGCCCCCTGCGCGGTTCTCTTTTGAAAAACGCGCCCCTGATCGGCGCATCAACTCTTTTTCTGCTCCCCTGTGAAACCCCTTTATCCAAGTCCGCGGCGCTTCGGCGCCTCCCGCCGGGCCCGCCAGCGCGGGTCTGCCCTGCTGCTGGTGATGTGGCTGATCTCCATGCTCAGCCTGTTGATCTACTCGACCATCCGGGTGATTTCCCACGACATGGACATCACGATTTCCCAAAAAAAGGCCTTCCGGGCCCGGCAGTTGGCCGAAATGGGACTCAACATCGCCTGCAATCCCGCCGTCAAGGACACCGATGTCGCCTTGCTCAATCAGACCGTCGCCGAGGGGGAGTCCTTCAGCGTCACCATCCGCGGCGAAGGAGGTCGGTTTAACCTCAACCGCCTGCTCCAGGCGGGCGACCGCACCTTCTTCGAGCGCGCCTTTGAGCTCTGGGGGGTAGAAAAAGACGCCGCCAGCGCCCTCACCGACACGCTGCTGGACTGGGTCGACAGCGACGAGCAAACCCAGCTGCACGGCATGGAGCGCGAGGACTACGAGGCCCTCGGCTTTGCGGGATATCCCTTCGACCGCCCCTTTTACAGCTTGGACGAATTGCTCCTGGTGCCCGGTTTTGACCAGGTGGCGGCCCAGGTGCCCGATTGGCGCGACTTTTTTACGATTTATTCGGGAGGTCGTCTCGACCTCAACGCCGCCGAGCCCAAGGTCATCGCCCTGGGCATCATCACCAGCCAGGCCAGCGCCGATCCCGCGACCGACTGGGAACCGGCCCTCAAGGATGCCACGGAATTCGTCCACGACGTCCGCTGGGGGCCAGATGGCGTGGAGTTTACCGAGGACGACGTCAAGCTTCAGGACCTCCAGCAAGCATACGACGCCTTGAATTTGGACGGCTCGGATCCCGACGTGCAGGCCCATTTTGGCCTCAACGACGCCACGGTGCACATAGAAAGTGTCGCCACCGTGAACGATTATCGGAAACGCGTTGTCCTAATTGTCCGCAACCGCACCCAGGGCACCCCCCAAATTCTCGCCCGCGAAGAAGTCCCCCTTTTCCAATAGTTTTTCTAAGCGACATTTAAGCGCCACGGTTCTGGTGCCGACCCGGCAGCTGACCTCCTTCCAAGCCTCACCCCGCTCATTCCCCTGAAACCTTCCTCACCAGATACCACCACGACGCTTTGTCTTCCAGGCCCCGACGCCTGGGAGCTTTGGAAGCCGTCACCCTCCGGGTGGCAGCGCGTGCCGGGCGCAGATGCCGCCGTCGGCCCCGCCTCCTTCAAGGCCGCGACCCTTTTCGCCTTCCCCGTTAGCAGCACTTTTGCGGTCCCCATCCGGGCGGCCACGGGGGATCCCGATTTGCTCCAGTCCCTCGTCGAAATCCAACTCGAAAAGCAGGGCCTCAAGCCCGACGCCCCGGTTGGCTGCCTGACGGATTGGCGCGTGGCCGACCGCGAGGAGCACCAAACCCTGGTTTGCGCCGCGGTCTTGAACCCGGCCCTGGCAGACGACCTCCCGCGGGAGGCCCCCCAGCGCTTTGAGCTCAGCCCCTATCTTTACGACCTCCCCGACGACTCCCTGGTCATCTGGAAGGAACTCGGGCGCCTCGTCTTCGCCGTCACCCGGCGCGAGCACCCAATTTACTTCCACGCCCTGAGCGCCTCCGCCCTTACTCCGCAGGTGGTGCAGGAAATTGAGCAGCTCCTCATGCCGCTGTACACCCAGGGCCTCGTGGTGGCGCTGGAGTCGGTGGTGCTGTGGGTCGATCCCGTCGATCCCGCCGCCGAAGCCCAACTGCGCGAGATCTTCGGGGCCCGCGTGCTGCGCAGCCCGCAACCCGCCCCGCGCCCCGGGTCCCGGGTCTCCGCTCTCGAGCCGGTTTCCGTCGCCCAGGGCAAAATCCGGGCCGCCCGGGCCGCCCGCATTCAAAAAATCGCCGCCCTTTGCGCCTTGGCCTACCTCGTGCTCCCTGGCTTCCTCGCCCTGCGGCATTTTCTTGAGAAGCGGAAAATCGACGTCCTTAAGTCGCAGGTCGCGGGCTTGGAGAGCCGCTACGGCAGCGTCCAAGCCACCGTGCAGCAGGCCGACCTCGCCGATTCCGCCATCACCTTTGATCAATACCCCGTGGAGTGGCTCTTCCAATGCCTCAGCTCCCTCTACGAAACCGCCACCCCCGGCGTCCGCATCACCGGCTTTGAAATCGACAAAAACCAAGGGGAACTCAAACTCTCGCAAATCACCATCAAGGGCGAGGCCGCCAACAGCAACACCCAGGCAGCCATCGTCTACGCCACCAAAGTAAAGGGCAATCCCGCCCTGCAAAACTTCACCTGGAACTACAAAGCCCAAGCCCCCAAGGACGGCAAGGTTCCCTTCGACATCGTCGGCATTACCAAAAATGACTCCGCTGAAACCCAGTGAAAAGCGCCTCCTGACCGCCTTCGGGGTGGCCGGCTTTCTCCTCCTCAACCTCCTGGGCTTCAGCTGGTTGAAGAAGCGCAACGTCGTGCTCGAGCGCCAGCGCATCACCCTCGAGTCCCGCGCCCGCGAACTCGAAATGTGGAAGGGCAAAGCCGCCGAAGCCGAACTCAAGCGCGCCTTCCTCGACCAACACCTCCAGGAATACGCCGACGAGGCCACCCGCGAAACCTACCTCGACCAATTCATCCAAAAGGAAGCTGCCGACCTCAACCTCGAGGTCCGCAAAAACCAACCGATGCCCGTCAAGCTGGAGCCGCTCTTCCACAAGTCCCGCTATCAGGCCGAAATTTCCGGCCCTTGGGACAGCGTGCTAGAGTTCATCTACCGCCTCCAGCAACCCAAAGAGTTTCGCTTCGTCCCCTCCCTGCGCCTCAAATCGCAAAAAAAGGAAGGCAGCACCGATGAAGCCGCCGACGTCGTCTGCACCCTCGAAATCGAAAAATGGTGGTCGCCCCAAAACGCGCCGCCCTCCAGCGAAGCCCTGCTGGCCCCAGAAGCGGCGCTCGTTCCAGAAGCCGCCCCCGCCGCCCCAGAACCGGCTCCGGTTCGAGAACCGGCCGCCGCCGCGGTCCCCGCCGCTTCCCCGGCGCCCGCTCCTCCCGCCGAGGTTCCTCCCGCGCCCGCCGCCCCTGAACAAAGCGCCCCCGCCGCAGTCAAAGCCCCCTGACCTCGCCCCGCCTTTCTGGCCCCGCCGACCCCATGAACCGCCTCCGGTCCGACCCCCGCAGATCCCCCCGAGCCATGAAATCCCCCCCTCTCCTTCGCGGCCTTTCCCCGCGCGTTTTCATCGCCCTCCTCGCCGCGCTGCCCCTCTCCCCACTGCGGGCTCAGCCGAGCACCCCGAAGCCCGAGCCGACCGAGACCCCGGCGGCCAAGCCCCCCGAAGCCGACCTCACCGCGGCCGAACCCCCCGCCGCCGAAGTGGCGGACCAGGAATCCTTCGCGCCCGCTTCCTACAGCATCGACCGCTACCAAAAAATGCGCGGCAAGAGCCCCTTTGAATTCGAACTCGCCAAGCCCCCCGCCCAGGAAACCGCCGACCCCTTCGCCGACTTCGTCCTCGCGGGGTTCGCCGGGAGTGGCAGCCGGGTCACGGTTTACCTCATGAACAGCAAAACCCAAGAGCGCCTCACCGTCCTCTCTAGCGGGTCCGAAAAGGAAAACAAAAGCGGGTTTCACGTCGTCAAGGTCAATCGGGGCCGCACCCTCTCGACCACCACCGCCCTCATTGAGAAAGACGGCACCCAAAAGGAACTCGCCTTCGATCCCAAGGCCCTTTCTAGCATGAGTGGCGGCGCGGGCGGCGGCGCCATGGCGGGAGCGGCCCCTCCCGGCGGCAAGCCCGGCCAGCCCGGTGCCCGCCCCGCCGTCCCCGGCCAACCCGGAGCGCGCCCCGCTCAGGCCTATCAGGCTCCCCAAGCGTTCATTCCCGGCCAGCCCAGCCGCGCCGCCGCGTCGGCCGCGCCAGTTGCTAATGCCGTCAACCTCCCCAACCAGCCCGGCGCCTCGCCCAACAATCCCCAACAGCAGGTCAACGCCCTGGTCAACGCCAACCCCGGGCAGGTGGCTCCCGCAGTCAACCCCGCCGCGCTCCCTGCCGCCACTCTCCAACCCCCCGCCAACGGAGGACCCCCATCCCGTCGGCGCGTCGTCCTACCCAACCCTTCCCCCTAAACCAGACCTCCCGGCCACCTCCCGCGCTCCAGCTTCCGCCCTCCGCGGAACATGTCCCGCTACTCCATTTCCTCATCCTTTTCTGCCTCCGCCATGCTCCGCTCCGCTTTCCCTCTCGCCCTCTGCCGCCTCTCGCTGGCGATGGTCCCTCTCCTGTCGACCGCCGTCGCCGGAGACGCCATCGAGCTGCCCGCCAATCTCTCGCCCGCCCTCCGCGCTCGCCTCCTGGCCCAAAATAGCGCCCCCGTTGCCCCGCCTCCCGAGGCCGCTCCAGCTGCTCCGGCCCCCACTGAGCCCGCGGCTCCTGCCGAGCCCGCGGCCGCTGTGGCCGCCCCCTCCGAGGTCGCCGCCCCGGCTCCAGCCGCCGTGCCCGCTCCAGCCGCCGTGCCCCCAACTCCGTCGGCGCGCCCCGCCGCGGCGCGGCCCGCGGCCACCCCCGCGGCCGGCCCCGGTCGGACTCCGCGCCGCCCCGTCACCCTCCCCAATAACCCCGGGACCACCAAGGCCCCAGTCCCCCCAGCCGCAGCCGGAGCTGCTAGTGCCGGGGCCGCCGCCGCCCCCGGTGAGCCAGGTGCGGCGCCCTTCAAGGCCCCCACCCCGCCCCCAGAAGACCCTAACGACTTCCTCCTCGCTTTCACCGGTAGCCCCATCGAAGACGTCGTCCAAGAATACGAGCGCATTTCCAACCGCCACGTCATCCGCGACCTCGGCCTCACCGGCAACGTGGTCGTGGTGCAAAATCCCAATCGGAAGATGACCATCGACGAAGGCGTCGATTTCATCAAGGCCTCCCTCCTCATCCAGGGCTTCAGCCTGCAAACCTACAAGCCGGGCATCGACAAAATTATCGCCATCACCGGTAAGCCGCCCCTCCTGGAGGGCCCCATCGACGGCGCGCCCATCTACATGAGCGCCGAGGAATTGCCCGAAACCGACCAGCCCGTCAATTACCTGGTCCGCCTCAACTACCTCACCGCCGCCGACGCCTCCCAGGTCTTTGCCACCGCCGTGCCCACCCACACCTGGGGCGCCTACGTCGCGGTTCCCTCCGCCAACGCTATCTTAGTCCGGGGCTCGATTCCCAACATCCGCACTCTCATCAAGATTAAGGACAAGGTGGACGTCGAGCCGGTGGCCCAAGTCCACGAATTTGTCGATCTGGAGCGCGCCTCGGCTGAAGACATCCAGGCCCTCCTCGACGGCATTCTTCAGGCCCAGACTGCCGCCAGCACTTCCTCCGGCGGCTCCGCGGGCTTCCGGCCCGTCGCCCCCCAGCTGGCCGCCGCCGCCCTCGCGGGCAACAACCCCAACGCCCCCCAACCTGTCGTCGCCGGCGGCCCCGGCACCTCCACCGGCATCATGCCCGACGGAAAGTCCGTCATCGTCAAAGCCGATCCCCGCACCAACCGCATCTTTATCAACGGACCCAAAGTCCACGTCGACTACCTGAAAAAACTCGTCAAGGAATTCGACCAGCCCTCCAAAGTCAAAAACCTCCTCACCCAGCAGCTCCGCTACATCCCCGTCGACGAATTTCTCGACATCGCGGCCGCCTCCCTCGAGGCCCGGGGCTTGGGCGCAGCAGGCCAAGCCGGCGGCGGCGCCGGCGCGACCGGAGGCGCCTCCCCGCGCACCGGAGCCACCGCAGGGCAAAATCAATTCGGCGGCGGTTCTCGATTCGGCGGCGCTTCGGGCAATGGAGGGGCTTCCGCCTTCGGCGGCGGCACGAGCGGCAACCGCAGCGGCGGCTTTGGCGGCGGCGGCGGCGGCGGCTTCGGGGGCGGCTCCAGCAGCAGCGCCGGCCTGGGTTCACGCCAGTCCACCAACGCCCTCCCGCGCTCCACCGTCGTCGGCAAGACTCTCCTGATCTCCGACCCGCGCATGAATTCCCTTCTCGTGACCGGGCCCCCCGAGTCCATCGAGCGCGTTTCCGAACTCATCAAGGAGATGGACAAGCGCCCTCTCCAAGTCCACATCAACGCCGTCATCGCCCAAATCACCCTTGGCGACGACATCACCACGGGCATCGACCTCCTGCGCCGCGTCGAAGACGTCCAAATCGCCGGTCAAAATGTCAGCATCGCCGGACTCTACTCTTCCACCGGTAGCAGGACTTTCCTCGATCCCGCCAACCTCGACACCGTCTCCGGTTTCACTTCCGCCGCCGATGGCCTTAATCTCTACGCGACCGTCGGCGAGCTCTTCAACGCCTACGTGACCGCCCTGGAGCGCACTTCCCGCTTCAAGGTCCTCTCCAAGCCCCACGTCGCCACCGCCAATAACGAAGTCGCCAATATCTCTGTCGGCACCCGCGTCCCCATCCCTGCCAACCAGCAGTCCTCCATCGTCTCCGGCGGCACCACCTCGGTCACTTCCAACGTGGAATACGAAGACGTCGACCTCGTCCTCGAAGTCCGTCCCCTCATCAACTCGAAAAACGAAATCACCATCGAGGTCGCCCAGCAAAATAACACCGTGGCCGGCTCGACTTTGATCAACGGAAACCAGATTCCCAACATCCTCACCCAGTCCCTCACCAACAAAATCACCGTTCCCAACGGCGCCATCTTCACCATCGGCGGCAGCATCACCGAATCCAAGGACCAGTCCATTGCCGGACTCCCCTTCATCTCCAAGATCCCTATCATCAAACACCTCTTCGGCTCCACCGTCAATAAGGCCAAGCGCCAGGAGTTGATCATCATGATCCAACCCCGCATCATCGACACCGCCGACGACCTCATCGACGTCCACACCAGCGAAGTCCAGCGCTCCGTCATCGGGCCCGAAGCCGAAAATTTCGCCAAGCCAGACCGCGATACCTCCGATGTCCTCCTCCCGACCTATGAAAAGGACATTCCCTTCGACGCCGCCGGCTACCCCAGCGGACACCGCCCCGTCGGCAAAAGCCTCTTCAAGCGCATCCGCGACACTGTCAGCCCTCCCTGAAACCCACTCGCCCCGCCTCGATTGAGTCAATTTGGCCTCCAAAGCATCCCTTCGCTCAACCTCAGGGGGCGGCGCAGATCGCTTATTGAATTGATAAGTGTCTCAAATTCAGCATTCTGGCTCCGGCTAACCCCTCTCCCCTGCACGCATTAAAAAAAATCAGTCGAAAATGAAGAAATTCTTTACACCGTCAATCAGCTCAACTAAATTGTCCCCAGCCTACCAGAATACTCACCTCCTCCATCCCATGAAATACAAACTCCCCCTCCTCGTTGGCCTCGCCTCCCTGGCAGCCCTTGTCGGAGCCCGCGCTCAATCCGCCGTGACTGATCCCGTCGGTTACATCACGATCACTCTGAACCCTTCCACGAGTGGTTACAGCGCGATCTCCCCAACCCTGGTCAATAAGACTGAGTTCGCTGGTGTGGTGTCCGCCTCTTCCGCCACTACCCTCAGCTTCTCTGGCACTCCTCTCACCGCCGGCGCTTTCGCCAGCGGATACTGGGTCGAAGTGACCAATGGAGCCGGCGAAGGTGCCTGGACCAACATCACCGGCAACACCGCTTCCGAAATTACGGTTGCCGACAACATGACTTCCTTCATCGCCAACGGAACTTCCGCCGTGAAGATCCGCAAGCATGTCACCGTCTCCGATTTCTTCGGCGCCACCAACAGCGCGGGCCTCCAGCCCGGCGGCGACGCCGGCACCGCCGACGAAGTCTTCTTCATCGAGCCCGGCGGCAACCCCGCCCAGACCACCGAAGTATTCTACGACGGCACCGGTTGGAGCGATCTCGACTTCAATGCCGCCGCCGCCAAGCCCATCGAGCCAGGCCAGGGCCTCTTGGTGCAGCGCAAAACCGCGACTCCCAAGTCCTTCGTCTTCACCGGCTACGTCAAGACCGGCAAGTCCATGATCCAGGTCGCCACCGGCGCCAACGTGGTCTCCGTTCCTTCCGCGGTCGGCTACACCTTGGCTTCCTCCGGTCTCCGCGGGGCGAGCAATTCCAATGGAGTTGGCTTGACCAGCGGCGGCGACGCCGGCACCGCCGACGAAGCCTTCCTGTTCGACGTCAGCCCTACTGGTATCAGCCACTTCTTCGACGCCAGCTGGAATGACATCGACTTCAACGCCGCCGACACCAAGGTGCTCAAAGAAGGCACTGCTGCATACGTGATCCACAAAGCCCCTGCGTCTTCCTACAACTGGATCGCTCCTGCTGTGGCCATCGCTCCCTGATCCCCCTACCACTGCTTAATCAAATCCACTCATGATCAAATATCTAGTCGCATTTGTCGCTAGCGCGACCCTCTTGGCCTCCAGCCAGGCCGCTGTAACCATCAACTTGTCGGGTAACCCCACGACCGGTCCTCAGTTCACCGTTGCTCCTCCAGTGGGCGGCTTGATCCCCGATGGCTCCACCGTGCGCCTCGGCACCTTCACGGCCACGCCAGCCGCCAACGCCACCTTTGCCGACCTCGCCGCTTCCTTCCAGGAGTTTGGTAAGATCGCAGCGGGCAGCGGCACCGACAACGTCACCGGCGCCAACACTGGCCGCATCCAGCGCAGCAACATCGCTGGCGGCAACGACGTCGCTTCCCCTCAGCCCGACAGCTTCTTCGCTGACAAAGCGGTTTATATTTGGGTTTACTCCGGTGCTGCTTCCCCAACCGCGCCTCAGGGCGTGTTCGGTTCCGCAACCACCTTCAAGGACCAGGCCACCGCCGTGTCCGTGAGCATGGGCAGCTTCGCCAACGCCTTCGGCACCTTCGAAGTGGGCAACGCCAACGCCACCGCCTCGTACACGGGCGGCGCCACGGCTACGGCCTACAAGCTCGCCGCAGTGCAGGTCCCTGAGCCAACCGCCGCCTTCTTGGCCGTCGGTTCCCTGCTCGGCCTGATGGCCCGCCGCCGCCGGTAATCAATACCATTCAGAAAAAGGGGAGCCGCTCGCGCGGTTCCCCTTTTTTTTTGTTCACAAAAAATGCGCGCTGCGCGTAATCCCCGCACCACCGCACGTCCATGACCTGACCTATGGAAGCATCATGACGCCAATAGCCTGGGAAATGGCGCCGCCAATAGCGATCCCGCCGTAGCCGCGAGGACGCCCTGCTCCACATCGGTGGTGCTGATTCTTTGCTCGAATAGTCCGCTATGTCCCGTCGATTAGGCCGCCCCTTCAGGGCTCGGTTTTCTTTTTTGGCCCCAGTACCCCGGCTGCTGGCCTGGGGGGGCGTAGGCCGCGCCCTTGGCGCGCTGCGCCCGCGTTTTAACTCAAACCTGGGAGTCGAAACGCGCCCATGCGGCCTATTTTTTGGATGAGGACGGGGAACCAACCGATGTTTCCTCCCGAGGAGGCTCACCGATTGGGTGAAATCCTTTCGTTGTCACATGCCCCTACCAAATCGTGAATGGTGGACACGCCCAGCGGCCATGCCAGAGACATCCCAGCATGAAACCGTTGACATCCTGATGCCGGAGGCATCTCAGCCGGTAGCCGGTGGTTGAGCGGAGCGACACCACCGGATTCCCCGTTTTCGCACCATCCGCACCCCGGCAGGGGTGCTAGCGCG